>CAYPNI010000005.1:0-62802 GCA_964411925.1 uncultured Nitrospirales bacterium
CCGGAGAGGTGGCCGAGTGGTTGAAGGCGGCGGCCTCGAAAGCCGTTGTGCGGCCTTGCCGTACCGTGGGTTCGAATCCCACCCTCTCCGCCATATTGCCAATTAACTCGTGCGGGAAACGTCAGTTTGTAGTGGCGGCCAGATACATGATGCACTGAGTCGGGCCGATGCGCATCCCAAGGAGGATTGTCTCATGAGCCAAAAGATTTCACGGCGCGGGTTTCTTGCCCGCGCAGCGGCGGCCGCCACCGCACCGCTAATCCTTCCCGCTTGCGCACACGTTCGAAGGACTACCGTCGCGCCGTCGGAACGCATCACCGTCGCGGGAATCGGGCTCCGAAGCCGGGGTTTCCACGATCTCCGTTGGTTGATGAGCAAAGACGACGTGCAATTCGTTGCGATCTGCGATGTGCAGAAGCGAGAGCGCGACCGGATCAAGGCCCATGTCGACGAAGCGTACGGGAACTCCGACTGCGACCAATACACGGACATGCGCGAGATGCTGGAGCGCGACGACATCGACGCGGTGCTCATCGCTACCGGCGACCGCTGGCACGCGCCGGCGTCCATCCTGGCGATGCGCGCCGGGAAAGACGTCTACACGGAGAAGCCGTCGTGCATGACCGTCGAAGAGGGCCGTGCCGTCGTGGAGACGGCGAAGAAACACCGCCGCATCTACCAGACCGGCACGCAGCGCCTCAGCGAAGAGCATCACGCGTTCTGCTACCAGATGGTCCAGTCGGGTCGTATGGGCGACGTGCACACGGCCTACGCGCACATCGCGCCGTGGGATGCTGCCAAGATGAAGCGAAACGTGCTCCCGGCCCAGGAACAACCCCCGAAAGACATCGTCGATTGGGATGCCTGGCTGGGTCCCTGCCCGTGGCGGCCCTACAACGAGAAATACGTGAATGGCGAGTGGCGCGGCGATTACGACTTTCACACGAGTTGCATCGGCGAATGGGGCGCCCACACGTTTGCCCAGGCCCAGTACGGGTTGGGACTGGAAGACACATCGCCGGTGAAATACGAGTATGTCGACAATGATTCCGGTGACGGCATGGTCTGCACGTTTGCCAATGGAAAGAGGCTGATCCTCTCCCGCGGCGATAAGTACTGGCACGGGTCCTGTGGTGAACGATTCGTGAGCGAGCGTGGGTGGGTCGGCGCGGCGGACAACTATACCCGGGCCGAAGCGTCGTCGCCCGAATTGCTGGAAAACTACAGCCAGGTGATCAACGAGTACGTCGAGAGGACGGGCCGTTCGCTCGACCACATGCAGGATTTCCTGGATTGCGTGCGGTCGCGCAAACAGACCGTGGCCAATCCGAGCATGATGCACCGATCGATGACGACCGTCCACTGCGCCAATGTCGCGATGTGGCTCGAACGGGATGTGGAGTACAACCCAAAGAAGGAGCGCTTCGTCGGCGACGAAGAAGCAAATGCGTTGCTCTCACGCGAAAAGCGAAAACCGTGGGACTTCGTCTGAGCCGTTCGCGGGAAACGGCCCGAGCCTAGGAGACGTCGTCGCCTGTTCTTGTACATGCCGCAAATCGCCTGCTCTCACTCGAGATTTCCCTGTTGCCTGGAACAAACTCCCCGATACCCGATCCATAATCCCCTGTTAATTTTAGGAGAGATTCCGGGAACCAACGGCGCAAGACCGGGGGCGAAGGGAGGTTGCCAGGCTAAGGTCTGAAACTTTCAATCGGTATTCGCCGATACTTCTCTGTATTTTCCCTGATAGCAGGGAATTGGACCGTAGAGAAAAGTTCGTCGATGACTCGCAACACCGCCATCCAGTCACCTCATCGCGAGCAGTCGCCGGGTTGGGGATTGAGTAACGTCTAAATTCTTGACGACCACCGGCTTTTTATCGTTATCCCGTCCTGATAGGGTAGTTGACTCAACTGAGAAGTAATACGCTTGGGCCATGCGTTCTCAAGACTCGATCGCGGACGAATTCGGCGCCTCCCGGGAGCGGGTTCTTACTCTGGTGTTTACAGATCTCGCGGGATCGACCGCGCTCAAGTCTGAGCTGGGGGATCGCGCCGTCGCGGGGCTCCTTGCGCGGCACCGGGCTCACATCGAACAACTGGCTGCGGCACGCGATGGACGGGTGATCGACTGGGCTGGCGACGGCTGTTTCCTGACTTTTGAAACGTCGAGCGCGGCGGTCTTGTTCGCGTTGGCATTGCAGCAAGTTCACGCGACGGAATCCGATCTGCCGGGCGTACGCATTGGAGTTCATCTCGGGGAAATTACGGAGTCATCGCCGCGCGGAGGAGGTGCGACTCGGGTCGAAGGTCTCGCGGTCGATCTCGCCGCCCGCGTATGTTCATTGGCTCGCCCCAGCCAAGTGTTGATGTCCTCCTTCGTGTTCAACAATGTTCGCCAACGAATACGCGGTGAAAACCTGGGGATCGCCATCGCGTGGCGCGCGCATGGACCGTACGAACTAAACGGATTCGACGATCCTTTCGAGATCTGCGAGGCGGGGATCGTCGGAATCGCTCCGCTCGAACCACCGGTTGGCGGCGAGAAGGCGCATCGAGCGGTGACACCGGGCGAGGAAGACTCGTTTGGCTGGCGCCCGGCGGTCGGACTCAATGTACAACGCCGTGATCACTGGGTGCTCGAGGAACAGCTCGGCCAAGGTGGATTCGGCGAAGTGTGGCTTGCGGTACATGCGAAGACACGGGCAAAGCGAGTATTTAAGTTCTGCTTCGAGCCTGAGCGCGTGCGCGCACTCAAGCGTGAGGTAGTCCTGTTTCGCCTGCTCAAAGAAACTCTTGGCAACCGTACCGACATTGCACAGATTGTTGATTGGGATTTTGAACACACTCCGTACTTCATCGAATCGGAGTACACCGAGGGCGGTGATCTGCGCGTCTGGGCCGCCGCACAGGGCGGACTGGATCAGGTTCCACTCGGGACGCGTCTCGAACTGATCGCGCAAGTCGCCGTGGCGCTTGCCGCCGCCCACAGCGTTGGAGTGTTGCACAAGGACATAAAGCCCGCAAACGTGCTCATCAGCGATTCGGACGGAAGTTCCGCCCCTCGCGTAGTGCTCACGGACTTCGGCATCGGACTCATTACAGATCCGGCGGCGCTGGCTGCGCGCGGAATTACGGCGGTTGGCCTGACGCTCACGCTTTCCGGCGCCTCGACGTCGGAGACGGGGGCGGGTACCCGGTTGTATGTCGCGCCCGAGTTGCTGGAGGGCAAACCCGCGACGACGTTGAGCGACATCTACTCCGTAGGCGTGGTCTTGTATCAAATGGTCATTGGCGATTTCACGCACGCGATTGGCACGGGCTGGGAACGGGATGTAGCCGACGAGTTATTGCGCGAGGATATGGCCGCCTGCCTGGACGGCGATCCCGCCCGCAGGCTGCGCAGCGCGGGTGAGCTCGCAGAGCGTCTGCGCACTCTAAAGTCGCGGCGCGCCGAACGGCACGCACGGCGAGAGATCGAGCGGCAAGCCGAGCATACCCGCCGACGCCGACGGCAACTTTCGTTCATCGTGGGTGTAGTCTCGGCCATCGCAATTATGGCCGGTCTGTTTTCCTGGCAATTGTACCGGCGGGCCGAGAGCGAGCGTGGCCTCAACCTCGAAGCACAGGCCGCGCGGAGTGCCGCCGAACAGCAGTTGTACTACGCCCAAATTCAACTTGCCGCGAGCCAGATCGGCCAGGGTCGTCTGGAGAGCGCGATTCTCGCGCTCGAGAATTCACCCGCGGCTCACCGTAATTGGGAATGGGGTTACCTGGTCCATCTTGCGTTCTCCGATCTACTGGCTCCACGCCAATCGACGCCGGCGACCGATGTGGCCACGGTGAATTCCGCGGAGCTATGGCGTGGCTCCCGTGCGGTGAACGCTACCTCCTGGCGCGAACACGCCACCGAGATCAACATGATTCATCTGCCGGACGAAGGTACCGTGTTCAGTGTGTCGGACGACGGCACGCTGCGCGCTTGGGATCTGGTCACTGGAAAATTGGTGCGCACATTCGGCGATGGAAACGACGCCCTTTTCTGCGTCGACTACCACGCTGGAACTGACCGCGTCACGGCGGCAGGATTCGACGGGATTCTTTACGTCTGGGACGCGAAGACGGGCAACGTACTGTGTGCGGAGGAGGTGCCCGCATCCAGTGCTATTTTCGATGTCGCGATCGATCCGGCTGGCAGAAGGATTTACACGGCGAGCACCGGTATGGTCGGGGTGTTTGACCTTGAAGAAAAAGCCTTTCTGAAACCTTTTGGTTGCGATGGCGTCGTGTCCGATCTGGCAATCGATGCTGAAGGACGCCGACTGACCGCGGTCTCGCTAAATGGCCACGTCATGTCCTGGGATGCGGAATCGCGGGTCCCGGGAACTGTCGTGCGCAATCCCGGTGTAGAGAATTCGACTTCTGCGATTTTCAGCCCCGGGTTGGATTTGATCCTGTCCGGATTACCGGATGGAAACGCAGTCCTCTGGGACGCACGAACCGGCGATGTGAAGTGCAAAATCGCCGGCAAGGTTCCACCGATTACTCACGTCGCATCCTTCAGTCCCGATAGCGCGGCTGTTGCTGTGCCCGATGGACGCAACGGCGCGGCGGTCTACGAAACCGAGACCGGAGTTCTGCTTGCCCGGCTAGAAGTCCCCGATGACGGAATTCGCTCAGTTGCGTTTCATCCGAAGGGGCGGCAGGTGCTCGTCGGCGGCGTACAGGGGACGTTGCGTGTGTGGGAACCAGCATCCCAGGATTTGGGGATCGATTCCAACGTCCTGCGAGGTCATACCGACACGATCTACTTCGCTGCGTTCAGTCCTGACGGCCGTCGGCTCGCGTCAGCCTCTTTCGACCATACGGTACGGGTGTGGGATGTCGAGACCGGGCGCGAGACAGCAGTTCTCGACGAGCACCCTACGGAAGCCCTTCACGCCACTTTCTCAACCGACGGCCGTTATCTCCGCACGCAGGGCACCGATCACACTGTGCGGGTCTGGGATGCGCATCGCTTCGACCTTCTGCACACGATTGTCGCCGACCCCGAGCATCAATGGGCCATCGCATCGCAGCGCATCCGTGCTGTCGACATGATGGGAGGGGCGGCGATGTTGGGCACCATGATCGATCCGTCGTCCTCCAGAATCAGCGTGAACCTCCGCGACAGTCTGGGCATTTACGACTGCGCCTCCGGCAAACAGGTCGCCGATTTTCACCGTGACGGATTCCGCGCGGGCTTCCAAGCCTTCAGCCCTGACGGCCGCATTGTCGTTTCCACTTCGACCGGCACCGACGTATGGGCCATCGACGCGGCGACCGGGTCTCTGCTTCATCAATTCGAAGGACACACCGGACCGGTAACCATGCCCTCCGTTTCACCCGATGGCCGCCGGGCCGTAACGGGCAGTTTCGACAAGTCGATCCGTGTGTGGGACCTCATCAACGGAGGTGAGCTTCGCAAGTTCGAAGGCCACCAGGCTTTTGTTGTGACCGCGCGTTTCGATGCGAGCAGCACACACGTGCTCAGCTCCTCTGGCGATGGCACGGCGCGCATCTGGGACATTGAATCAGGCAAGGAAGTGGCGCGCCTCTCTGGTCATGGCGGTATGTTGATCAACGCAGACTACAGCCCCCGCGGAGATCGCATTCTCACCTACGGATGGGACAACACCGCCAAGGTGTGGGACACCAGCGGCCGCGAACTCGTCACGATCCCGATGCCGAAAGGGATCGTGCACGGCATCTGGAGCCCGGACGGCCATACGCTGGCGCTCAGCGGCACGGACGGCCGCCTGCACCTCGTGCGTGCGCTTCCCTGGGAGAATTTTGGTCAGGAATACAACGGCGAACACTGGCTTAGAAACGCGATCGCACAGTGGGTCCAGGAGAGAGAATGATGCGCGTTCGATACTCGATCGTCGTAGTGCTGGCCTGCGGTTACCTCCTCACCGCTTGCGCGCATCTCGAATCGCTCCCGAAATCCTCCGGCCCCGACGTCCCGCACGTCGAATCGGGTCTGTCTCGCGCAGATCTCGAAACCTTTTACGAACTGCCCATGGGCACGGGCATCTTCGAGTTCCACGGGTTTATGGCCATTCGCGATCCGAAGACCGGTGAACTGTTCGCAAAAAACCTCGAACGTTTTGGATTTCTTGCGGATCCGGATTCACCTACTGGCCTTCCCGTTGGGATGACCGTCGAGCGGCCGGCCGGCGTGCCTTTTGAGATGATCGGACTCAATTGTGCCGCGTGTCACACGGCCGAGTTCCGTTACAACGGTCAATCGTTCCGCGTGGACGGCGCGCCGAACCGCATCGATCTTTTCGCGTTCAAGCAGGACCTTGTGAACGCCGCCGAGCATACACTGCACCATCCCGAAGCCGGTTTTGTGCTGTTGTTACAAATGGCACACGACCATGCATCCACCAAGAAACTGCTTCGCGAAGTAGAAAGCCGTGATGAATTGCTTGAACAAGGGGACTTGGGCAAGGCACTGTCGGATGAAATCAACATGGTGGTAGAGCGCGATTCGCAAGCCCACCAAAATGCGGACGTTGCGTTGCCTGAGTTTGCATACTCGACCGACAACTCGGCAGCGCATCTGGCCGGGTTGAACGCGCGCGATGGCGGGCCGCTCGATCAGGATGATCCCAAGCGCCGCCATCGCCACGTGGAAGACACGCTCGACGAGTGGGAACGCAACGTACGACTCTTCTCGAGCTGGGTACACATCGTCAAAGCGAATCTTCGTACACCGGCCGGGATGACGCCTCCGGGACCGGGCCGCGCCGACGCATGGGGTGCGGTGCGAAACGTGCTGTTCGATCAACGGCCCCTGACGGCGCCCGCCTCGATCCCGCCGATTTGGGGTGTGGGTTCGTACGAGTGGTTTCAGTGGAACGGCACGACCAATACCAACGTACAGCGCGGTATCGCAGCGGCGATCGGCGCCGGCGCCTATTTCGACAGACGGACCGGCGAGTCTCCGATCAGGGTGGACAATATCTTCAGACTCGAAGGTCTGGCGACGGCGATGCACCCACCTCGCTGGCCTGATGTGTTTCCTGCTATCGACGCGACCAAGGCCGACCGCGGCCGCGTACTCTACGAGGCGAAATGCGCTCGCTGCCACAACGCCTCGACGACTACCGAAGGTGGCCTGATACGGTTCCCTGAATATACGGTCGAAGAGACGGGCACCGATCCCAACTATGTCCGCAATTTCGCTGAGCCAGCAGGCGATCAGTCCTATGTGTCGCGGCTCGGAGAGTTCATGGGGAAGATGGAGGAACAGTATTACCGGGCTCACACGGTGTCGGCGGCGACGCGCGCAGAGTGGGAGCCCGCGTCGCGCCGTCCGGGGCAGTGGCGCGCACCCCTCTCATATCCGGCACGTTCCCTGGCGGGTGTGTGGTCGACGGCGCCCTACTTGCACAATGACTCAGTACCCACGCTCCACGATTTGCTCTTGCCGGCACAACAACGACCCGCGCGGTTCTACACGGGCTCGCGTGAGTTCGATCCGCAGCGCGTCGGCTATCTTTCGGACGCTGGTGCGCCGGGGGCAAGCTTTGAATTCGACACCGGCCTGTCGGGAAATTCAAATGCAGGACATGACTACGGCAGCGAACTGTCCGATGCCGAGCGCTGGGACCTGATTGAATACCTGAAGACGCAGTGAGCGGATACCGATCGCATGAAATGCGGAGACCATCGATGAACGGCAAATGGACCTTCAATTCCTGCGCAGGTGGCATGATTGCCGCAGTGCTGACTACGATCGTTATCGGCGGTTGCGTTACGCCCGATCCCGGAACTGCACTCGCGCGCGACTTTCAGCTCGTAGATACGCGGAACGGTCTGTCCGACGCCGACCGTGACGCCTTCTATCACATCAGCGAGGGCAGCGAACTCGCACCGCTGTCACTGTTCCAACTCTTGTACGTCATAAACGGCAAGCGCCTGTCGGACTGGCTCGAGGGCTTCGGCTTCATTCCTGATCCGCAAAACGAGCATGGGTTACCGGTCGGCTTTTCGGTGTCTCAGTCGCGCGCGCACGGCATCAGAATGGTGGGCATCAATTGCGCTGCATGTCACGTCACCGACATCCATTTCCAGGGCAAGCGCATTCGGGTCGACGGCGCGCCCAATCAGGTCGACATCGTTCGTTTTTATCGCGATCTGGCCGATCATTCTCTCGCGATTGCGCAGTCGGCGGACCGCGTGTTCAGTCTGTTCCGCCATTCGGAACCCAAGCACGACGTCTCGCGAGATTTTATTGAACACATCTCGTCGCTCGATGATCTCAGGGCTGACAGCGAGTACGGCCGGCAAATGGCTGAACGCCTTGGACCGGTGCTTGCGGCCGAGGAGCGGAACGTTGCGGCCGGCGTGGCGGCGAGCGGACACGATTACGTTCACGACGTCCTGACCGGGAAACGTCTCGAACAGGACCCCGAGGCAATCGCGACGCATACCGCCAGTCTCATCGCGGTTCCGCCTGCGCCGGGCCAGGCGTTACACACGGCCTTAGGATCGGATCACCGAGCGGCGGCTTCGCACGTTTTCGAGGACTTCGGATCGTTTGCGCGCCTTTTGCATGCCCAGGTCGCCTATCTGCGTCGCCTCAAAGACATTGTCGATGAGATGACTATACAGACCGGCCCTGGCCGCATCGACGCCTTCGGCATCGTCCGCAATCTTTTGTTCATACCCAAAAACGAAGTATTTCCCATCGACGCGCCGGTCTCCATCCCCCATCTGTGGGGACTCCAGGACGTTCACTGGCTGCACTGGAACGCAAACACAAACTCCGTAGTACAACGAAACATTGCACAAGCGCTCGGCACCGGCGCCTACCTGGACATGGACACGTGGGAAACGACTGTCGAAATCGAAAACCTTGACGCGCTCGAGAAACTCAGTCAGAAGATCGAAGCGCCGAAGTGGCCGGAGGATCTCTTCGGCCCGATCGATCAGCAGGCCACCGCACGGGGCCGCGTGATCTACCAAGCGCTTTGCGCCCAGTGTCACGACGCCGTCAAACGCACTGAGCCGCTAATCGATTACGAGCTCTTCGGGCTGGCGGACAGCAAGGTGGCAGAGAATAAACGGGTGGATACCGACTCCAACTACGCTCACAATTTCGACATCCCCGTCGGCGACCGGCCATTCCCGCTCGCCGTACAGGATGTAGTGGGTAAATTGGAGGATCACTACTACGACAGGCACGCCATCTCCAAGTCGACCAGCGACGAATGGAAGGGCGCGCATCGGCACAACGTGGAGTGGCGGACTCCACTGAGCAAAAATAACACGACCGATCCGGTGCATCCGGTGTATCCGGCGCGTCCCCTGGCAGGCGTGTGGGCGACCGCGCCCTACCTGCACAATGGGTCGGTACCGTCCCTCTACGCGCTTCTTACCCGCTACGAGAGATATTTCGACGAGGAGGACAAGACCTTCCACGTAGGACATCGCGAATTCGATCCGGTCCATGTTGGCTACGCGAGTCACGCGGATGACGATATTGCGTCTCATCGATTCGACACAACCCTGCCTGGAAATTCGCCTCGGGGCCACCTCTTTGGCGTGGATCTATCGGAACGAGACAAGATGGATCTCGTCGAGTTTCTGAAGACTCTTTAATCTCGTATATTGCTGCTGACCGGTATCTTCTTGAACCCTCACGCCGGGGCGGTATCGAGTGCAGGTCTCTCCGATCTCGAAGCAGATTTCCCTTACACGTATGTTCATTTCCCTGCTAGCCGAACTCAAACTTCCTGACTAATCTGAAAACGAGTGCTGATCCCGGGCAGGGCAATCGCTGGGCCGGAGGGCGGATGCTAGGGAATGCTGACGAACTTCAAAACGACAATGCCCAATAATCTCCCGTGCTTTCCCTGAAGGCGGGGGATTGAACGTAGAAAAAAGTTCATCGATGGCTCCCAGCACCGTCATCCGTTTGCACCCGCCCATCTAACAATCACTCCCCCAGGGAACCGGGCCGGGAAATCCTCCCGAAGTCGCGACAAAGGGCCGTCCCGCACACCAGGCCACCTCGGCCGAGGGCCGAGTTACCGTCGCAGCTCGACCCCACTACTTCATACTGTGTCTAGGTGTAACTAGAGTTATAGACTTTGAGTATCACGACAGGATAGATTGGCGTGCAACGTCGAATCGCTGCGCCAGACCAGCGTCCTTTGCGCTAACCAAGAAAACGTTCTATACATGAGCGAGACAGAGAATCGGCCCCTCCGTGCCCGCGCGGCGATTCCATTCCTACTCTTGCTGATTTGGGGCGCGGCCATTTTTGTGTCCGCGGCGTATCTCCGGTTCCACCGGATTACCGAGGAAGGTGTCACGGAGGAAGACTCGGTCGGCTACTATCTCATTGCTCTCCTGTGGCTCGATGGCGACTATAACCTGTGGTGGGATCAGTTCTATCGCCCGGTCGTATACGGCCTGAACGCCCTTGCGCTTCACGTGATTGGAATCAACGATTTTTCGCTCAAGGTGTTCAGTGGCGCATGCGACGTACTGACCATCGCGCTCCTGATTTGCATCGGCAAACAGCTCTCCGGGCGCTACCTTTGCGGACTGCTCGCCGCCCAACTTTACGCGGTTCTTCCCTTCGTGGTTCGATACGCTCGAACCGCGATGCCGCATGCCCTGTCGACCCTTCTCGTCGCGGCGGCGGTGGCAGCGTTCTGCGTGGACCGAACCCGCAGACTCGTTTTCCCTCTCCGCCTGGTCTGTGACGGCGTATGCGGCATGCTCGTCTCACTCGCAGCGCACACCCACGGGGAACTTGCCTTGCTCGGCCCGGGATTCTTCGCGACCCAGTGTTGCGAGGAACTCCCGTCAACGTTGCGTTGGCGCGCCAGGCTGGGCCGGCTTTTCTGCCGGGGATTTGCGCTAACGCTTGGGTTCGCGATCCCGTGCGTCGTCGGGGCCCTGCTTCTAGGGGTCGAGCGCGTCGAAAAAGTATTCAAGGCTGAGTTCGGCGCGACGACATCTACGCCGGCGTACGTAGAGAGGTCGCCCCTGATCTCGACGCCGGCGCGAATTTTCACGGTGTCTTCGGACCTGCTCTACCACAACTCGTGGGTACTTCCGGCATTTATCCTGATGCCCATCATGGGATGGATCGCCGCAAAATCGAGATACGGCCGGCAGGCGCCGCTCGCAGGTGTCGCGCCGTTTGTCCTTGTGGCGACGTACGTACTGGCTTTTCCGCTGACCATCGGATTGTTCGAAGCGTCTTACGTCCGGGTGTTCATGCCGATGCTACCGCTGATCTTTCTCGCGTTCGCATGCGGCGTGTGGCAGTCGACGGATGTCGCGCGGGGATCGATAGGCCGCGCGGCGTTCGCCGTCATCGTCGTTGTGATTACGCTCGCCACCCCCAATGGACTGTTCAAGCCGAATTTCTTCAAGTCGGAAGCGGACTTCCGAACGAGCCGGTTCCGGACTGTGTACAACGCGATCGGCGATCGGGTGACCCCAGAGAACAAGCTGCTGATCGTTCCCGCGGCAGCGAATTCCAATGCGGGATATCAGCTCCCGTTCTATTTCGGCAAAAACGCGGTGTTTCTTTCCTCGCTTGAGCGCCGGGAACCTTACACTCAGGACTTGCTCGTGTCGACCATCGAGACTGAAAAGTTCTCGTACATTTTCGAGTCGTTGAGAATCGACCCTGTGTTCGCCATTGCGAACTGGCACCGTACTCCGGACAGTCTGCGCTGGTTCCGCGGAATGGACATGAAGGACTATTCCGTCGAGGCGGAACAACAGCTCGTCCGGCAAGGCTTGGCCGCCGCGGATGCGCACGTATTGACAACGACGCCATGGGGGACCATCTACAGCCGGAACAAGCGAACGGTGTTCCCGAACAGCGATTTCGCGTCCGGGACACTGGATCACTGGCACTCCGAAGGCCTGGATGAACTCTTTTCACCCGCCACCCTGCCGCTTAAGGAATATGAAAAGACGCGAGTCCTGCGATCCCCGATGACACTTCGCGGGCCGGTGGTGCTGAAAGGACCTGACGTCAAGCGGCGATACGCGATCGACACTCGGGCGGAAAGCCTGACGGGAAAGGCCGCTGCGGAGAAGCACGGGCGCGCGAACCTGGTGGGCGAACTCGTTTCGGACGTGTTCTACATCGAGGAGCCGGTAATCGGCTTTCGGATCGCCGGCTCGGGTGACATCACCAATGTCCACGTTGCGCTCAAACTGGATGATCTGGAGTATCGGACGTCGACCGCCGGGCGGGACTTCGCTTGCGCGGAGTGGAACGTCTCCGAGCACGTTGGTATGCGGGCCCAGATCATCATTCGGGACACAGACCCGCGGCAAAACCGGGGCATTGCGGTTGCAGGTTTTTACTACGTCTTCTAGCGGAGTTCTTCGGGCTGTCGTTACAACTCGACTCCCGGCGATTTGTTAGCAGATCAGCGTTGCATGGACCCCGTTTTGAGGTCGAACCGGTGCGAGACCTGTCCGAAGGAGTCGTACCACGCCGCACACCCCCGCGCGAAGTAGTGGAACACGATCGAGCGACGGGTCCGCTGCATGTTGGTGCGCGGCGATCCTTCGTGCGCGAGGTTCGAGTGCCACACGAGCACATCACCCGCCTTGGGTAGATAGGCCACTTTCTTTGGATAGTGAGCGGCGAGATCGGATTTGAGCCGCTCGAAGTACTTGTCGTAGTAGGAGCCGATGCGGTCCAGACGCTTACCCGCCTGCTCCACGCCCAGCGTGTGCGTATAGACCACGGGCAGGCGGTGGCTTCCCGGGTGATACATGACAGGACCGGAATCCGGCTGAATGTCCTCCAGCGGATACCACACGCCGACCATGAATCCCTCCGGGAATGGCGTCAGGTGGATCGTGTCCTGGTGCACGCCTTGTTGGCTGCCGTTCACGAACGTCAGGGACTGGCACGGCGCGGGCGCGGAACCGAAGATGCAGTGCAGGATGTTCATCATCGGCGGATACGCCCAGAGAATGTGCGCGGGTACGCTTTCCAGGTGCATCCCGCGGATCCGCTGCTGGTCGTCTACCGCGCCATCCTTGAGTTTCTTGCTGATGTCCTGGTTGATGCGCATGATCAAGTCAGGCGGAACAAACTTCTCGATGATTAACGCGCCTTCGTCGATGAACTGGTGGAACGCCTTCTCCAGGGACGGATCGATGCCGAACTTCGCCAGCATGGATGTCACCCGCTCGTGCGCGTCTGGTTCGTCCACCCAGGGACGGACCTCGCAGCCCTCGAAGGGGAAATCCCGGGCGTCGAGCGGCTCTTTCATGAGCACCTTCGATCGATCCCAACCGCGAATGTGCTTGGCAACCCCCTGGGCGACTTCGTCGGAGTTGTCCACGGTGAGCGGCAACGAAGACTCCTTGGCGACTTCGCCGGAGTTCGACCGCAAGCGAAGCTTGACCGTCGCCGGGCCGTTGTCCAGCATGAACGTGTTGATGATCGTGCGGTATTCCTCGGCGTCGCCCGTGCCGTTGGAGAACGTATGAATCGTCGTCCATTCGCCGTTGTTGACGGAACATTCGAGTACGCCGTCTTTGAACCGGGCGGCGCCGAACAGCGGCAACAGCGCCGTGACGTTCGTGCGTTCCCGGGGTAGGCTGACATGGAACGTTGGCTTGTAGGGATCCATGATCGTACGCTTCAGCGCCTCCCACCTTGTCATTGGCCGAGATCGACCCGGGGTTTGGTTCATTGAACTTGCGCCCTTAGATCGCCTGCTTGAGATTGCGTCCGGTCCCTGAGTTCAGGAGCGGACCCGGGATTAAACACAGCCCCGCAGTCTATCCCTTACGTAGAACTGAGTCAATGGCCGCGCGCTCCGCATCGGACAGCGGGCCGAGAGACAAACCGGCGATATTCTCGTCCAACTGCCCCACGCGGCTGACGCCGATGAGGGCGCTCGAGATTCGTGCGTTGCCCAGCACCCAGGCCAGCGCCATCTGTGCAAGGGTGCGATTGTTCGCCTTGGCCAGTTCGTTCAGCGCGCGCGCCTTGTCAATGGCCGCCTGCGTGACTGCGGACTCGGGGAGCGTGCCTTCGCGTCGGGCCGCGCGCGAATCCTTGGGGACGCTCTCGAGATACCGGCTGGTCAGAAGGCCCTGCGCCAACGGCGAGTAGGCGACGATCCCCACGTCTTCGAGTTCGGGGGCCCGAAGCAGGCCGCCCTCGATGTCGCGCCGAAAGAGCGAATAGTTCGCCTGAATGACCGTCAGCGGACTTCCGAGACTTTGCAGAATCCGTCGCATCTCAATGGACTTCGCGACGTCGTAGTTGCTAATCCCGAGATACAGCGCCCGGCCCGTCCGCACGATGTAGTCCATCGCCGCGCACGTTTCCTCCAGCGGCGTATCCGCGTCGTACCGGTGGCTGTAGAAAATATCGACGTACTCGAGCCCCATTCGCTTCAGCGACCGATCCAGGCTCGTAATCAGCGCCTTGCGCGATCCGCCCTCGCCGTACGGTCCGTGCATGAGACGGAATCCCGCCTTTGTCGCGATCAACAGTTCGTCGCGGTAGGCACCGAGTTCGCCCGAGAGAATTCGTCCGAGCGTCAGCTCGGCCGCGCCGCCCGGCGGGCCGTACCCGTTCGCCAAGTCGAAATAGGTGATGCCGCGATCGAACGCACGGTGCACGAGATCGGCCGCGTTCTTCGGATCGTCTGTGCCGCCGAAGTTGTTCCAGAACCCGAGCGAAAGGGCTGAAAAGCGCAGGCCGCTCCCGCCGCTCCGGCGGTATTGCATGGCCGAATATCGGTCGTTGGCGAACGGCACCATCGAGTCTCCCGGTCGATCTGAATGCGGCGGGGTGCGCCGGCGCCGCATGAGCGCGCATCGTACCAGATTCGAGGCCATGGGCCGGTTGATGTATGCTTTCGGACTTTCGCCGCGGTGTGCGATCTGAAGAACGCAGACGACGAGGGAGATCCGCGTGTCCATACTGGTGACCGGCGGCGCGGGCTACATCGGCAGCGCGATCCTGGAACGGCTCGTCGCTGACGGGGAATCCGTGGTTTGCCTGGACAACTTTTCGACGGGCCATCGCGATGCGGTTTGCGGCGGCGTCGAACTGGTCGAGGGATCAATCCTCGATGGACCATGCGTGCTGGACACGTTGCGCCGGTTTGACGTGGAAACGGTCATTCATTGCGCGGCGCTCTCCATCGTCGAGGAGTCGAATCGAGCGCCCTTGGCCTATTTCGAGAACAACGTCGCCGGAGCGCACGTTGTCCTGAAAGGAATGGTCGAATGCGGCGTCACGCGATTCGTCCTGAGTTCGACCGCAGCGGTCTACGGAAATCCCATCGAAGTCCCCATACGCGAGAATCATCCGATCGCGCCGCTTAACGCCTATGGCCGATCCAAACGCATGATCGAGGAAATGCTGGAATGGCACGGGCGCGCGTACGACTTCTCGTACGTTTCGCTGCGCTACTTCAACGCTGCCGGGGCCACCATCGAGCACGGGGAGGACCACAATCCCGAGACCCATCTCATCCCCATTGTGCTCGACGTAGCGCAGGGCAGGCGAACCAGCATTCAGATATTTGGAAACGACTATCCGACGGCAGACGGCACCTGCGTTCGCGACTACATCCACATCTCCGACCTTGTCGATGCGCACGTCCGGTCGGTCGCGCATCTGCGGGCGGGAAACCCATCAGAGGTGTTCAACCTCGGGACCGGTTCGGGCCACTCCGTGCTCGAAGTCGTGCAAGCGGCCGAACGGGTCACCGGCCGCCGGGTACCGCACGAAGTCGCTCCGCGCCGATCCGGCGACGCGGCCTCGCTCGTGGCGTCGCGGGACAAAGCGATGGATCGGCTTGGCTGGTCACCCAGCCGGAGCGCTATTGCAGAAGTGCTCGTTGACGCGTGGCGCTGGAAGCAGGTCCATCCGAACGGCTATACGCGCTAAGACCGCGACTCGTGCGCGGCTCACGTCTGCGCGCGGCTCACCGCTGCTCGGGCAGACCGGTGGTTCCTGCCGGCGGCGCGGGATCGCTGCATCAACGTTTCGACGATGGTGTCCATACGTGCGACGTAAGAATCAAACGTCGCGATCGGCGCGATGTGTTCCTTGAGCCGAGTGTGATCGCGCCCCGACCGCAACACCTCGCCGATCTTCGCCTGAAAGGCGTCCCAGTCACCGATGGGAACGTAGTATGCCCCGTCTCCGCTGGTTTCCCGGACGACCGGCAAATCGAACGCAATGCACGGAACGTTGCAATACTGGGCCTCGACAGGCGGGTAGCCAAAGCCTTCGAAAAAGGAGGGGAAAAGGACAAGCTTTGACCTTTTGATTTCGCGAAATTTCTCGACGTCCGATAGCTTGGTTTTAATTTCCAGCCGGATGCCAAACGCGTCAGCTTCCACTTGCCACCGGTCGAACTCTGGTGGCGTCGCCTGTTTCGAACCGACGATGAACACCATCGTGTAGCCGCGGAGCGCCTCGCAAAACAGTTTGTTCGCCTGCGTCGAACCTTTGTGCGCGTCCTGGGCGAAGAAACGTCCGAAGAGCAAGACGCGGTTCTCAGGTTTCACGCCGGTCACAGTGTCGGCAACGCGGCTGTTGATCGAGGGATAGCAGGCGGTATGGATTGTCTCCGGACCGATATCGTCAAAGTATTCCCGGGCATACCTCACGCTCTCTTCCGCGCTCGAGATGATCATGTCCGCATATCCACACATGCGTTTCCAGCCGGTGTAGACATGGGGACTCCGGGGGCTCGGCGAGAGTGCGTTGTACCAGTTGGGCGTCTCGAAATTGAGTGTCGCCAGCCGAGCCTTGCGGCTTACAGCGAACGCCTTGATTCGCATGAAAAAGCTCGGGTCGACGTTCAGGTGCGGGACCAGAATAACGATGTCAAAATCGCGGAGGGGCAGTCCCGTGCGGAAGTCACGCGTCAGGCAGATTTTGATGCGCCGGTGGTCCGGATACGACCGAAAATCCGACATAAAGACCGGCCTGGCGTTTGTAACATAGGTAACGTGGTGTCCGCCGGCGGACAGCGCTTCGGCCATCATCCATGCGTGATAGCGGCCGCCCGAGTATTCGTTCGGCGAATTCCACCCCACGATGGCGATTCTCTTAGTGGATTGACTCAACCTCGAATCGATTCCGTGCGTGGCCGCTGTTGAATGGATTGCAGCACCTTCGGCATCGCGATGCCGCCACTCCAGTTAAGGCCACGGATATCCCGTACCGCTTCCCCCGCGCCGGAAGCGTAGCACCAGATTGTTGGAATATCCAGCGAAATCGGAAGCGAATTCGAGTTTTTTCAATATATACCTACAACAGGCGGAATGCCTACCCGGCGCGAATAGCGTCGATGAAAGCGACGGCGCCCGCCGATGCGCAGCGGTCGGCGTGGGGGAGGATGTCGGCGTCGTCGATGTCCGTCTTCACCCAGCCCTGTCCGGGCACCACCTTGTACACGAGCGTCGTGTACTCGAAACCGTGGAGGGAGTCCGCGAGCCGGAGCAGCCGCGGCTTGTCGAAGGTGTAATAGATCGGTTTGCCGGGCTGCTGGTAGAGGTAGAGCAGTTCGAACGGACCGAAGGGCACGGACGTGAGCAGCCGGCCGCCGGCCTTCACCATGCGCGCCACGCTTTTCAGGCCTTCGATGGCGAAGCGCTCGGGATCGCCGATCTCGCCGTCGAACTCGGCCGGCGCGCCGCCGTAGCGCGTATTGTCCATCCCCACGTGCTCGATCGTGCTGAGGCACGTCACCAGGTCGAACCCGAGCGTCTCGGGAAGCCGCAGCCGGCGGATGTCCGAGAGGACGTAGACCATGTTTTCGGTGTAGGCCGGTTTTTCGAGCGACGGATTGACGAGCCAGATCATCTGCGCCAATTGACTCACGTATTTCGCGATCAGGGAATTATTCAGTACGCAGCCAACGTCGAGCACGTGCAAGTTCGGATGCTTCGACGCCTCGATGATGGCCTCGAGCGCCACCGGATACTCGATGCATCGTTCATCCAGCGTCGCGAGTTCCGCACGGCGGAAGATGGCCGGGTCGATGCGCCGCGCGTTGTACACGGATTCCATCAACGGCGGGATGAGTCGATCCTTTAGCGCGAGAAACTCGGGACGGAATCCGCGCAATTGCGCGCCTGCTTCACGCCGGTTGAGCGGGTCGCGTGCGCGCGTATCCGTGAGCGCGCTCAACGCAGTACTTCCGATTCTCGCGGCGCCGAGTGCGCCGCCGGCCCGGCGGAGCTTTCGCGCAATGCGTCTGAACAAACCTCCTCCTTCAACACTTCGAGAAACGCGCGCCCGTATTTCAGATCCGGCTCGATGTAGTTTCCCTCGGCCCATTCGTTCCACGACTTGAGGAAAACAATGCGGTGTTCCCGCGGCTTGTGCATGACACGCGCCAGCACGTTGCGCACATGCTCGCGAAAGACCTCGGGCGTGAAATCCGTGAGAATCATCGCGGACTTTCCCGAGCGCGGGGAATTATCCCACCCCGCAACGATGCTGGGGTAGTGACAGTCATCCATCGGAAAATCCGGATACTTGGGTCCGTGCATATACGGCACGGAGTCCGCGTAGCGGTAGGCGTGCACGGGCCAGCCGAGGAGGTTTCGTAGGTAGGGGCGCAGCTTGTCGTCCCGGCGGACCCACTTCAGAATGCTCTGGTGCGCCCAGTTCGCTCCGTCGAATCCGTGCTTGTGCGCGTCCCAATCGTCCTTCTGGTAGGCGATGATGTGCAAGCCGGGCAGCCCCTCCTTGGCCGCCAGCTCGCGCCATAAGTCCACGAACTGCCGCGAATTGGGCATGTTCTCCGGCCGGAACAACATGAACAGCGGTTTGCCGTCGATGCGCAGATAGCGCGGGTCGGTGAACATCGGCAACAGGTAGTAGAAGTGCTTCGTGTAGTCATCGACGCCGGGATAGGTCTGCTCCATCAGCATGCGGTCGGCCGCGCCATGCCAGATGCCCGTCCAGCTCTCGTTCGCCCACGCGACACAGTACGGAAAGTCCGGCTCACCCGAACGGACGACCTCCTGCAACGGGCGTTCAATGAGCAGCTTGCCGCCGAACCAGTAGTGCCAGTAGCAAAACGCTTCGACGCCATGCGCGCGGGCCATCTCCGCCTGCGCGGCGCGCGTCTCCGGCACGCGCAGATCGTAGAACCCGAGGTCTGCGGGGACCCGCGGCTGGTAATGCCCCGGGAAGAGCGGCCGAGCGCGGGCGACATTCGTCCATTCCGTAAACCCCTGTCCCCACCACGCGTCGTTCTCCGGAATGGGGTGGAATTGGGGCAGGTAATTCGCGATGACGCGGGCTTTGGGGACGTTCACAGCGGACGGTTTCACGACTGCGGAATATGGCACGATGCAGCCGGGGCATGCAAGCCGTTTTCCGAATCTGTGTAGCGCCGAACCCGATCGGTGCGCGCGCTCTTACGCCTCACGATGGCGGCCAATGCGTCCGGGCCCAAGCGCTCACTCCGGTATCGCGAAGATTTCGAAGGAATTAAATCGTAGCTCGGTTTCAGCATCGGCCGGGTCTATCCGAAGCGTCGCGGCGGGAGAGAGGTCCGGGAATGCAAACGAGAGGTAGTTCTCGCCGGCTTGCAGCTTCTGTGCGACGCTGTTTTTCTCGGAGTACGACTCTTCGTCCGCGCGTTTGTAGAAGACCTGGAACGAGGTCGGCGCGGCGCTCGTGATAATCGCCCTCAGAAAGAGGATTTCGCCTGGATTAACACTGAGATTGGGCGTGAAGAAGATCGGATCGGGGCCGGAGGAATCGAGGTATAGCGCATTGTCCGCCACGCGGAATTCGACGTAGATATTCCGCTGGAGTTGCGTCAGATCGGTCGAGGCATCGATCGAATAGACCAACCGTCCGGCATCCTGGATGCGCTTGACGCGATCGCTGGGCCCCCACAGTTCCGATGCTCCGTCGCTCCAGACCATCTCCCACGCGCCGGCACGCCCCCGCGGATCGTTAATAACCGTGTGCAGCGTGCGGAAGCTTTCCCCGAACATCTCGGCGTACCCGTGATCGAAGAGGATGAAATCGGGATGGGTCTCTTCTATCACACGGAGATGATCGGTCTCCCTGTGCCGAGCTTGAATCGCGACGAACTTACCCGCGTGCCCATAACTTAGGATTTCGGGTGTAGCGCCATACACGACCGGGTTGTCGTCGTCCTCAGCGAAAACGCGTTTCGCGGCGGCCGCACGGTAGTCCTTGTAGTTCACCCTTCGAATTTCATTCAGTTCGATTGCGGCACCCGCGATTAACGCAAGAACCACCGCAAAGATGGACCAATAGGCCCACGAGATGCGCTGGATTCGGAAGGAAACCAGCGAGCGGAGCATGAAGCCGATGGCGTACGCGCCGGGCAGGGCGAGCGCCGGGGCGGCCGGCCAGACCTGGCGCTCCTGCACGGATATGCCCGGCAAAACCAATACGTACACGCCAATCCAGGACGCGATCACGGCGGCGGCGACGCGGTCGCGCCGTCTGGCGAGGATTACCACGCCCAACGCCAGGGGCCAGAACCCGAGGATGTTGAAATCCTTGTCTTCCAGGAATCGGTAGGTTACGAGATACACGCCTTCGAAGTAATTCGCGACGTATTGCCGGCGATTCTCCCAGATCACCGCGAGCGCGCTCTTCCCGGTTTTCACGGGCGAAGACGGATCCTGGGTGAATTCAAAGCGTCTTGCCCAGTCGTCCCCATCCGGAAACGGCCCCATCAGAATTCCGTCGTAGACGATGTACGTCGTGTACGAAGGCCTGAACGGTTCTACGCCGAGCTTGTCTCGCATAGACGCGGCGTTAGCGCTGGTATACGCCGCATTCCCCAGCGCGTACAGTGCGATCGCGATCACGACGGCGGTCCACGTCAACGCGAGGCGACGGTGCGGCGGCCGCTGGGTTCCACGGAGACCAAAATGCGCCCACGTCAACGCCGCCGCGAGAAGGAGTGCATGAAAAACCGCCGGACCGCGGATCGCCATGGCGATCGCCAGGGTCGGGATTCCGAGGATGAGCCACCACAGTCGCCCCTGTCGCCAGTACATGGCGATCAGGGACACTCCCACAATACTGAACAGAATAAACGCGCTTTCGCTCTCTGCCCGGAGTGTCTGATCGATGATGGATGAGGAGGTCGCGACGACGCCCGCCGCAGCCAACCGGTCGAATACGGTTCCGCCCATGGCGAATACGAGCAACGCCGCCGCAGGCACGATCAGGACGCTGCACACCATCGAGAGGGCGGCGGCCGTTTGCGCCCAGCCCTTCCCGGTGAATTCAACGAGCAACCCCAACGCGGTCGCAAGTCCGTATTGATTGACGCGGAGGGACAGTCTGGCTTCATTGGGAGTCCCTGTGAGATCGGTCCATGCTTTACTGAGGACGTACAAATCCCCGGTCACACCCACCGGATCGCTGTTTGCCCAGCGTTGGATCCGCGCGAAAACGGCAAACACCAACAGCAGGGCCGCTAAAATCCAGATCAGGTAGATGGAGCTTCGTCGCAGCGCTTGCTCCCACGATCCCGCCAACTTCATGGATCAACCCGACTCCCCAACAGCGTGGCGCCTTTGCAACCGTCCCCTAGTTGGATGGCCGATCCTCGAAATCGGTTACAAATCCTGTTGTCGCCTGGATCGGACCCCTGCGTCTCGAGATCGCGCCTATGTCGGCCGGCCTCGGAAGTGCGTGAATCAGACATCATGGCTTGACGACAGTTATCGCCCGTGTCTCCTCAGCCAGTATCTGACCGGCGGCGTCAATCGCCCGAATTTTCACGTGAGCCGGCATCGATTGCGTGTCGATCTCGACCACGGAGTCGAATCCTGGCATGACGTCACGGTACTGGGGGAAACTGCGGTAGACGTCGCCTCGGGAGAGCGGATATCGTGCGGTTGCAATCCGTGCGGCATCATCCCAAATCTCGACACTGGCAACGGAATGAGGTGACACTACCCATCCCCTGGAGGATATCCGTCCGGAAGGCGTGGCTTCGACGGCCACGTTTATCAGCGTCGGATAGTCCTTCGAGATTGGGGAAATTGAGTGCTCCAGGGACTTATTGAAGAGGACGTTGGGTTTTCCTCCCGGATACTCCCCCGGTTCGACGATGCGCATCCGTCCCGCCGCGACATCGTCCCGGTCAATCCCGTCGAACTGATACTCGCTGGGTTCTCGAACATAGACTCTCTGCGTTCCCCGGCTAAACAGGTATCGCCGGGGGTGCCAACCCTGCTCGATCTTGAATTCGTATCCTTGTTCAATGAAGTACAGCGGTAGCAGTTGGTAGAACGCCTTGAAGAGCCAGCTGGCCCCGGGTGCTTCCTTCGTGATGAACAGGAAATCGATTTCCTCGGACTCAACCAATTGCACGACGCGCCGCATGAATGCGGATCGCAGATACGGATCCATGGGTTTGTTGCTCTGCCTCACACTACGGTAGACGCTCAGGTACTTTCCGTACTGCCGCATGTTGTCGTGTGTGTACACCGCCCGCGGACTGGACGTCACGCGTACGAATGGCGTCTTGGACGTCAATTCGATCGCCATGAACAGATGGAACAGGCTGATCGCGCACAGGAAGACGGCGAGGGCGCCTGCTGCGAGGGGTCGATGCAGCGACCTTAGGTGCTCGACAAATTGAAGATGAAATATCGGGGCCAGGACGAGGAACGGAAGCAAATACTTCGGGGACGTCAGGTCCCTGATTCCATAGAGCAAGAGCAGAATCGTTAGTCCGGTAATCACTGTTCCAACGGTTCGAAACCTCGCGGCTTGCCAGAGAAGGTAGACGCCATAGATCGCCAGCAGCGCCATCATCGGCAGAGGCATGGAGCTAAGGAGCATGTTCAGTCGCCAACGCCAGTCCTGCAGGCGATCTGCATACTGACCTTGAATGCGAATGATCTCCCACAGTTCGGCGAACGGAAACAGGCCCACGACCCATGCGAAGAAGAGCGTCCCGCAGACGCCGAGGACGAAAATCAATCCATTCGAGATTCTTCGGTCTGGAAATCCAGCGATCCTCCACAGGAGAAACGGAGCCCCAAGGGCAAAGTCGAACCGGAACAAGACACTTGCTGCGAACACCTCCGCCACCAGGACGACCGACATCGGCCTGAGACCGGATTCTCCGTTCCGCGGTCGCGACAGGAAGACCGCAAACAGAAACATGCACATTCCGTAAACTGACGAGTTTGGGTATAGCATGGTCATAATGACCTCTTGCTGGGAGGCCACAACGATCAGTCCTGCACCGACGAATACGAGACTATGCGTAATTCGATAGATGAAAGCGGCGTAGAGACAAATCGTCAATGCGCCAAACATCGCGGGGAGAAGATATAGCGCCGTGACGCTACCCGTTAGGTTGAAAACCCAGAAGTACAAGGCGTGCGTCAGCGGCTGGTGTGCGAAGTTGTATAGGGAGAAATCCCCTGTTCTGCCCGCCGGAAGATTGATGCCGCCGGCAATCAGTTCGAGCGCATCTTGCTCGTAGAAACCTCGGTCGCCGTACGTGGCCAACAGTACGAACGAAAACACGAACAGATGACCATGGGAGATCAAAAGGACGCTGCGCCGCCTTGTTGTTGGCGCTTCGATGGCCGCAGTTGGCAACTGGTTCATTCGGTCGTCCGATACTGGTGCTCTGAATCCGGTCGCGTCAGCGCCGTGGCGGGGGGCGCCATGGGGCTGAAAACGCCACGGGATTATGGCAAATGCGAGGTCCAATAGGACATTGGCTTTTGCGGCTCCCGTCGGACAATAACACCTATGGTTTCAGGCACTTAGGGTGGCCGATCCTCCGCCCCTCGAATTGATAATCGAAATTGGCTGTGACAAATCCAGCCGCTCCTGACACTAATACGACGCGGATCAACGCGCCGACCGTACACGGTCTGACATGAGGAGAAATCGTGATGACGAAAGCACTTTCAGTCTTGGTTCTTGCGGTTGCGGTTTTGCTGGCCTGCGGAGTCGCCTCCGCGCAGACGCATACCGGAAACGTGACGATTACCGGACAAGCCATCGTCCTGCAATCCAACGGGAACGGCAACGTCGTGCCCGGAAACTTCATCGTTGGCGGTACGAATCCCAAGCAGTTCTACTGGGACGGCATCAACCGCTGGCAGTTCAATTCTCCATTGAAGGTAACGGGCGATCTCGAGGCGAACCTCGTCCGCACTGGCGTATCGGCGAACACGGGCGTCACTGACATCTACATGGTCTTCGGCAACCAGGCAACCGGAAAATTCATCCGTTGGCGCGCGCCGAACAATCGCTTTGAAACGAGTTCCAGCCTGCAGATCGAGGGCACGGGCACGGTAAACATTCTGGAGATCACGGGTGGCTCGGATTTCGCCGAGGACTTCAACGTGAACGATTCGAGCGATGTCGAACCCGGCACGGTGGTAGTCATCGACGCGGAGAACGCGGGCCAGCTCAAGGTCAGCCAGACGGCCTATGACCGCACGGTCGCGGGAATCGTAAGCGGCGCGGGCGGGCTGAGTGTCGGGATGCGCATGGGCCAAAAGGGCACCGTGGCGGACGGCGATCATCCGGTGGCGCTTTCGGGCCGGGTCTACTGCAAGGTGGACGCGACGCTGGCCGCGGTCGCCCCGGGCGATCTGCTGACGACGTCGAACACGCCGGGCCATGCGATGAAGGTGCTCGACCACGCGCAGGCGACGGGCGCCATTATCGGTAAGGCGATGACGCCACTCGCGCAGGGCGAGACGGGCCTTGTGCTGGTGTTGGTCTCCCTGCAGTAGTTCCGAGTTGGACGCATCGCGCTGAGGGAGGCGTAGAAGACGCCTCCTTCAGCGTCGGACAGTTGAATGGTATAGCTCGAGCGATGGACGATTCGGGCGATCGTTAGACGCGCGGCGGTCCTATCCCGTACATTGATAACACGTATGCCAGCCGACTCCGCGCAAAATCGCACCGATCGCGAGTTGGTCAGCGCGACGCTCGCAGGCGACCGGACGGCGTTCCGAGTCATTGTCGAGCGCCACGGCACCATCGTGCTGGCGTACCTCATCCGGCACACGGGATCGGCCGCTGTTGCTGAAGACCTGGCGCAAGAGGTCTTCCTCGCGGCCTACCAGCACCTGGGCCGGCTACGCGATCCGGACACGCTCCGGTCGTGGCTGGTCGGCATCGGCCGGAACAAGGTGCGCGAGTGGCGCCGGGCGGTTCGCAGAGACACCGGGGCCGTTCCCGCCGATCCTTCGTTCGAGGCCGCCGACGCACAGCCGGGTCCGGACGAGCGCGCGTCGCGGCGTGAGACGTTCTCCGTCGTCACCGAGATCGTGAACGGCATGAGCCCGAAGTACAAACCGGTCGTGTGGATGCGGCTGGTGGAAGAGTTGTCGTTTCGTGACATCGCGGAGCGATTGAATGTGAAGGAAGGCACCGCGCGCATGCGGTTCGGCCGCGGCGCATCGATTTTGCGAAAGTCGTTGAGGCGGCGAGGCTTCGGCACGGATACAGTAGGCGGAACCAGCGATGAATAGCCACGACGAATACAGCGATTCAATCGGCGACACCGGCGAGGCAACGTCACCTGAATGGGCGTCCGTCCTCGACGCGGTTCGCGCCGAGAGACTCTCGCTCGAAGCCATGAACGCGCGCGTCGTCCAGCGTGTCATGTCGAATCTTCAGTTCGTAGACGCCCCGCATCCGACGGCCGCGTCCCCTCGATCGCGCGCTGCCGTCTGGCGATACGCCGGCGCGTTTTCGGCCGCGTGCGGAGTCGTTCTCGCCGCCGGGCTCATTGCGTCCCGTTCGCCCGAACCGAGCGGGGGTGAAGTACCGCTCGTCATTGAATCCGCCAAGGTCCGGGTTCCACAAGATCCGGGCGTCATCCAGCTCAAACCTGCGCCCGACACACAGTCGCTCCAGCAGGCGCTTGAAGCGCTTCCGGACGGCAGCCGCGTAGACCTCCAAGCGGTCGAGTTGCGCGGTGGCTTCGTCTTCAGGAAGCCGATGACGATCGTCAGTCAAAACGGTACAACCGTCATAGGCCGTAGTTAGCACCCGCGAAACCTTCCTCACCCCCGGTTCGTGTTCCTCCCTTGAATCACACCTGATCCGGCCCCCGGTCTGCCAAGCCGCTCCTCGATCCGCGGACCCAGTGCAACAAGCTTGCGGAGATATATAGGGCGCAAAGTACGCGCACTGGTTCCCGGTAGACCGAGCTCGCGTGAGCAGGAGAGCCTACGAATGACATTGCCCAGCATTCCTTCGGGCACGACGAGCCGCGAGTACCTCCGGATCGGTGGTGGATATGGCGTTGGCGCAGTGGGGAGCTCCCCGGCCGGCGGCGCGGACATCGACCGGGCAGGCAACGTCGCCGCCGATGGCGACCTGACCATCGACGGCATGGTTTCGGCCGGCGCCGGCTTGACGTTTGCCGGCGCCTTCTCGCGCGGTCCGGGCGGGGTGGACAAGACCTGGCAGGTCGCGCTGAGCGCGACCGACTTCTGGCCGGACGCGACCCTGGGGCCCACGGGTCCCGTGTTGACCGTGTTTTCCGATAATCGGTTCGAGGCGCAGGCGCTGACGTATGCCGACGCGACTGCCAACCGTGCGTATGCCGTGCTGTTCCTGCCACCGGACTTCGACGGAAGTCCGCTGCGCTTTTCGGTGTACTGGACTTGCACCACCGGCGGCGCGTCCGGGTCCGTCGTGTGGACCATTGGAGGCGTCTCGGCAGGAGACACCGAAGACATTACCGGGGCACCCTCGGTGACGTACTACGCGGTCAGCGACGCGCTCACGGCGGTCGGTCGCTTGCAGATTGCAGACATCACCTACAGCGCGCCGGCCGCCAAACCGACACTGTGGTTTCAGTTGTTGCGGGATGGGCCGCACGCGTCCGACACGCTGAATGCAGCAGCCAAACTAATCGGCGTACGCGTGTCGTACGCGTGAAAAGGGAGAGATGACGTGGCCAGAGAAGTCGATATTCTGGGATTTTTGAGCGCGCGGCGCGTGCACGATACCGAGGCGTTGCGGTTGCAGCTTCGCGTCAACGACGCCGTGACGGATGAGGAAAAGTCCGCGCTGCGCGTGCGGCTTGAGGATCACCTGCTCGCGCCGCCCGACCCCGGTGAGTTTGCGAAGGCAGAGGCGCCAGTCGATCAACGCGCGTGAAGAAAGCGCGAATCGACGCCAGTATCGTAGCGCCGCCGTCCCGGCGGCAACCGACGACGTCGCTAACCACATGTGACGACGCCGCAATCGTGAATCGCACTAGCTGATTCTGCATTCCGGCAACGCCTTGGCGAGTTCGGCGCGGACGTCGTCCCCGATCTGCGGGGGCAGCCAGATGCGCCGCGCATTCCTCAGCGCAGCGAGTTGCCGTACGCCGGCCGGCGTGATGTTCGTGTCGCGTAAATCAAGCGTGCGAAGCCCATCGAGATGCAGGATGTGAGCGACCTGGCTGTCGCCGATCGCCGCGGGACGCAGGTGCAGGCTCTGCAAATCGTTCGCGCTGAGCCGGGCAAGCGGCGACAAGTCGTCCTTCCACTCCGGGTAGACCACGAGCATGAGCTCGCGGTTCGCCGGAACCTGCACCGCCCCGCGCGCAGGACCGAGCTCGACCCAGTTCCAGATGGGCAGGTCCCATGCCCGCACCATCAGCAGGCCCATGGCGCGGTCCGGGAACTGCACGCTGCGCGCGCCGGGCGAAGCCGTGCGGGTCGCAGCAGTGCTCACGGCCGGCGCGGCGTCTATCCGGACGCTGGTGTTCGGCAGCGCGCGCGCAAGACGCGCCCGGGCGTCCCCGTCGAGTTGCGCTGGGAGAACGATATCGCGCAGGGACCGCAGGCGCATGAGCGTACGTATCGAAGTCGCCGAAATCGGCACGCGACGAAGATCCAGCGTGCGGAGTCCGGCGAGTCCGCCCAGATTCTCAAGTTGAACGTCGGTGACGGGAGATCCCGCGAGCGTCACCGACTGTAGATCGGCCGGATCGAGTGCTCGAAATGCCGACAGATCGTTCGCGGCCGCCGGATCGAGTTGGAGGTAAAGTTCTTTGGCGGCTTCGATTGACACCGCGCCTCTCGCCGGTCCGAGATCGACCCAGTCCCACTGTTTGCTGTCCCAGTCCCGCACGAGGAGCTTGCCGAGCGACCGTCCCTCCGGAAATTGAACGACGCGCGGACCCGGCGGCGAAGCAGCAGCGGGTTCGGCTGCAGCCGGCTGTTCGTCGTCCGGCAGGCGGAAGCCAAGCCGGTCATGAAGAATGCGCGCGATCTCGCCCGACATGCGCGTGATGTCGAATCCCTTCGCGGAGCGCGCCCGCGCGTTGTCGCCGAGCCGCTTGCGCAACGCGTCATCGTGCACGAGCCGGTTTACCGCCTGTGCGAATGCGCCCGCGTTCATCTCCTCCACGACGACGCCGCAATCGTCGCCGATGAACTCGTGCGCGCCCCCCGCGTCACGAAACGCGATGACCGGACTGCCCAGGTACGCAGTTTCCATAACGACGAGAGGGAACGGGTCGTCGCGCGAGGTCATAGCCTCGATGTCGAACGCCGCGAGAAACGGGAACGGATTGTCCTGCGGGCCCGGCGCGTGCACGCGATCGGCGATGCCTCGCCGGGCGGCTTCCTTGAGCAGGTCCTGGTGATTGGGACCATGTCCAATCCACGCGAAGTGCACCGGGCGGGCCTTGTCTTCCGTCGCAAGAACCTGTTGCGCCATTTCAATGAACACGTCCCAGCCCTTGCGCTCATCGATTCGTCCGCAATTGCCCACGAGAATCGCGTGTTCGGGTACGCCCAACTGCTTGCGTGCCTCCGCGGCCGAGTTGTCGGAGACGCTGCGCCGCAATCGATCGAAATCGATCGCGCCGTAGACCACTTCGACACGGTCGTCGGGGATTCCATGGTTCTTCACGAGGTTTTTCTTGACCGCCCCGGAACACGCGATGTGCAGAAACGACCTTTCGACGAGCGTCTTCCGCGCCGCGTCGTCGAGCATCGAGAGAAACCACTGCAATTCGTGGACGTGGACGACCACAGGCGCCTTGGACTTCAGGAACTCGATTACGTCGGCGTTCGACGTCGTGTTCGAATACACCACGTCCGGCGCCCATTCGGCGACGGCCCTGCGAATGGCGTCCTGGTGCGCGCCGGCGCGCTTGTTCTTCGGGTCCGGCCAAAACACGTCCGTCGGCGCGACGGCCTGGAAATCCGGCAGCATCGTGCCGTTCGGCTCGCGCACGATCACGCGGCAATTCCATCCGTAACGGTGCACGAACTCCTGAACGAGGCTCAGGAGCAGCACTTGCGCGCCCAGCCGGCCCACGTCGTGCGAGATGATGAGAATGCGCGGCGCGCCGTCGGCGGGGGCCGCCGGTGCATTCCCAAACAGGCCGGCGAAGTCGCACCGTTCGAACACGTCGAGCTTGCTGTTGATGCCCGCGTTGAAGATCCTTCGCCCGCGCGATTCGTACACCTGTCGCGCTTTCGCGTATCCCTCTTCCATGTAATCGACGACCGGCACGCCAATGACGTCGCCCACTCTGTAGTAGTCGTCTTTCATGTGCAGGCCGCGAACAAGGTGGATGTTGTCTTCGGTGATGGTGATCTTGCACGGCGGAAACAGCCGTGGGAGTTCGCCGTAGTTGTGATCGATCCCGATGACATACACGGGATCGCATCCGAGGTGAAACGCTAGCTGCAACCCGATGTAGGTCACCGTGCTCGCGAGATGCACCTGGTGCGGGAAATCCTCGGAGAACTGCGGAAAGAGCGTTTGCAGGAACTGTGCGTCCAAGTTCCGCACGTTCATGAAGCAGGTTTCGTCGTCCGCGGGAAACGCGTACGCGTTGTGCAGGCCGCTGAGCTTTGTCGTTCCGTGAACCGTCGGAATGTCGTGCCGGCGCAGCTCCGTTTGCTCGATGTCTTCGAACAGCAGATACGAGACCTTCCAGCCCCACTCATCAAAGTTGGTGTAGATGCCGTTGCAGCCGATCGTGATCTCGTCCTTCAACACGGAGAGATCCATCTGCTTGAGGCTCGGGCCGTTTCCCAGGACGAAGCAACGCCGGCCCTTGTACTTGTTCCGCCAGCTCTCGAGCCGGTCGCGGTAGCCCGGCACTCGGCGGACAATCGGCCGTAATCCGCGCCGCCCGAGCGCGAGCCGTGTGTGAAACCGGTAGCGGGCGAGAAGCAGGCGCAGATACCCCAGCGGGCGCTCGCTGCGCGGAAACGACTCAGTCCAGACGATGGGCATGCCCGACCTCAGCGACGTCCAGGGCCACGGCAACTCTGGCGCGGGCCCTCGGCCGTTCTCGCCGGGAAACCGTCAATTCGCGGACTCCCAGTTCCGGTTTCGTCCCCAGATGATGAGGCTGTACGGATCCTGCACGTGCGTGATCGGCCGCGGCCCCGCCGATTCGCCGAAATTGAACGCCTTCTGCAGGTGGTAGTCGAAACCGGCACCCTCGAGGATTCCCAGAATTTTTACGAGCCGTCCTTCTTCCATGCCCGCGCCATGGTGATACTCGATGAACAGGCTGCGTACGCGCTTGAGTTGGTTTCGGCTCTCCTCGAGCACCGCGTCTTCCGCGCCCTCGATGTCGAGCTTGAGGAAGTCCACGGGCCGATCGAGATAGTTGCTGAGTGTCCTCTTCTCGACTTTGATCTCGCTCAGCGTGTCGCCCATCTCGTGCCGGCGCTTGGTCAGCGTGTTCGCAAGCGGATACTCTTCGGAAACGTAAAACACGGCCTCGCCCTCGTCACCGGACAGTGCGTAAGGCAGCACTTCGACATCGGCGAATTCGTTGCGTTTCGCGTTTTCCTCGGACAATTTGCGCAGCGCGGGTACCGGCTCGAACGCCGTGATCCGGGCGCCGGGATAGAGCGTCTTGAAGTAGTAGATCGCCATGCCGAAATTCGCACCGCAATCGAGCACGTACGGCGACTCGGAGTCGCTCTCGAAGTAGTACTCCTCGTTCAAGAGGATCTCGTGGATGAGCGTCCAGAGCGAGAAATCGTCCGTGTACCGCATTTCGCCGTGGGCGAGCATCGCGACCTTGTCCTTAGCGATGACGCGCAACAGGGCTTCGCGCACGTCTCTCGGGCGATTGAGCTTCCACGCGGTCTCTTCCAGGAGTTCTGCGAATTGGGGGCGGTTCGTGTTCACCACCGGCGCGATTCGTTGCCACGTGTCGCGAAACGCCTGGATCGCGCGTACGCGGTCGCTGTCCGGGGAGTCCGCGAGCAGCCGTTTGGTCGTGCCTCGTCCGCGGAGAAAACCGTGCACGAAACGGTCGCTCGCCTGCGCGAGCGCGATGAAATCCGGCTGGGCGGACAGCGCCTCGATCGCGACGCCGTGGTTGGCGATGTTGAGCAGCATCCGCGGCGACCGCCGAAACGCGTCCCGGATGTCGGAGTTCGACGCCCAGCGCTCGAACAACGAATCGTTATGGGCGGTGTGCTGGATGACGCTCTCCAGAGAATTGAGACGTCGAAGCACGTCCGGCGTGCGTGCGATCGTCTCGATCGTGCGCCCGTGGCTGAGGATTCTTCCGAGGATGACTTGATCGGCGAGCGTCTTCTCGAAGACGCGCTCGTGCCCGAGCAGTTTCGTCAGCAGTGTGTCATCGGCCAGCAGCGTCTGAAACGCGCGCCCGTGCGACAACACACGCACCAGCGTCGGTGCGTCGCTCATGAGCTTGTCAAACACACGCTGGTTGCCCAGAGTCTTTGTCAGCAGCGTATCGTCCGTGGTCAGTTTCTGAAACGCCGCTTCCGCCGAAAGCAGACGCAGGAGGAACTCGCCGTTGCGCAGAATCGCGTCGAACGTCTCCTTCTTGCCCAAGAGTGCTGCGAGTTGTTGGTGATCGCCGATCAGCCGGTTGAGCACCTCGGGATGGGAGACGACACGCTCCAGCAGCCGATCGTCCGCGAGCAGCCGATCGATGGCGAGTTCGTGGCCGAGTACGCGATTGAGAAACTCGTCGTCGCCGAGCAGGTCTTCGAGCAACCGCTCGTTCTGAAGGAACAGCCGCTTTACCAGGCCCGGAGTCGCGATGTGATCGAGGAAGTCCCGGTCTGCGGTCAGTCCCCGCCAAACGCCGCGGTTGTTCTTCACTGAATCGATCACGGCCGGGTGGCTCTCGGCCTGCTTGAGCGCGGAATGGTTGCCGAGGGCGTAGCTCACGAATTCCTTACGAAGCAGGATCGTGTCGGCGAATTGCGGATCGCCCAGAAGCCGCTGTAGGAGCGAATCGTCCGTCAGCATGGCGCGAAACGTAAGAAACACGGCCTCATTCTGCCGCAGGCGCATCGGCAGAAGTTCACTCTCGAGGATGCGGATCAGGATGTGCTCGTCGCAGCCGATGCGGACCGCGGCGCGCGACAGGAACCCGTTGGACGCGATGGCGCGCCCGAGCCGTTCGCGCGTTTTTCGGAGTGGATGTGCCATATCGAGTGAAATTATTCCTGCGAGCCTTACATGATCAACTGCTTCTGCATGGGCGCCTCGACCGTGTACTCGCAACGCAGGTCGACGAGTTCCCACGTCAGCTTGTTGGGCGCGGTAACCACGAACTGATGGACGATGCCCCGCCACAAGTAACTCTTCCCTTCGTGGATCGGCATCACTAGAACGTATTCGCCGGGATTCAGATTGAAATCCGGAATGCGCACCGTGCACCGCACGGTACCTTCGTGGATGTCCTTGAGCAGGTCGCCGTTCAGCGTCGATACGGCCGCGATGCGCAGTCCGTCCTTGCTGTAGATCACCAGGCTCACGTTCAGATCGGTGACCCGTTTGAGCGGCGTGAACGAGTAGCGCAGCTCCACTTCGTCGTGCACGCGCACCGAGGTCGTCTCGTTGCCGTCGACCATGAACGAGAACTCGAGATCCGTGACCCGGTCGAAGTCGGTGTACATGACGTCGTAAATCGATTCCGAAGCCGCCAGCGATGCCTTCTTGCGCATCGCTTCCGTGTTCGATTCCTGCAACACCTTGAGCCGTTTGAGTTGGTCCTCGGAATCTTTATTGAGGTAGTCGAGGTAGTTCTTGACCACGTCTGCCGCCTTGCCGATCTCGACGCACCGGCCCTTCTCCAACCACAGCGCCCGCTCGCAAATCTGCACGATGTTGGTGTGGTTATGCGAGACCATGACGAAGGCAACGCCGGCTTGTTTCAGCTCGTGCAGCTTCGCGAAGCATTTGTTCTGGAACGCAAAATCGCCGACGGCGAGTATCTCGTCGATGAGCAGGATGTCCGGTTTGAGGCTGATCGCCACAGAGAACCCCAGGCGCGCGCTCATGCCGGAGCTGTACGTGCCTACGGGGCTGTCGATGGCGTCCTGCAGCTCGGAGAATTCGATGATCTCCGCAACGAGATCGTCGATCGCCCCGCGCGTGAGGCCCATCAACGACGCTGAGTTATAGATGTTGTCGCGGCCGGACAACGCCATGTTGAACCCCGCGGAGAGGTTGATCAACGCCTGAACCCGCCCGTCCATGATAATCGTGCCACGGTCCGGTTTGAGCAGTCCGTTCATCATCTTGAGCATCGTCGTCTTGCCCGAACCGTTGCGGCCGATGAGTGCGAACGAGTCGCCCTTCTCCAGGTGAAACGACACGTCATCGACCGCAAAGAACTCGTCCTTGCGCAGATTGCCACGCGCGACTTTGCCGAAGATTTCGCGGATCAAGTCGGCCGCGCCGTAGTTCAGGTGCGCGTGAGGATTGCGCGAGAAGCGCTTGCTGACGTGTTCGACAATGACGACGGGTTTCATCGCGGACGTCAATTCCTGTGCGAGAGAATCGGCACCGACAGGTGAAAGGTGATCGACCCCACAATGAATATCAGGGCGAACACCGCGGCGCGAATCGCGAGTCCCGGGGCCTGGTCGAGCACGCCCGAGTTGGCGAGTTTCCGCAGGCTGTCCATCGTGACGGCGATCGGGTTGATGGCGTTCATCCAGACCCAGGGGATCGGCCACATCACCGGGGAGAGGTAGCGCAACGGCATCACCACCAGCCGAATGGCCCGCTGGACGTCGTTGTAAATCACGCTGAACGGGGCCAAGAGCACGCCGATCGCCAGGCCCGGCAGCGCCAGCAGGGGAAAGAGGGCGACAAACGCGAGAAACCCGGGGATGGAAAACGATTCACGCAATATCAACAGCGAGAAGCCGAGCAGGATGCCGATGCGGAAAATGGAGAAGAAACCGACGCGATAGATACACGAAAGCACCAGGGCCTCCGGCGGAATGCGCAACTGCGAGATCAGACTCTGCGAATTTCGAATCAATGCGACCGAGAACAGGATGCTTTCGATAAACGTCTGGTAGAGCAGCACGCCGTAGATAACGTAGAGCGCCATCGGCATGCCGAGATTGCCGACATCGATGATTCCGCGGCGCATCAAGAAGTAGAAAATGCCGGCGAGGACGAGCGGGTCCGCGAAATCCCAGAAAACGCCGAACGCGGACCGCGTGTATTCCGCCTTGATGTCCTTGATGAATAGCCGCCACGCCATGTAGCGGGAGGATACGAAACCCTTGAAGACGGTCCGGAACAGGCGTCGGCCGTGCCGTACCTGGGACTCGGCCGTGTAAACGTGGTGGGTACCGGTCATGCAGGGCGCTCAGCCAGAATCCGGGTGATAATCCATCAAAACCAAGGCCCGCCAGCTTACCATTTTTCCGTCAAGTATTTCAGCATGGAACACGTGTGGCGGCCGGTTCGCTTCCAGCCGAGATAGGCGGTCGCACGGTCCTCAGCGTGCCCGTGCAACGTCGTCAACGCGTGTCGCGATTCGCGTCGATCTGCGAGCTGGTGACTACGAGCGTCGGCAGATCGATGCCTCGCGTCGTGACCGTGAACTGGCCGGCACCGTCCCGGGCCAGCTGTACGCCGCCGGGTCCGGCCTCGTACGTGTGTGTATGAAGGACGTGCGTGCCGTCTGCGGAATTGAACGCGATCGTCCAGGGCTCGGGGATGCTGAGCGAGAGTATCGTCACACGGTCCGTGTGTTCGCGGTCGAGTTCCTTGACTTCGCCGACGGCGATGAACTGGCGCGGCTCGGCGGGCTCCTGCGCGTATCGCAAATGAAAGAACCGCCGGCCGGGGTCCGGGTTCTCCTTCAGGAAGCCGTGCAGGAACATCCACTGGCCGAATACCCAGATCCGCCGCCCCGTCTTCGCCCGGATGTACTTGGCCCAGTACGTTTCGCCGATGTACGACTCCTTGATGAGGTGCCCGCCCTGAAAGTCCCAGAGGTGGTAGTAGGGGTTGTATACAGCCCCCCAGAGGTCCGGCGAGAAAATGACTTCGCCCTCGGGGATACTCTGGAAGACCTCCGATTCCAGGAATCGATCCATCGCGACCCATTTCTGATGCTGCATGCCCAGCATTTTGGTGGTGTAGTGATTGGAAAAGTCCGTGATGACGCTGACGAACGCCACAGCGAATGCGGCAGTCGTAAGCGCAAGCGCGCGAACGATTCGGCTCGTGTGGTGCGCGAGATGATGCATCGGCGCCCATAAGACCGAAGCCAGCAACAGCGCGACGCCGTACCCCGCGAGGTAGGTCATGTGCGTGCCGATCCATTCACGGTTCAGCGCGTAGTTCTGGTAGAGCAGACTGAAACTCAGAAGCGCGTTCGGTATCAGCGTGAGGAGAATGGCAATCGACACGGTGGCCATGAGCATGCCACGGGGCATCGGCTGGCTCCGTCGCAGTATCAGCACGCAGAGTCCGGCGAACACCATCGCGCGAAGGGCCCACGCGGCGCGCATGTCGCCCCGGATGTACGAAGCATCCGAGGAGCGGGCGGCGAACCCCGGCGCATAGTGGTCGTAGATCGTTCGAATCTTGTCGTCGAAGAAGAAGTACGCCGGGAAGGCCGAGCGCGTCAAAACGAAAATCGACTCTGCGTACCGCGGAACACTCAATGCATCCGATTCGAAGGTGTTGCCCGCGTATTGGGATGGATGCTCCGCACGGTAGGCGAGCGTCGCGCCGACGTAGGCGACGACGATCAGGGTGAAGGGCGCGAGGGGCAGGAACATTTTCGGGCGGAAGCCCTCCGCCTTGCGGCGCACGTTCGCCACGAGCAACGCGACATGCACGAGCGCGTACAGCGAGAAGGTCTCGTGCACGGGTACGGCGAGCGCGAAAAACGCGGCGCTCGGAACGAGCCACGGGACGCGTCTGGACTGTAAGTATTCGTGGAAGCAGAACAGCGAGAGCGCTACGCACAGCATCCCCACATGCTTGTACACGAAGTAGCCGGTTAACGCGGAATGGTTGCCGCCGAACTGCAACGACAACAGGTACATCATCAGCGCGAACTGCGCAAAGGAACCCGCGCGCGTGATCCGGGCGATAACCGCGTAGAACACGAGCGCGTTCAACACGAGCGCACTGATCGTGACCACCTTGTAGTAGACGAAGCCCTGGCTGAGAAACGGCAAAATCCACAGCACGCCGTCGTAGTAGTAGTGCCAGCGGCCCTGAAGCTGGGCGAGTTTGGGCAGCCATGCGAAATAGCTCGGCTCGGTCCAATACCGAATCGCCATGAACATGCTGTCGTGATCGGCGAAGCCGGTCTGAAGCAGCGGGTAATACGTCAGGACGAAGAGCGCAATGAAGCCAGGAATGGCGAGTTGACCGAGACGATCGGTCGGGACGGGTTCGGCCCGGGTCGGTGCCGAGTGCAATTCCGCTTGATGACGGGGATCGGGGGGCTCGAGGGTCATCGCGTGGGGCTGCCCCACTCAGTACTCACGTTGAATCCTTGGATTGCAGCATACGCGAAATCGGGTTTTCAAGGGTCCGGGGGCCGCCCGGCTTACGACTCGCCGGCCGCCGAGTTCGCGTTCGCGCGACACGGTTGAAGTGGCGAGAGTGTACAGTAGTCTCGTCGGATCGACGGACCCAAGAAGAGGGTAGGCGTTTCCCATGCACGAAGTTTCGCTGATGCCGCTGCTGGTATTGCTGATGAGCGGCGTGATTGGCGCTGGGGTAGCCACGGTATTGCGCCAAAGCCCCATCCTCGGATTTCTGGTTGCCGGCATGACGATCGGCTCGCACGGTTTCGGCCTCGTTCACGAGAACGAGTGGACCGCGCTTGCCGCGGAAATCGGCGTCTGCTTTCTACTGTTCGACATCGGGCTGCACCTCTCACTGCCGAGGCTGTGGGCGGCGAAGAAGGACCTGCTGGGCACGGCCCCGCTCCAGATCCTCCTGACGGGCGTATTGCTCGGCGCGCTCGCGTTCGCGTTCACGCGGGACGGCATGGTCGCGTTTCTGATCGCGTCCGGGCTCGTGCTGTCGTCCACCGCGGTCGCGCTGCAAGTGTTGCGCGAGCAGGGCGACGGCAACACGCCGATCGGGCGCAGTGCGGCTTCCGTGCTTATTGTGCAAGACCTCTTTGTCATCGGCCTGCTCGTTGCGCTGCCGTCCCTGCGGTCCGAGTCGGGATCGATCGCCGGCCCGGTATTGCTCGCGCTGGGAAAGATGATCGCTGCGTTCGCCGTGATCGCCGTGGCCGGGCGCTGGCTTTTGCAACCGCTCTTCAAGACACTGGCCGGCGTAAACAATTCAGACATGTTCACCGGCGCGAGTTTACTGGTGATTCTCGGCGTGTCGTTCGGTGCGGCGGAGGCGGGCCTCTCGATGTCGCTGGGCGCGTTCCTGGCCGGGCTGGCCCTTTCCGAGAGCCGTTTCGCGCACCTCGTCCGGATGGAGATTAACCCGTTCCGCGGCCTGTTGCTCGCGCTGTTCTTCCTCACGATCGGCATGAGCATGGACGCGCGCACGATGATTGAGTACGCGTTGCCGCTGTTAGGCATCGTTGCGATTGTGGTGCTCGTGAAACTCGCCGGGACCTATGCCGCATACCGGCTGATGCACTACGACCGGGTGTTTTCCGTGCGTGTGTCGTTCGCGCTGGCGCAAGCGAGCGAGTTCACTCTGGTGCTCATGGCCTGGGGCCTTGCCGAGGGTCTCGTCGATGCGCGGGACTTTCAGGTGCTGTCCGCCGCCGTGGGGATTACGATGGCATTGACTCCGCTGCTCAACTCGACGGGCCGCTGGCTCATCGAACGCCGCGAGTACCGGACCTGCGAACAGAAGAGCCGGATTTTCATTACCGAGGAGGCCACGGTATTCGTGGTCGGCTTTGCAGGATTCGGCCAACGCCTGACCGATCGGCTTAAGGTTTCGGGAATCCGTACCACGGGTTTCGACAACGACCGCGCGCGGGTGGCCGAGGCGCGCGCGAGCGGGTACGACGTCGAATACGGAGATCCGTCCCGGCCCCGCGCGTTGAGCATGGCCTCGCGCGGCCAGGCCCGCGCGGTCATCGTGCTGTCGGAAAGCGAGGAAGTGGCGATCACGGTCGTCACGAGCATCGCGGAGATGAAGACGATCCCGCTTTTCGCGGCAACAAGCACCTACGGGTTATTCGAGACGCTCAACCAGATCATCCCCGATCGCGTGTACATGAAGAACGACGCGTCATTGCCCGAATTGCTCACCGCGTTGAGCCAGGCGATCGGCGCGGAGATTGTCCTGCCGCGCAGTACGGACGCCGACAGCGCCGGGACGCCGCCGCTCGACGAGATGGCGGGCAACACGCTTCAGCTGGGCAAGGCTTGACGCTGCCCCGCGACTAGTCTTCGCCGCCGCGCTTCTTGTATACGCGGACGTAGTCGATGATGAACTCGTCGGGCAGCACCATGTTGTGGATTTCTTCTTCCTGCGGCGGCTCCATGCTCAGGATCAGGTATTCATCGATCTGGGAGATGCCGATGGTGACTTCGTAGAACTTGTACCCGTCGACATAGAACACGTACCGGTCCGGCGTCCACTCGAGTGCGAAGAGGTGGAATCCCTCGCTCACCCCTTCGAGGTAGCTTTGCATGCCGCGCGTCGTCTGTTGATTGGGTCCGTACGCCCAGTGGACGTTGTGCGAGACGATGTCGGTGCCGAGTTTCCTGAAAAACTCGACGATGTCGATTTCCGCGCCGAATCGCGCCGGGTCTTCCCCGTCGGAGATGCTGGGCGACTGAATCCAGAACGCGGCCCAGATCCCGCCGCCGCGCTGCAATTGCGCGCGGCATTCGAAGTAGCCGTACTTCGTCATGAAGCGTCCCTGCGTGCCGACCATACCGACGAGGATTGCGTTCTCCTTCCTGAACGCTTTCAGTTTGAGAAAGCCTTCTTCGACTGCGATAGCTTCGGGGGAGACCCTGCCCAGCGCCCGCGGCCCCTCGCCTCGAATCGCCCATTTGGTGTCGTCGAGAACATTGCCCGCGAATTGGTCCTCCCAGAACAATTCGTACCCCAGGCGTTCGGGTGTGAACTGTTCCGGAGACATCGGTCCCTGCGCCTTCCGCTGCGCGTGAACGGGGACAGCCAATAGCGCCGCCGCAACTGCAAGTATCAACGATTTCACTGGTTCCAACCTCGCGTTGTCAGCGCACCATAGCACTGGCCGCGGGGTTTCGGCGACCTGTAATTCGTTGATGCTAGAATCGTCGGTCCCTCGCGGCCGGACGCGTGAATCGGCATCCACACTTCGGCCTGCGGGAGGTGCTCCACCGAATTCGGATTCTCCAACAAGGACTGGTCTCATGCACAAATCGCTCGATCGGCGACTCGAAGCGATTCGAGATAATCCAGGATCGACCGAATTCATCATCGCCGACGCCAAAGACGCGGATATGGCGTTTGGCATCGCCGCCACGGGCACCAACCCTGACGGCAGTCACCCGTCGCTGGCCACATTTCGCGACAAGATTCGGGCCGTCGTCGATCAGGGCATCGTGGACATCGTCATTATGTCCGCATCGACCAATGAGCTCCTCGCGCAGGACGAACGCATCTTCGAGGGCTCGACGGTCACGCCTGCCGCCCGGGCCAACGACACGAGTGACATCTGGCTCGCGCGCAACGGCGCGTATGGCGGCGCTCCATCGAAACCATTCCGCACTGCGACGATCGACCACATCCAGTGCGGCGAGAGATCTTGCACCGCCGAGCAACGCGCGGCCGGGACCAACCTCGGCCTGTACTCGATGACCTTCAATAACGATGTGGAGCATGATCACGCGACGCTCGAGGCGTTTGGCCGCTTCCGGATCGAAGCGGAACAAAAAGATTTCAGATACTTTCTCGAGGTCTTCGCGCCCAACGTGGCCGGGGCGGTCCCTCCCGCGGAGGTTGGCGCGTACCTGAACGACCAGATCGTCCGCGCGCTGGCCGGCGTCACGCGCGCGGGACGTCCGCTGTTTCTCAAGATTCCGTACACGGGGCCGCGCGCGCTCGAGGAATTGGTCGCGTACGACCCGGCGCTCGTGCCCGGCATCCTCGGCGGCGCGTCGGGCACGACCATGGACGCATTTACGCTGCTCGCCAAAGCCAAACAGCACGGCGCCCGCGCCGCACTGTTCGGCCGGAAGATTAACAACGCGGAGGATCAGCTCCTGCTGATCGCGCTTCTGCGCCGGGTCGCCGACGCGGAAATCACCGCCGCAGACGCCGTCCGCGCCTACCACGACGGGCTGAAGAAACGCGGCGTGGCGCCGATTCGCCCGCTCGACGCCGACAGCCGGATTACGGCGCAGGAACTATTGCTGTAGTCGACACGACGGAAAGTCGCGTTCGGCCAATTGTTGGTATCGAAGTGGCCGCATTTTGTGATGCCAATGGGGCCCCTCTCCAGCACGTGGCGATCGCCCGCAACAACTCGCTATGCTTGCGTGGCGCGTCAAGAAGCGTCCCGGGGCGGCTTCACGATCGCGCACCGCTGAGTTCTGCGCCCGCCCGACGGCTGCCACCCGGTGCGTTTCAAACTGGCGAGACGACCTTGGTCTACTTTTACAAACTGTCAAAACTCTATGCGGCCTTGCTCAGGCTTCTCGGATACGAGCGAGGCATCAGTCGTTTCCTCGATCGGCTACCGCTGCGAGAATTCGAGGGCGGCCGCATACTGGACGTCGCCTGCGGCAGCGGCGTGGTCGGCCTGCATTTGCTGCAGAGGTTCGATCGCTCGACGCTCCTCGCCACGGACCTGCAGAAAAACTTTCTGCAAGAAACCCGTGCGAATGCCGTGCTGCGCGGAATCGACCTCAGCCGGGTTTCGGTTGCGAAGTCGGACCTGACCGAGCCCACCAAGGTCTCGTGCCCGGATGGAGCCGAGCGGACGCTCAAGGATGCGTCGTTCGACATCGTCAGTGTGGGCGGGGCGCTCGGTTACGCCGAAGATGTCGAGCGCACGGCGCGCGAATTGATCCGGCTCGTCAAGCCGGGCGGATACTTCATCAACGTCGAAATGAACACGGGAATTATGGGCCGGTTCGTCGCGTGGCTGTACTCTTACCGGCCGTTGCCTCTTGCGTCGCTGCAACGCATCGCGTCGGAAGGGGGCCACGAACTCTCGCTCATCCGGCTTTCGGTGCGCGAGTTTCCGGCCAACCTCACGCGAATCGGCATTGTCGTGCACGTCAGCCCGGCGACAGGGTGAATTCAGGCGGCGGGGCCGCGGAGCAAACGTCCATGACGAATCAGTCTGAATCTCGCCGGCGGACATCGCGCCGCTCGTTCCTCAAACAGGCCGCCGCCGGGGCCGCTGCGTCTCTCCTATTGCCGCGATGGAGCCTGGCCGCGCCGCCGACAGGCCGGCTGCAACACGCGTGCATCGGCGTCATGGGCATGGGGCGCAGCGATCGGGGCGAAATCGACGCGAGCGGCCTGGTAGACATCGTCGCGCTGTGCGACATCGACCAGCGTTCGCTCGACGAAGCCGCGAAGGCGCATCCCGGCGCGCGGCTCTATCGCGACTTTCGCGAAATGTTCGACGCGGAAGGCGATCGGATCGACTCGGTGAACATCGCGATTCCCGATCACATGCACGCTCCCGCCGCGATGATGGCGATCCTGGCGGGGAAGCACGTCTACTGCCAGAAACCGCTCACGCATGACGTGTACGAGGCCCGGCAGCTTACGCTGGCGGCGCGCGAGGCGGGCGTCGTCACGCAGATGGGAATTCAGATCCACGCGCACGACTTCTACCGCACCGCGGTCCAGTGGCTGCAGGAGGGCGCCATCGGCAAAGTCGCCGAGTGGCACTCGTGGAGCAGCGCAAGCTATTCGCGCGAGGACGGCATGCGCCCGCCCGGCGCGGACCCGATCCCCGATACCGTCGATTGGGACCTGTGGCTCGGCTCGGCGCCCGAACGGCCCTACAAGGACGCGATCTACCATCCCTTCGAGTGGCGGCGCTGGCGCGACTTCGGCACCGGCGCGACCGGCGACTTCGGCTGTCACATTTTCGACCCGGTGTTCACGGCACTCGGCATGGGCGGGCCGCTGACCATACGCGCGCAGGTCGAGAGCGAACACGACGAAGTCTGGCCCGCGTGGGCCATCTATGAGTACGAGTTCGCCGGCACGCAGTTGACAACCGGGAAGACCATCCGGGCGACGTGGAGCGATGGCGGCCGCAAACCGGACAAACGCCTGTCGCCGCACCTGGCCGACGACTACGAGTTGCCCAACAGCGGCACGATGTTCGTCGGGGAGGACGGCACGCTGATCCTCCCGCACATCGCGCATCCCGAGCTTCATCCCGCCGGGAAGTTCGCGAATTTCCCCCGGCCCGCGCTCGAGCCCCGCAACCATTACCACGAATTCGTCCATGCCGCGCTTGGAAACGGCCAGACAGGCGCCGGGTTCGACTTCTCAGGGCCGCTGGCGGAGGCGGTGCTGCTTGGCAACGTCGCCGGCCGGTTTCCAGGTAAGCGGCTCGAGTGGAACGCGGACCGGCTCCGGTTCGAAAATGGCCGCGACGCGAACGACTGGCTGCGGCGGAAATATCGCCGGGGCTGGAAGACGCGCGGCTTGTAATGGCCGCGCAGGGAGCGCGCGATGCGGCGCAGGATCCGAAAGCCCGACCCCGAACGGCAGAAGGCGCTGCTCGATAAGATTCGCAAGCAACAGGCCGAGCGCGCGGCGGGCTACCGCGAGCAGGCGCTGAACCTGCTGCCGCACGTCTGCGGCCGTTGCGGCCGGTCGTTCTCCGGGAAAAACCTCAAAGAGCTCACGGTCCACCACAAGGACCACGATCACCTCAATAATCCGCCCGACGGCAGCAACTGGGAGTTGCTTTGCACATATTGTCACGTGGACGAACACCAAAAGTCGGCGGCGAGCGGATATCACACTGCGTCGTCGCGCGATGCGCACTCCGACGGCGATCTTGAGAACCGGCCCTTCCAGGGCTTGATCGCGCCGGCCGAGGCGGACGAGGACGATCCGCCGTCCGGCTAGACACGTTCGGCCCGGTTCGGATATTTTCCGGCTCGTGCGTCACGCGACCTCTCATCCACAACCCGGCGGCGGCAACCGGCCATGACAAACACCGATGGCAAGCCTTGCGGCCCACTCGTGGGTGTTCGCGTGCTCGATTTCTCGAGTTTTATCGCCGGGTCCTACGCTGCGCAGTATCTCGGCGATCTCGGCGCGGACGTGATCAAGATTGAATCGCTGCAGGGCGATGCGGCGCGCTTCTGGGGGCCGTTTCTCGCCGGCGAGAGCCGGTTTTTCCAGGGTTGGAACCGCAGCAAGCGCAGCATCGCCGTGGATCTGCAGAGCGCGGCGGGCCGCGAGGTGCTGTATCGCTTCGCGCGCGAGGCGGACATCGTGGTGGAGAATTTCCGGCCGGGCGTGGTCGCGAAACTCGGCATCGACTACGATTCGCTCAAAAAACTCAACCCGCGGCTCATCTATCTTTCAATCACGGCGTTTGGAACCGTCGGCCCGTATGGGAATCGGCCCGGCTACGACCCGATCCTGCAGGCACTCAGCGGCGCCGCGAAGGGCAACCTCCGGTATTGCGCGAGTGTCGGCATCTGTTCGGTCGCAATCTCCGACTTTGGTTCCGCACTCATTGGCGCGAGCGGCCTGCTCGCCGCGCTCTATCATCGAGAGCGTACGGGTGTTGGGCAGCGCGTCGAGACGTCGTTGCTCCAGGCCGCGATGGCGCTGCAGTCGCACATGTTCATCAAGGCGCTCGAACGCGAGGAGGAGCCGCCCTTCGGAATCTTCCCCTACAACTTTTACGAGACCGAGGACGACATCATCTTTCTTGCCATCGGCACCGACCGGTTCTGGCAGCTACTGTGCGAAGGCATCGGCGCGCCGGAACTCGCCGCCGACCCGCGCTACAAGACGAATCCGCAACGCGTCGAGTGCAAAGAGGAACTGACGCGGGCCATCGTGGAAAAACTCAAGACGCGCACCACGAAAGAATGGGAGAGCATTCTGCTCGCCAAAGGCGTCCCGTGCGCGCCCGCGCAGACGTACGAAGAGTTTTTCGAGGATCCGCAGGTCGCCGCGATGAGCATGGCGCACATCGTCGAGCATCCGAAAATCGGGCCCATGAAGGTCTCCGGCGTGCCGGTGCATATGAGCGAGACCCCCGGGGCCGTCCAATGCGCCCCGCCGACACTGGGGCAGCATACGGACGAATTGCTGAGCGACGTGGGATACACGCCGAACGACATTGCCAGACTGCGGCGGGAGGGCGCGGTGAGATGATGCGGCGCGGGACAAGGACAGCGGCTACGCTTGGATTGTGGGCCGCACTTTGCGCGGGTAGCGCCGCAGCATCGCATCCGGAATGGATGCCGGTGGAGGAAGGCGAACCGCGCGCACGGATCATCGTTGCGGACGACTGCGCCGCGGCGGAGCGCTTCGCCGCCGAGGAACTGCAGCGCTGGTTGCGCGAGATGAGCGGCGCCGAGATCCCGATCGTTTCCGCCCGGCGACTCTCGCGCCGGGGCGACATCCTGATTGGGGGCGCGGCCGTTTCGAAGGGCCGCACGCGCGCCATTGACATCGAAGCGCTCGGCGACGAGGGATACGCGGTTCGCTCGCGGCGCGGGCGCGTGGTCATCGCGGGCGCCAGTCCGCGCGGAACGCTCTACGGCGTCTACGCGTTGTTGGAGGAGGACCTGGGCTGCCGCTGGTTCTCGCCGGACGTGAGCACGATCCCGCGCACATCGACTATCGCCGTGCCCGCGCCGCATCACACGCATGTACCCGCGCTCGAATACCGCGAGCCCTTCACGCGCGACTGCCAGGACGGCGACTGGGCGGCCCGCAACCGGATGAACAGCAGCGCGGCGAGCCTGGAGGAGCGGCACGGCGGCAAGGTGACGTACTTCGGCTTTGTGCACACCTTCGAGTCGCTCGTGCCGCCGGATACGTATTTCGACGAGCATCCGGAATACTTCTCGCTCGTGAACGGCAAGCGGCTCAAGGTCCGCTCGCAGTTGTGCACGACGAACGAGGACGTGATTCGCATCATCACCGAGGAAGTCCGCAAACGCATGCGCGAGCATCCCGAGGCGCGAGTGTTCTCCGTGTCGCAGAACGACTGGTACAACTACTGCGAGTGCGACCGCTGCACGGCCATGGCCGAGGCGGAGGGATCGCAGATTGCCCCGGTCCTGCACATGGTCAATCGCGTGGCGGACGCCGTGCGCGACGAGTTTCCCGACCAGCTCATCGACACGCTCGCCTACCAGTGGACGCGCAAACCGCCGCGCACGATGCGCCCCGCGCCGAACGTCGTCGTGCGCCTGTGCAGCATCGAGTGTTGCTTCGCGCATTCGTTCGAGGCCTGCGACAGCGCCGAGAACCGCGCGTTCGTCGAGGACGTCAAAGGCTGGTCGACGATGTGCGACCGGCTCTGGGTCTGGGACTACGTTACGAGTTTCGGACACTACCTGACCCCGTTCCCGAATCTACGCGTGCGCGGCGACAACATCCGCTTTCTCGCGGCGCACAACGTCACCGGGATTTTCGAGCAGGACGTGTACACGACGCGGAACGGTGAGCTGTCGGGCCTGAGCGGGTACATGGGCGCGAAGCTGCTGTGGAACCCGGACTACGATGACAACACCGCGATGACGGAGTATCTCGGCTGCGTGTACGGTTCCGCCGCGAAACCGATCCGCGAGTACATCGACCTCATTCACGACTTTGTCGAACGAGAGAACGTGCATGTGATGATCTGGGCGGGACCGTCGGAACCCTACCTGACGGATGAGCTGCTCGAGCGCGCGGATCGCCTGTGGGACGACGCGGAACGGCTGGCCGCGGGCGACGGCGCGGACGTGCTCGCGCGCGTGCAGACCGCGCGGCTCAGCGTCGATTACGCGATCATCGAGCGCGCGCGGCAGCGCGGCGACCGGCCGTATCGCGTGGACCACGCGACGTACACCGTCACGCCGGACCCGGCGTTTCGCGCACGGACGGACCGCTTCTTTGCCGTCGGTGAACGCAGCGGGATTGAGAGCCTGCGCGAATCGAGCCATACGCTCGCGGACTACGGCAAATTGATCGCTCCGATGATGAGCGAGGTGACGCTCGAGCCGCGCGGCGCGGCCAAGGTGGGCGAACTGAAACCCGGGCTGCGGTATGAATACTACGAGCTGGCGCTCGACGCGGAGCCGGACTTCGGCGCGATGACACCGGAAACCAGGGGCATCACGCCGGTCGTTTCGCTGGAACCGTCGCCCACGCGCGATCCGATGGCGCTGCAATTCCACGGATATTTCCTCGCGCCGGCGGACGGCGTCTACACCATGGGAACATTTTCCAACGACGGCAGCATGGTCTACATTGGCGATACGCTGGTCGTGGACAACGGCGGCAAGCACAGCGCGCTCGGCCAATCGGGGTTCATCGCGCTCAAACGCGGATTTCATCCGCTGCGGCTGACGTACTTCGAGAGCGGCGGGAGCGAGGCCCTCGAATTCTATTTTGCGGGTCCCGGCATCGAGCGGCAACTGGTGCCCGCGTCGGCGCTCTGGCATTAACGCGCGGGTTTCGATGGACGGTATGGACGGAATGGACACGATGGACTGGCCCGTACGGTTGACGCGCCGACGGTTTTTGAAAGGCGCGCTCGCGGGCGCGGCGGGGCTCGCGTTCACGCCCGCCCGCCGTGCATCGGCCGCGCGCGTCGGACCGAACGACACGGTGCGGCTCGCGCTGATCGGCTGCGGCGGCATGGGCCGCGCGCACGCATACTCGCTGGCGTTCCAGGACGGCTGTGAACTCGCCGCGATCTGCGATGTACACACGGGGCGCTACGAAGAGGTTGTCAAGAACGTCACCACAATCTACACCGAGCAGCGCGGCATGAAGAACCGGAAGCCGCGCGGATTCCAGGATTTCCGCCGCGTCCTCGATCGGCACGATATCGACGCGGTGTTCCTTGCCACGCCCGATCACTGGCACGCGATCATGACCATCATGGCGTGCCAGGCCGGCAAGGACGTGTACGTCGAAAAACCCGCCTCGACGACGGTGCAGGAGGGCCGCGCGATGGTCGAGGCCGCGCGGCGTTACGGCCGGGTGGTGCAAGTCGGCACGCAGCAACGGTCGATGCCGGTCTTCCACGAAGCGATGAAGATCATCCACAGCGGGGTGCTGGGTCCGATCACCACCGCGACCGCGTGGATCGGCACGAACTTCATCGGCGAGACGATGACGACTGCGCCGGTACCCGAGGGACTCGACTGGGACCTCTGGCTCGGCCCCGCGGCGGACGCGCCGTACTCGCCCGAGCGATTCGGCGCGTTTCGCGGCTGGCACGAGTACGCGCGCGGCGGCGAACTGACCAACTGGGGCGTGCACCTCGTCGACATCCTGCATTGGGGCATCGGCGAAGACGCGCCGCTCAGCGTGCAGGCGGTCGGCGGCAACTACATCGCCGGCGGCGGCGCGGACAACTACGAAGTCGTCGACGCGCTGTTCGAGTATCGCGGCTGCACGCTCACCTGGGAACAGCGGCACACGAATTCGCACGCGGGCCTCGGCTATGGCATGAAATTCCAGGGACCGAACGGGCATCTCGCATGCGATCGCGGGCGGATGATGGTCGAGCCGGAGAAACTCGGCATCGGCACCGTGATGTTCCCGCCGGAAGTGACCTGGGCGGACAAGAACCATCACCAGAATTTCTTCGACTGCGTGCGCACCCGCCGCCGGCCCGCGGCGGACATCGAGCAGGGCCACCGCTCCACCACAGCCGTGCTGCTCGCGGGCATCGCACTGAAGTGCAACCGATCGCTGCAATGGGACGCGGCGCGCGAAGCGTTCATCAACGACCCGCAGGCCAACCGCCACCTCTCGCGCACCTACCGTGCGCCGTGGCATCTGTAGGCCGGAATGCGCGCGATGTCTCGACTCGCGATTCTCGCGGCGGCGTTTTCATTGGCCATCTCCGCCCACGCACAGCGTCATGGCGATTTGCTGGGAATGCTGCGGAGCGGCGACGCCAAACAGCGCGCGCTTGCGCGCCAATTGTTGCCGCGCGAAAACGTCGAAATCGTCCATGACGTCTTGCCCGTGCTCGCGCACGAGAACGAAGCGATCTGGCGGACGGCGTCGAACGTGCTTGCCGATTTCGCGAACGAGGTTTCATCGCCGGGGCGCGAGGCGGACCGGCGCCATGTCGCGCACGAAATGCTCGCGCGGCTCGCCGCGAGTCCGGGCCGGGACGAAGCGGCCCGGCTCCTGAATCTCGTTCATCTCGTGTTGCCGGACGGCGCGGACGTCGCGCCAATCGCCGCATACCTGAGCGACGAATCGCTTCGCATGAACGCGCGCGACGCGTTGCAGCTCGCGGGGACGGCCGAGTCATGCGCGGCACTCCGATCGGCCCTTCCGGCTGCGCAAGGGACGTTCGCGCTGGCGCTGATGGATTCGCTGCGATTGTTGCGTGATCCAGACGCGGTAGACGTGCTCGCAGCGCGATTGGACGATCCCGACCCTGCGATACGTGCCGGCGCAGCGCGCGCGCTCGCGTGGACCGGCGACGCCGACCTCGTTGACCGGTTTCAGCGCGTCGTTAAGAACGCGCCCGGCGATCAGTACGTCGAATCCGGGGACGCGCTGCTGGCGCTGGCGGACGCCATGATGGCCAACGGCGGCCAGTTCGACCGCGCGCTCGAGGTGTACCGGTGGGCGCTCGACAACCTGGACGGGCCGGTACTCCGCGGCGCGGCGATCGCGGGCCTGGGGCGCCATGGAGACGAGCGCGTGGTGCCGTCGATCGTGGACGCCGCGCGCAACGGCGACTCGGGCGTGCTGGACCACGCGGCGCTCGAGGCGCTCGCCGTGCTGCAAGGCGAAGCGGCGAGCAAGGCGCTGTTAGCGGCACGTGACGAACTGTTCAAACAATTCGGCGCCTCGGTGTACAGCGTCTACGGGCGGCGAGGCGACGCGGTGTTCACCCCGCTGCTGACTGACGCCCTTACGACGGGCGACATGTACGCGAAGCATGTCTCCGCACTCGCGCTGCTGGACTCGAATCGCGCGGACGGCGTTCGCGCGGTCGCGCATTACGCGCTCGAACTCGATGACGAACCGCGCGCGCAATTCATCGACGCATTGGAGCTCAAGGCGGCGGCGTATCGCCGGGACGGTCGCGCCGACGCGGCCGGCGCGGCCTACGCCGGACTGTATCGCCTCGCGTCCACCGACCAGGCGCGGCGTTTCGCGCTCGACGGCATGATGCGTTTCCCGACGGACGACGCCTTCGAAATCGTGAAGGACTTCGTCGATCAGGACGATTTCGCCTCGTTTCCCGTGCCCTTTCTCGCGGGAATCGCGCGCGCGTTGCGCGATGCGAACCGCACTGAGGAGGCCGCACGCGTGCTCGACGCGCTGTTGCCACGTCTCGCAACGCCGGAGGACGTCCGCGCGTTTCTGGAGACTGCGCGCGCTGCGGGTACGCAGGCGGCGGCCGAACTCGGATTCGTCCTTGACTGGCGCGTCATTGGACCGTTCCCGTGGTCGGCCGCGGCTGGTTTTGGTGAGAACCCTATCGGAGCGCCCGAAGTGGACACGGCCTCGATGCTGCGGGCGGGCGATGGAACCGAACGGAGCTGGATCCCCGCGCGCGGGAGTGATGTTGACGGTCTCGTCAATTTGATCGGAGTGCTGGGCGAACACTCCAACGCCGCGGCGTACGCATATGCCGAAGTCGTCGCAGCTGAGGCGGGTGACTACGTATTGCGGCTTGGCAGCGACGACGGCGTCAAGGCGTGGATCAACGGCGTAGTTGCACACGAGCATCACGTCGACCGGGGTCTGGTCGCCGATCAGGATCAGGCGGCCATCAAGCTGAACGCCGGCACGAACCGGCTGTTGCTCGAAATCACGCAGGGCGGGGGCGGATGGGCCTTTTGCGCGCGGGTGACTCGGCCCGATGGGACGCCCGTCCCGGTATCGAAATAGCGACCGCCGTTAAATCCCCGACAGGTAGCCGAGTTCACCGGTGCTGTCGCCCAGCGTGTCCGCGGGCACGCCCATGCGATCGAGCAACGAGACGTAAAGATTCGTCATCGGCGTCTCGAGCGGATAACGCACATGGCGGCCCGGCGTGATCGTGCCGCAGCCCCGTCCCGCGATCAGCACAGGCAAGTCGTCATGGAGATGCGAGTTTCCGTCGCTGAGGCCGCTGCCGTAAATCAGCATGCAATGGTCGAGCAGCGTGCCGTCGCCGTCGGGTGTGGACGCCAGTTGATCGAGAAAATACGCGAACTGCTCCATGTGGTGTCTGTTGATCGCGCGGATTTTCGCGACCTTTTCCGGATCCTTGAGGTGATGCGAGAGTTCGTGGTGCCCGCCCTCCGCCCCGATCTCGGGATACGATCGGTTGCTGCCTTCGCCGCCGATCATGAACGTCACAACGCGCGTCTGGTCGGTCTGAAGCGCGAGCACCTGCATGTCATACATGAGCCGGGCGTACTCGACGAATTCTTTCGGCACGCCGTCGGGCGTCTCACCCACCGGCCCGCGCGATTCCGCCGCGAGGTTCTCCGCGAACTCGATCCGTTTTTCGATCTTGCGCACGGAGTACAGGTATTCGTCGAGTTTGCCGCGATCGGTCGGGCCGAGCTTGCGCATGAGCCGCTGCGTGTCATCCGACACGAAGTCGATGATGCTCTTGCGGTACGCGCGGCGGCGGGCGATGTCCGCGGCGCTCTCGTCTCCGCGCGACGCGCCGAACAACCGCTCGAAGACGTGCCGCGGGTTGTGCTCGGGTGGGTTGGGCGTCTGCGGCGTGCGCCACGAGATGCTGTTGCTGTACGCGCAGCTATAGCCCGAGTCGCACGAGCCCGCCTGCCGCCCCGGTTCGCACGTCAATTCGAGCGACGCGTAGGGCGTTGCGTCCTCGAGCGCTGCTGCGGCGATCTGATCGACGGATATGCCGCACTGAATGTCCACCCCGGCCGTCTTCTTCGGGTGCACGCCGGTGAGATACGACGCCGCGGCGCGCGCGTGGTCCCCCGCGCCGTCGCCGAGCGCCCGGCCGTTGTTGTGCGTAAGTCCGCTCAGGACCAGGATGTTCTCACGGTGGTTCGCGAGCGGAGCAAGCGTCGGCGGCAGTTCAAACGCCGCGCCCTCGGCCGCGGGAAGCCAGTTCTCCATCGCGACGCCGTTCGGCACGTAGGTGAACGCCATGCGCAGCGGGGATTTCGGGACTGCGGACGTCGGCGCCGCGAACGCGGGCGTCATCGCGTCGAGCAGCGGCAGGGATAGCGCCGCGCCCACTCCGCGCAGGAACGTCCGCCGATCCAGCTTGCCGCCCGTAATCGGTTTCACGCCTCGCCTTTCCCATCGCCGCGCCGCATCTGGAACGGCATGCTTTCGACCACGCCGAGCACAATCCGCGAGAAGCGGTAGTCGTCCTCCGCGACGTCCCGCGCAATCTCCTCGAGGGCCGGGCGGTCGTACCGCTCCAGCCCGCGGCCCAACGCGTACGTGAGCAGTTTCTCCGCCAAAGTATGGACGAACGCGTCCTTGTGTTCCAGCAAAATCGACCGCAGCTCGCTCGGGCCATTGAACTGTTCGCCCGTCGGCAGCGTGCCCGAGGCGTCGATGGGCGCGGAGCCTTCTGTTTCGCGCCAACGGCCGATCGCGTCGAAGTTCTCGAGGCCGAACCCAAGCGGATCCATCCGCGCATGGCACGACGCGCACCCGGGGTCGGCGCGATGCTGCACGAGCCGCTCGCGCACGGAGCGGGCCTCCTTCTTCGAATCCTCCGGAAACGCGGGGACGTCCGCGGGCGGTGGCGGCGGCGGTGTGCCGAGCAGGTTCTCGAGGATCCACTTGCCGCGTAACACGGGCGACGTACGAGTCGGGCGGCCGGTCAATGTGAGCAGGCTCGCCTGCGTGAGGATGCCGCCGCGCTGCGTCCCCTCGAGCGATACGCGGCGAAACTCGTCGCCCGTCACCCCCTCGATGCCGTAGAGCTTGGCGAGTCGCTCATTGATGAACGTGTACTCCGAGTCGAGGAACTCCAACAGGCTGCGGTCCTCATTGACGATTGCGGCGAAATACAACTCGGTCTCGTCGCGCATCGCATCTTTCATTTTCGAGTCAAAGCCAGGGAAGACATCGCCGTCGCGGTAGGCCAGCGGAAGATTGCGCAATTCCAGCCATTGGCCCGCGAAGTTCTCGACGAACCGCGCGGACTTCTCGTCCGCGAGCATGCGGCGCGTCTGCGCCTGCAGGATCGCCGGATCGCTCAAGCGTCCCCCGCGCGCCAGTTCGAACAGCTCGCCGTCCGGCATCGAACTCCACAGGAAGTAGGACAAGCGCGACGCGAGTTCGTACTCGCCGACGGGGTGCGCGGCGTCCGGATTTTCCGGCGAGGCGTCGTGTTCGATGCGGAACAGGAACTGCGGCGAGACAAGCATCGCTTCGACGGCGAGGCGCATGCCCTCTTCAATCGGCCCACCATCCGCCTGGACGAGCTCGACGAACGACACCAACTCAGATGTTTCTCGCCGCGTAACCGGCCGGCGGTATGCGCGCTCCGCGAGTGGGCGCAGGACGTTGCGCGCGCATGCTGGCGTATGCCCGCCGGTCACGTGGCCGCACGTGAAGACGCGCGCGTAGCGCTCTGCCGCCCCATCTTCACCTGCCGAGTCCAGCGGCACGGCGTCTTCTGCGATGCGTTCCGCCGCCGCGAAATACTTCTCCATCAACAGCGGCGACATCGTCAGCACGTCGGCTATCGTGTCGAATCCATACCCGGAGTCATCCGTTGGAAATATCGAAGTCGCGTCGAACTCCACATCCAACAGGTCGAAGACCGTGTTCGTGTATTCGACTCGATTGAGCCGGCGCGCCGTTACGCGGCCCGGGTCCGGCTTGACGCTGGCCGCGACGCGCGTCAGTTCGACTTCGATTCGGCTGACGACTTCCGCGACGAATTCCTCGTCCGGCCGAGCTTCGTCCTCAGGCGGCATTGCGCCGCGCTTGAGCATGTCGAGCACAGATTCCCAGACGGCTTCGGATTCAAGCGTGGGGTCGGCCTTGGCGTGTTCGACGAGATCGAGTCCAGCCTTCGGCGTCTGGCCTTTGTGGCACTTCGAACAACTCTCCTCGACAAACGCGCCGAGGAGCTCGGGAAACGTCTCGACGGCAGCGTGCGGCGCCGCGGATTCGGCACGGTGACGGTTCGAGGTCACGCTTGCACAGCCGAACAGCAGTCCCGCCGCGCCCATGGCCATAACCCATCCTGGTATGCGGCGTCTGAAAAATGGCGTATTCACGAAACCAGTATGCCATGCGTGGGCTGGGATTGGGAGCGTTGGCCGGCCGATGAGCCCCCGCCTCGAGGATCCGTCGCGCGGTTCGAACACCCGGCCACGCGCATTCCCGGCGCGCTGTACAACGCGCGAATTTCCCCGTAGGATGGTTCGCTGGGCGCGAATTCGACCCGAAGGGAGGTCTCCAGTGCTGGGCAAACGCGAGCACGCGGCGGCGTTACTCCTCTTCGCGTTGCTGATGACGTCGGTGCCGATGGGCCTCGCGTCCGCGCAGACTCCTGGGTTTCCACAAGGCGGGCCCACGCCGCCAACGTCTTCGGCGGGTGGCGCGGATCCCGCCGCCGAGATGTTGCGCCGGCAAATGGAACTGCAGGAGAAGTTGGTGCTCGAGCGCATGCGACGGGATGCCGAGAACAAGAAAGCCGAGCCAGCCGCCGAAGAAGCCAAAGAACCGGAGAAGCCCGCTCAGACTGCGCCTGAAGAAGCGCCTAAGCCCAAGGAAGCGCCGCCGCCGGCGCCGAAGCCCGAGGGACCGACGCTCAACGAGACGCTGAAGTGGATCAAAAGCCGGTGCCGGCCCGTGGACGATGCCACGGAACCCAACTGGGCGAAGCCGCATGTGACGGAACTCGTCGAAAAGCTTTCGTACCTCAAGTCGTACACAGGCAAGAGCTGCGTCGTGCAACAGGACCAAATCGGCGAGAACACGGTCAACGTTTACACGTTTGAATTCGAACTGCCTCAGTTAGACGCGTCTGCCGTGAAGATCGCGCAGGTCGACGCGTCGCCGGATGCGCCGTGGACGGTCGCTATCGAAACCCGGTCAGCCGAGGCCACGATCAAACAATCAGCGCGTTTCAGCTTCGCCGACGCGAGCGAGGACGAACAGCCGGCTGCAACGGTATCCATGGTCGCGTCCGTTGTGGTGGCGCAAGTTCAGGACAAGGATTCCGCGGATCGGCTGGCCGATGCCTGGCGGCACGCGATTACGCTCGCGGGGGGCGCGGCGAACCGGGAACTGTTCTGATCGCGCGACTTAGCGGTTGCCCGCCGGCCCGGTCAAACCATCGAGGGTCGGTGCGTCGAACCCGAAGCCCGAGGCGGCGGATCGAAACGCGGGCTCGGTACGGATCGCGTCCCACCACGGCGCGCTCAGGCACAGCATGCTCCACGACCATCCCGCCGATACCGATTCGTTCAGCCACTTCACCGCGTTGGGCGTGTCGCCAAGCGCTGCGTAGAGCGCGGACAGTTCGGCTTCGAAACCGAACTCGGCGGGTGCGCGTTTCAATACCTCATTGAGGATCTTCTTAGCCGTGTCCGTGTCGCCCGACGCGGCGAGACACTGACTCAAGACGCACAGTGCCGCCAGGCGCCGCCCGCTCGCGTCGACCCACTGAGTCGCGACCGCGACGGCTTCATCGCCCTGGCCAAGCTGCCGGTAACACTGCGCGCGCAAGAGAACCACGAAATCGTTTGGCGAATCTCCATCCGAGATTTGTTCCAATAGCGTGAGCGCCTGCCCGTACTCCCCAAGCGCCATGTGACCGTACGCGAGCTGCATCCGTGCCGAATCGGAAAGCGGATCGATATCGAGCGCCTTGCGCGCGTACCCGATGCCGTCGCCGACCCGGCCCGAGTTGATGAGCGCATTCGCGTAGTCTTCGTACGCCGGTGCGTAGCCGGGATCGAGTTCCATTGCCCGCTGAAGAGGTTCGAGCACTCTTGCGGGGTCCGCCCCGGCCATCGACGCGGTGCCCAGGGCCGCGTGCGCGGGCGCCGATGTTCCGTCAATCTCAACCGCGCGAGTCGCCTGTTCGATCGCCCTTCGATAGGCCGCGCGTGAAGGCATGATCCGGCGGACTGCGGACGAAATGTACGCCTCCGCGAGAGCGGCCACCGGCGGAGCAAACGCGGGATCGAGCTGTGCCGCGCGGGCGAAGTATTCAATGGCCCGTTGGATGTCCTCTGGAGCGCCTTGGCGCCAAAGACTGCGGCCGCGCAGGTAGGCATCGAACGCTTCCGGCTCGATATCCGCGTCGGACCGAATCGCGCCGCTTTCCTCCTCCGTAACCGCCGCGCGAATCTCATTGGCGATGTCCAAAGCGATTTCGGCCGTTCCGGCGGGCAGTTCTTCTCGTTCGACTTCGTATGTTTTTTCCCAAACGCGATCGCCGTTCGATCCGCCGATGAGTGCGATTCGCACGTTGATGCGGCGCTCACTGGCGGTTATCGCGCCCTCGACTAGCGCCTCTACGTCCAACTCCCGGGCAATTTCGCCCGCGCGGCCATTCGAATCCTCATACTTCGCAGCCGAACGCCGAGACACGATGCTCAATGATCGAACACGCGAGAGTCGATCGACAATAGAGTCCGCCAACCCTTCCCCGAGATACTCGTCGACGGGTTCACCCAGGCTCGCGAACGGCAGGACCGCAAGCCGCGCAAAACGTTGCGGCGCGACGGCGGCGGGCTCAGGCGCGGTCACGGGCGCGGCCTCGGTCACGGCAATCTGATCGCGGAGTGGTGGCGACTGTTCCGGCGCCGGAGACACCGGCGCGGCGCCCAGAAAACGGTAGCCGGCGTACGCCCCGGCCGCGACGAACGCGATGGCGCCGATGACGGCGAACGGGAGCAGGAACGACTTCGACGCCGTACGCTGGGGTGTATCGGCGACCGTTGCGCGCGGCAACGAGCGGATCGCCTCTAACCGTTCCAGTACCTCGCGCATGCTGCCCGGCCGTTGCGCGGCATTTTTCTGCAGGCATGCCTTCAGCAGGTCCACGAGCGGTCGCGGTGTTGAGTTCGGCAGCAGCGCCCAGTCCGGCTCTGCCTGGAGAATCGCCGCGAGCGAATCCACCAGCGTCGTCCGCGCGAACGGCAACACGCCCGTGAGTGCCTCGTACAAGCTGCATCCGAAGGCCCAGATGTCGCTTCGCTCGTCCAGCAGCCCGCCTCGCGCCTGCTCCGGGCTGAAGTACGCGGGCGTGCCCACGATGACGCCCGCCGTCGACTGAACAAGCATTTGGCTCGTCGGCGCGTTCGGGTCAACGGCGGCCGCGGGTCCCGCGGCTGGCTGCATCGTCGTCGCGATGCCGAAGTCGAGGAGCTTCGCCAGAGAGCTCTCGGACACGACGATGTTGCTCGGCTTGATGTCGCGATGGATGACCCCCGCCTCATGCGCCGCGATCAATCCCCGCGCGACGTCGCAGAAGAGTTTCAGCGCGGTGTCGAGCTCGAGCGGCCCTTGCTTAATCAGGCCGGCGAGGTCTCTGCCGCGGAGCAGTTCCATCACCAGCAGGTATGCCCCGTCGACGCGTTCGAGGCTGTGGATCGTCGCGATGTTGGCGTGGTTCACCGAGGCCAGCAGGCGCGCCTCGCGCTCGAACCGCGCAATCTGTTTCGGGTCGGACGAGATCGATTCGGAGATGAACTTGATCGCCACTTCCCGGCCGAGCTTGAGGTCCCGTGCGCGATACACCTCGCCCATGCCGCCGGCGCCGATGAAGCCGGTGATTTCGAATCCACCGACCTTCGTACCGATCTGGATCGTGCTCGCAGGTTGACTCAAGATCGTTTCCCGGCTCGCGATACGCTGTCCGAACGTGCGCAATCCGCACCCGGGCAGAGTCTAGCAAACGATGGGGGAGGGGAACGCCCCTGACCCGGGCGGGCGTGGCGGCGCAGTCCTCGGGCCCCCGGGGTCGTCCCGGACCGCTGAAGTACGAGGTCCGGCGTCAAGCCCCGCACACAAAAACGCAGGCGGCGCCGCAGCCGGAGTCCTAAGACTCCAATGTAATCTTCGAGAAATCCGGCGCGCGTTTCTCCATGAATGCGGACACCGCCTCGCGCACGGCCGGGCCCTTCTGCAATCCGCCGATGATCTCGTTTTCGCGGCGACGCGCGCGTTGTACGCCGTCGAGGCGTGCGTCGAGCAGCAGTTTTTTCGTGCCCACGAGCGACGTAATTGGCATCGCGGCGATTTGTTCGGCGATCCTGCGTGTCTCCTCCGCGAGCGAGCCGTCGGGCACGCTGCGCCACGCTATGCCCGTGCGTACGGCGTCGAACGAACTCATCCAGGTCCCCGTGTAGAGCAGGTGTGACGTTTCCTGCCAGCCGATGGCCTGCGGGAACAGGTAGCTGCTGCCCGCCTCCGCGGAGATCCCCAGGCTGACGAACGGCGCGCGCAGTTTCGCGCCCTCGGCGATCAGGACGAGGTCGCAATGCAGCAGCATCGTGATTCCGATCCCGATGCCGATCCCGTTGACCGACGCGATGAGTGGCTTGGGGAACTGCTGGAGCACGTCCATGAACGGCTGGAACCCGTGCACGGTGCCGTCTTCGTACACCGGGGGGTTGCCGAGTTCGGCCAGGTCCTGCCCCGCCGAGAACGCGCGCCCGGCCCCCGTGATCACGACCACGGCAATCGTCGGCGACGCCGCCGCGTCCCGCAACGCGGCGGCCACCGCGTCGTACTGCGCGTCGTTGAACGCGTTTAGCTGGTCAGGACGGTTCAGCGTCAGCATGCGCACGCGCCCGGCGTCCTCGATTTTCAAAATGTCCGTTCCGTTCGATTTGCTCACGCGATTGCCCTCACTCGTTCGGGATGCCCCGACCACGTCCACGCCATCGTCGGCCGCGACAGCCCCAGCATAACGCCGCCGAGCGCCGGCGGATGCAGCCACATCTGGTCAGCGGATTGGTCCGCACCACGGCCGGCCGGCCGATCGACGGTAATCCCCGTGCCGCGCTCGTTCGCCCGCGCTTCGATGCCCAGCATGTCGGCGGTCTCGGCGAAGCACATATAAAACGAATCGCGCTGTCGCGCGAAGTACCGTCCCATCGTCGTCTGGTCCGTCGTCGGGCAGATCACCTCGAAGCGGTGCAGGCCCTCCGGTGAGAACAGCGTGAGCACGCCGTCGTACGCGAACTTGTCCGAGGCGATCGGCACGAAGTTACCCTCGTTCAGGCCGAACAATTGCGCGAATTTCGACGCGATACCTTGTGGATTTTCCGCGAGCAAGGTGACCTCATAGAGAAAGTCGATGCGCCCGACCGCCGGCCGATCCGCGTGCGCGCTCAGCACCAGCGGCGTCTCGGCGCCCAGCGCCGGCTTCGCGTTCAGAAACGCATGCCCGCCTTCGACGGTGACTTCGATGCCTGCCTTGCGCAGCGCCGCGACTTCGCGGTCGAAGTCGTCGGTCGAGATCCCGCCCGCGAAGAGATGGGCCCGGCCGCGCTTCTTCAACGCCGCGTCGATGGGCCCCGCGCCGTCGGGTTCGAGAAACTCGACGAGGCCGCGTCCGAGACGATACGCCGTCCGCTTCGCCGCGAGTGCGCGCACGGTCCCGCGCGAGTCGAATTCCGCGCCGAGTATCCCGGCCCATCCGCGCGCGGCTTCTTCCGCATCCGGCGTCGCGATCTGAATCCGGTCGATGGTCTTCAACACGGGCGGCGCGCCTCCGCGTGGGTTAATCGATCGTCCATGCCCAGTGCGTGTCCCCGGCGTCCATTCGAGCCGCGACCCGCAGCCGCAAACGGCGATTGTGCGCCGCGACCATACCCTCGAACAACCCGTTCCAGATATCGAAGGCCGCGGGGTGCAGGCCGTCGCGGTTGGGCATGAGATTCCACGTACTCTGGCGCACCACGAGGGCGCCGCCGTCATCGAAGACGCCCGTGTCGTCGCCTTGGGCCCGGCCCAGCCCCTCCATCAGCCGCGCGAACGAACCGGCCGAGTCGTCCGCCGCCGCCAGCAACGCCGCCGACTCGCGGTAGTACTGCAATCCAATGAGGCGCGCCGTAGTCCGCCCGAGATTGGCCGCCTCCTCCGGGCCGAACAGCGCGATCGCCTCCGGGATGACGTTGCGCACGTACTCCATCGCGTAATTGCGCAGCGCTTTCCGCACGCGTTCCTCGGGCCATGATCGCGTGTCCAGCTTCGGGGCCTGCGCCGGGTCGAATGGGGGAGATTCCTCGCCGGGCGCGAACCGCAGACGCTCGTCTGCCGTTAGCTCCCGGTCGTACTCCATGAAGTAGCCCTCGAGCCCCGGCTGGCCGTCAACCGTCTGCTTTGTGCACACGAACCCGAGCCGCGGATTGCCGAGCGAGACGCCGTTGTGCGCGTGCCACCCGTACATCATCTGCCGCGACACCCTGGACGGGATGCCGCAGATCGCCGTGCCGTCCCAGATCCACCGCGGCGGCGGGTAGCGCACCCACGCCTTGGTGTCCGACTCGTACATGTACTCGACGTTCACGTCGCCGATCTGGTTCGAGAGGTAGTGATACTGCGCGCACTTCACCGCGTCCGGCAGGTGGCCCAGCCCGAGTTTTTCGATTCCGGGCAGAAGCGTCTTCTGTTGCTGGCGGCGGAACAGCCGGAAGACGAGCGCAGCCGCGTCGTCCGCGCCGCGAGTAACCACCGTGCGCAGGATCAGGCCGGTCAGAAACCGGTGATACAAGTTCTCGACGGCTTTGTATCCGCGCACGATGGACGAGGAGTCAGTCATATTGGATTCGAGTACACTGGGCGACATTCGAAGGCGACGGGCGATCTAATCAGACCCGGGGCGGGATTTCAATGAACGTGGCGCGCGCGATCATGGGTATCGTTCTCGGACTGGCATCGGCTTCCGTCTTCGCCGCGCAGCCGAACGTCATCCTGATCATGACCGACGACCAGGGCTACGGCGATTTCGGCGTGACGGGAAATCCGGTCATCGCGACGCCGCATCTCGACGCGATGGCGGCGCGCAGCGTGTGGATGCGCACGTTCTACGTCAGCCCGGTGTGTTCGCCGACGCGCGCGAGCCTGTTGACCGGCCGCTACAACTACCGCACGCGCTGCATCGATACGTTTATCGGCCGCTCGATGATGGAGCCGTCCGAGGTCACGCTGGCCGAGGTGCTGCGCGATGCGGGTTATGCGACGGGCATCTTCGGCAAATGGCACCTTGGCGACTCCTACCCGATGCGCGCCATGGACCAGGGTTTCGAGGAGTCGCTCGTGCATCGCGGCGGCGGCCTTGCGCAGCCGGCCGACCCGCCCGAGAACTTCGCGCGCTACGTGAACCCGGTCCTCATGCACAACGGCGAGCCGGTGAGGACGGAAGGGTTCTGCACGGACGTCTACTTCGGCGCGGCGATGGACTGGATCGCGCAAAAACGCACCGCCAACCGGCCGTTCTTCGCGTACATCGCGACGAATGCGCCGCACACGCCGCTGCACGATGTACCGATTTCGATGCGCGCGCGGTACGAGCAGGCAGACTTCAGCGCGATTCTCCCCAGCGGGCATACGCCGACACAGCGCGAACAACTTGTGCGCATCGCCGCGATGATTACGAACATTGACGACAACGTGGGACGGTTGTTCGCGCGTCTCGATGCGCTGGGCATCACGGACGACACGCTCGTCATCTTTCTGAACGATAACGGCCCGCAACAGCGGCGGTTCAACGGCCCGTTTCGCGGGCTCAAGTCGGAGGTGTACGAGGGTGGCGTACGGTCGCCTTTCTGGATGCACTGGCCAGGCACGCTCGAAGAGGGATACCGACGCGACGAACCGGTCGCGCACATCGACGTGTTGCCGACAATCCTCGAGGCCTGCGGCGTCGATGCGCCGGCGGGCGTGCAGCTCGACGGCCGTAGTTTCTGGGGGATTGTTACCGGAAAATCGAACGATTGGCCCGAGCGGCCAATCGTCCTCCAAACGCATCGCGGCGACGTGCCCGTGCGAAACCATCAGTTCATGATTCGCCAGGGACCGTGGAAATTGCTCCACGCATCCGGATTCGGTCGCGAAAGTTTCAGTTCGGCGCCGGGACTCGAGTTGTACGACCTCGCGTCGGATCCCGGCGAGACCACTAACGTGATCGGCTCGCATCCCGCGATAGCGGCGCAACTGCACGCCGAGTATCTCGCATGGTTCGACGACGTGTCATCGACCCGGCCGGACAACTACGCGCCGCCGCGCATCTGCATCGGGACGCCGCACGAGAACCCGACCGTGCTCACACAACAGGACTGGCGCGGCGCGCCGTGGAACACCTGGGGCGCGGCCGGTGCGTGGATGGTTACGATCGAGCCGGGGAGTTACAACCTAAATGTGCGACTCAAACCGATTTCCGAGCCGGGCGTCGTGGAGGTACGCATCGGGGACACATTCGTGTCGGCGGTCATTGGGCCGAATGCGAATCGCTGCGTGTTCGAGCACGTCGAGCTACACGGCGGCGACGTCGAAGTGCGCGGCGTGGTCCGGTATGGCGACCGTGAACGTGGCGTGCATCAGATCGAGATCGAGAAACGGTGACAGAATGACTTGATTCTGATCCACGGGTTTAGAGGGTGCTGAAAAACACTGTCAGCCCGCAGTTGGGTAATTCGAGCTGCGATCTTACCGCGCCCGCTCATCGGCCAAGCACGATATCGATCCCGTTGAGGATCTGCGCGAAGAGTTTTGACGGGACGCGCCCCACGCGCTCGACAAGAAACGAACGGTCGATGCTGACAAGTTGGGAGGCATTCGCAACCGAATCCTTGGGAAGGCCCGTCGTCTTCGCCCGCAGCAGCGTGTTTCCCGGAGCGTCGGCCCAGACTAAGTTGCTCGTCAGCGGCACGCACACGACCGTCGCGATTCGGCTCCGGTTCAGTGGGTCGCCCTGAACGATTATTACCGGGCGGCGAAACCCGGGTCCCGAACCGGCCGGGTCCGGTAATTCAGCCCACCAGATCTCCGTCTGGTTGACGTCTACCACTCGGTGCGCTCGAGCGTCCGCCGCGCGGCCGCAGCAATAAACACGTCGGGCGCGGTTTCATCCAGCCGCTCGATCACCTGGTTCATACCCAGCGTCACCTCGTCCGGCGCATGCCGCGCGAGGTACTCGGCAAGCGCCTCGGAGTAAAGCTGGCTGCGGGATTTGTGAGTCCGTTTCGCCTGGCGCTCGGCTTCATCGAACAGGTCATCGGGCAGCGATATCGCCGTTTTCATACCGATAGTATAACCGAGTTATCTTCCGCGTGCAAGCCGTAAGTCCCCGCTACCGGCGCATCAGCCACACCTCGGACACGAGCGTGCCCCAGCCGCCGGTGTTGCGCCAGATGGACACGTCCGAGGCGAGCC
>CAYPNI010000006.1:0-61420 GCA_964411925.1 uncultured Nitrospirales bacterium
CGGAAACCTCGCTGCTACCCCAGATGGCCGCGGCCGCGGGCATGTCGTTCACCGAACTGGTCGGCGCGATTGTCGAGGCCGCGGTGATTTAGTTCGGGTACCTCGGCAGGGCAGCGGATCGTCGGCTGAAGAGATTGCTTCGCCGCAAATCCCGCTCCTCGCAAAGACGAGCCAAGAAGATGTCCATCACGTACACGAAAATGCACGGACTCGGGAACGACTACCTGTTCATCGAGACCGCCCGGCATGGGATCAACGATCCCGCGGAATTGTCGCGCCGCATGAGCCATCGGCACCTCGGCGCGGGGTCGGACGGTCTGATCCTCATCATGCCGCCGGCAAACGGCGGGGACTTCCGGATGCGGATGTTCAATGCCGACGGCAGCGAGGCGCAGACCTGCGGAAACGGGATCCGCTGTTTCGCGAAATACGTCTATGAACGCGGACTGACGCAGAAGAAGGACTTCGTCATCGAGACGCTCGGCGGGCCGAACCGGGTGCAGTTGTCGATCTCAAAAGGACGCGTAGAGCGGGTACGATCGAACATGGGCCGGCCGCGGTTCGAGCGCAGCGAGATTCCGATGCTCGGCCCGCCGGGGCGGGTGATCGAGGAGCCGCTCGACGTAGACGGCACGACGTACAAGATCACGTGCGCGAACGTGGGTAACCCGCATGCCGTCATCTTCGTGGACGATGCAACGGCGATCGATCTGCCGGTGATCGGGCCGAAAATCGAAAATCATCCGAAGTTTCCGCAACGGACCAACGTCGAATTTGTCGATGTGGCCGACCGGCAGAACATCGTCATGCGGATTTGGGAACGCGGCAGCGGCGTGACCATGGCGAGCGGCAGCGGGTCCTGCGGCGCGGCGCTCGCGGCGATGATTACGGACCGCGTAGACAAGAAGGTGAACGTCCACCTCGTGTACGGCGTGCTCGGCATCGAATGGGCCGAGGACGGCTGTGTCTACCAGGAAGGCCCGGCGACCGAAGTGTACACGGGCCTCTGGCCCAACGGCGCGGCCTAGGGACACCGGCACGATGCCGCTGCGACTCGCCGTTCTCCTCTCGGGAAACGGCAGCACGCTGCAAAACATCCTCGATCGATCCGCGAAAGGTCTGCTCGACGCCGAGGTCGTGTGCGTGATTGCCTCGCGCGCGGACGCGTACGGCCTGGAGCGCGCGCGAAAAGCGGGCGTGCATGCCGTGGCGATTCCGCGCAAGGACTTCGATTCCGCGGACGCGTTCGGCGAGGCGGTGTGGTCCGAGGTCCGGCGGCACGAGCCGGGCCTGGTCGCGCTCGCGGGTTTCATGAGCCTGCTGCCTGTGCCGCGCAACTTCGCGAACCGGATCATGAACGTGCACCCCGCGCTGATTCCGGCGTTCAGCGGTAAGGGTATGTACGGCCATCACGTCCACGAGGCGGTGATCGACTACGGCGTAAAACTTTCCGGCGTTACGGTGCATTTCGTGAACGACGACTACGATCGCGGGCCGGTCATCCTGCAGGGGTCTGTGCCCGTGCTCGAGGACGACACACCCGACACGCTTGCCGAGCGTGTTCAGGCCGAGGAGCGCGAGTTGTATCCCAGGGCGATCCAACTCTTCGCCGAAGGCCGGCTGCGCGTCGAGGGCCGCCGCGTGCACATTCTGCCGAAGCGATGAAGGCGGTCGGGTTCGACCTGGACGGCACGCTGATCGACTCGACGGACGCGATCGTCGCCTCGTTCTTGCACACGTTCCGCATGCTGGGGCGTCCGTTGCCTTCGCGCGAGGCGATCGTGGGGACGATCAGCGTGCCGCTCGAGGACCAGTTCCGGCTGCTGGATGACATTGACGTTACACAGGCGGCGGCGATTTACCGCGAGCACTACGTTCGCGAAGCGCCGGCCACAACGCTCGTGTTGCCGGGCGTGCGCGAGGCGCTCGATGCACTTTATGGCGCGGGCATTTCGATTGGTATCGCGACCTCGAAAAAGCGCTCTTCCGCACAGGTGCTGCTGGACCACCTCGGGCTGGCGCGGTTCTTTGACTGCTGCATCGGGCCGGAGGACGTGTCTCGCGCCAAGCCCGACCCGGAGCCTATCCGCGCATTATTGGCATGCATGCGCGTCACGCCGGCCGATTTCGTGTACATCGGCGATACCCGGCTCGACGTCCAGGCGGCACGGGCCGCGGGCGCGCGATGTTGGGCCGTGACCACGGGGTACGACACCCGCGCCGACCTCGAAGCGGCCCGTGCGGACGAGATCTTTGACAATATCGCGGACGCGGCGAAATATGTGCTAAGCGCCGGTGGTTATTTAAGTTAGCCCGTCTTTTGTTGACAGTTATTGCCCTGAACACTAGAATCCTTGACGGCACGTTACGGGACACAAATACGGCATCGGCGGTGATAGGGCTCAGCACCAGCGCAGTCGTCTATCTCTCGGTGATGCTGGGTGTCATCCTGGTGCTGACGGCGTTTTTGGTGCCGGCGTTGTTCCTGAAACGGTGCGGCGCGTGCGGCGCGCGCAACGTGCTGGATGCGGTAGCGTGCCGTCGCTGCAAACAGCCGTTTCCGGACGACGAGACGAAGGATTAGCGGCGCGCCGGCCGCATGCAGGAGGCAGACCGAGTGGCGAACACGATCAACTGCCCGGTGTGTGGCAAGCTCACCGATTCGCGACTCGACAGTTGTCCACATTGCGGCGCGTACCTCAAATCGCGGCGGCGCCAGGCGCAATCGAAACAGGCGGCGAGCGCGTCGAAATCCTGCCCCCGTTGCGGCTCGACGGTGCAGGAAGGCGACATCATCTGCGTCACCTGCGGAACCAACCTGCTCACCGGGCAAAAGATTGTTGACGAAGCGGCGATGCGCAAACGGCGGTCCATCCCGTGGCGATGGATCGGCGGCGTCGCGGCTGCGCTGGTGTTGATCGCGGCCGTCGCGGGTCTGTGGATGTTCGCGGCGTCGCGGGATCCCGTCAGCCAGGCGGAGCGGCTCGCGGCCGAGGGCGATACGCTCGCGGCGGAGACCGTGCTGGAGACGTATACGGAGCGGGTACCTAACGATGGGATTGCACTGCTCGAGCTCGGGCGCCTGCAGTGGCGTAACAACAAGCAGGCCCGGGCGGCCGAGACGTTTGCGCGCGCATCGCGGCTCAATCCCTCGGACCCCGAGGCAGCGCTCTGGGCGGCATCCGCCGCGGCGCTGACGGCGGCCGGGAATTCGCCGGACTTCAACGAACTTCTTCAGCGCGCGGCAGAACTGAATCCCAACGATCCGGGCTTGTGGTATGTGCTCGCCCTCGCGCGTGGGGTTCAGGAGAATTACCCCGGCGAGACGGAAGCGCTCAAGCGCGTGATTACGCTGCGACCGGCTGACGATTCGGCGCACTTGAGCATGGGTGTTGCGCTTGGACTGAGCGGCGACTTGGAGTCGGCTCGCACGGAATTGCTCACGGTCGGGGCAGGCCCGCGCAAGGGCGATGCGCTCGCGGCGCTCGGGTTCCTCGCGGCGACGCAAGGCAACATCGATCAGGCGGAACGTCGCCTGAACGAAGCGGTGGCCGCGGCGGACCTCAGTATGAAGTCCGAAGCGAATCTCGTACTTGGCCGGCTCAAACTAATGGCCGGCGACTTCCAGCAGGCGCAGGCCTATCTGGAACAGGCGCTGGCCAGTAATTCCAGGAATGTGCAGGCCCGGTTCCTCCGGGGCTTGTGCCTGCAGGCGCGCGGCCGGTTTCAGGACGCGTTGGCCGAGTTCGAACAGATCCCCGCGGAGCCGGGGCCGTTCGCGGCCGAGGCCGCGGTGCAGGCCGCGGACATCCATTTGACGCTGAACGCGCCCGATCGCGCGCGCCGTTCGCTCGAGGATGCCGCACGATTCGGCGCGAAGACGGCCGCGTACTACACGGTCTCCGGCAGGCTCGCGCTGGCGTCGGAAGACGATGCCGGCGCGCTGAACGCGTTCGTGACGGCGATCCGTACGGATCCGAGATTTGCCTCGGCCTACCTGGAGCGGGGCCTGTTGCACATTCAACTGGAGCAGACGGCGGAGGGACTGGCCGATCTCGATACGTACCTCAAGCTCGCCGGGGAAGGAGCGCGAGGCTCGCGAATCGGGGAGGTGCAGATGCTCGCCGATCAGTTGCGCCAGGCGGTCCAGGGTCCCGCGGCCGAAGGGACGACAAAATCGACGGAGGCGAGCGTCTGATGGGTGGTAATCGATTGCTCGCCGCGGCGGTCGTCGCTGGGCTTACGCTCGCATGCATGCCCGCGGGCGCCTGGGGACCCGATACGCAGGTCGCCATCGTTTCTGCCGGCACCCGCCTCCTCGGCCAGGATTCCACGTTCAGTCTGCACCAATTTCTGAAATATGTGAACCAGGGCGCGTCCATCGCACCCGATCGTCAGCGGGCGCTCTTTCCGGCGTTTTCGATCGACCATGTGAACGCGATCCAGCGGGAAATGATCCTGTTGCAGTCGGTCCGGGGCGATCGGATCGATCCGTACTACGCGTACCGGCTGGGCGCGCTCGGCAAGCTCGTGGCCCAGGCGACGGCGCCGCTCGCGGAGAGCGAAGGCTCGACCGTGCGCGCGCAATATTATGCGGACGTCGATGGCGCGATAGATCAGACAAACCTGCGTCCCGAGCGGCGCAAGGTGGTCGATCCGCGCGCGTATTTTTCGTTGCTGCGGTCGCAAGCGTCGCAGAACGAGAAGACCATTGAGGTCGATTACCGCGGCGGGGTCGGGTTCAGCGGGTTCGCGCGGTCCTCGCTGCCGCATGACGCGAGCCGTTCGGTCAACGCTGTGGCGGACGTGTGGTACACGGTGTTGACCGCGCAGATGCCGCTGTACGACCAACCGGTCGGCGCCAAACGCGACTACATACTGGATGGACTGGATTTCTACCTTTCGCTGGGAAATCTTGAGGAAGCCAAGGCGATCTACGAGTCCGCGCAGGACATGAATCTAATGGACAACAACCTGCGCAAATCGATAGGCGATAAATACTTCGCGGCGGGCCAGTTCGACCGCGCCATGGTCGAATATCAGAAGATTCTCGAGTCTGCGCCCGACCGGCGCGACGTGGTCGAGCGCGTTGCGGTGTTTTACGAGCAGGCCGGGGACCGCGCGCGCGAGAAGGGGGACCTCGAAGGGGCGCGCGAGGCCTATGCCAAGGCCGTGGACGCGAACAGCTTGTTGACAGACGCGCAGCGCAAGTTGCTGGATGTCGACTCGAAGATTGCCTCGCGCGACCAACGCCTGGTCGTGCAGCGCAGCGCGGCCGACGAGGCGCGCGAACTCGAGAACCGCGCCGAAGAGTCCGCGGTACGGCGCGACTATGCGCAGGCGATTGCGCTGTTGCGCGAGGCTGAGGAGAAGTACGCGTCGGTGACGGACGAATTCCCCGAGGAGGCAAAGCTCGCCAACGTCGGCCAGCGAAACGTCTCGCTGCGGCTCAAAGAACTAAAGCAGGAACTCATCGCGAACTCGCGCACTTTGAGCGGGTCCGGTTTCGTGCAGGATGCGCAGCAGATCGCCGGCAATACGCCTGATGCCAGCATGGATGCGCTCAAGTCCATGGTCGGCGCGGAGTACCGCGGGGCGGTGCGGGCGCTGGGCGACCAGATCTCGCCGCGCTGATCGTTGCCTAGGGGTTACGAATCATCTCGCCCGCGCGCAGCCGGCGTATGTAATCGTCCGATTTCGCCTTGACCCGTCCGGAAAGCACGATCATTCCCAGGATATTCGGGAATGCGAGGCTCAAGAGCAGCATGTCCGCGAAATCGAGCACGGCGCCCAGGCTCAGGATTGGCGCGATACAGATCGTCAGAATGTAGAGCACGCGGTACGGCTGAATCGAGCGCGTGCCGAACAGGTATTCCGCGCCGCGTTCGCCGTAGTACCCCCAGCTCATGACGGTTGACCACGCAAACGTGAAGATGGCCGTGCACAGCAGGTACTTCTCGATGCCACCGAGCTGCGCAAACGCGACAATGGTGATACCCACGCCCTCCGCGCCCTCGGTCAGGTGGGCCTGGGTCGCGAGAATGGCGAGCGCGGTCATCGTGCAGACGACGATCGTGTCGATGAAGGGTTCGAGCAGCGCGACGTAGCCCTCGCGCACGGGCTCGTCCGTACGCGCGGCCGAGTGCGCAATCGCCGCCGAGCCAAGACCGGCCTCGTTGGAGAAGGCCGCGCGCCGCGTGCCCTGAACGAGCACGCCTACGAATCCCCCGAACAACGCCTCGGGACCGAATGCCTGCTCGAAGATGCTGACAAACATGCCCGGGACTGCGGACAGGTTCATGGCCAGGACGTAGAGGCACATGAGGATGTACATGCCGCACATGAAGGGAACCAGCCGGCTCGTAAATTCGCCGATGCGGCGGATACCGCCGATGATCACGACGCCGGTCAGGAGGGCCATCACGATGCCCATGCCGAGCTTGAGGCTCAACGGCGAAGCGGAATTGGGCATAAAGGACTGCGTGATCGCGCTGATAGTCTGGTTAACCTGAAACATGTTTCCCGCGGCAAACGCCGCCAGGATGACGAACACGGCGTAGACGATGGACATCACGCGTCCGATGGGCGCGAGCCCGGCGTTCACGTCGCGCAGCCCGTCGTGCAAATAGACCATGGGCCCGCCGAGTACGCGGCCGTCGGCACTGACACGCCGGTACATGTGCGCCAGGAGACACTCGCTGCATTTCATGCTCATGCCGAAAAATGCCGTGAACCACATCCAGAACACGGCTCCCGGCCCGCCAAGCGTGATGGCGACGGCGACGCCGGCGATATTGCCGAGGCCGACCGTGCCCGCGAGGGCGGACGCAAGCGCCTGGAAGTGCGAGACCTCGCCGGGATCCTTCGGGTCGTCGTATTTTCCGCGCACCAGCGCCAGCGCGTGGCCGAACATGCGCAAGTTTAGGAACCCGTAGCGGATCGTGAAGAACACGCCGCCAAACAAGAGCGTCACCACGATCAGCGGCAGACCTACCTGATCGCCGTTCTTGAACGTCTGATCCGTCGTCATGACGGGAAAGAAGAGGACCTTGCTAATCGGCGAGTTGATATTCGCCGCCCACCAGTCGTTGAACGGTTCGAGGAACTCGTCGATTCTGGCGGTGAACGATTGTCCTGCCGGCTCTTCGGCGGGAGGGTCCTGCGCGACGGCGGGCGGCGCGAACGCGACCGCGCTTGTGAGGACCAGTAGCAGGAGTGCAGAAGCGGCGCGACCGCGAATCGGCGTCATTGGGATCCCCTTGATCAGCCGGGGAGATCGCGATGCCCAGGAACGCGATCCAACTTGATCCCCGGTCGTTTCCACCCCCGCGGATTATAGGGCCGTGCGCGGGGGTGTTCAATCCCCCTGGAAAGAGAGGACTCCGATGAGGTTGAGGAAGACGGCGACGATGCTGACGGGCACTACGAAGCGCATGAGGAATAGCCAGCTTCGATAGACCGTGCCGTGTCCCAACTGGAGTTCGTCACGCGTCGCTTCGGTCTTCATCCGCCACGCGCAGAAAACCGCGATGAGCAGTCCCGACACCGGCAACAAGATGTTGGCGGTGACATAGTCAATCAGATCGAAGACGGTTTTCGTTTCGAATCCCTGCAGGAGTTTTGCCGGATGCACGCCGGCAATCAGATTGAAAGACAGAATCGACGGGATCGACAAGACCCACGCGACCAGCAGCGAAAGGATCACGGCGCGCGTCCGATTGATCTTCAATTGCTCGACGAGCGTCGCGACGGTCGGTTCGAGCAGCGAAATTGCCGAGCCGAAAGCCGCGACGAAAAGCATGACGAAGAACAGCGTCCCGAAGACTGTGCCGGCGGGCATAGCTCCGAAGGCGATGGGCAGCGTCATGAAGATCAGCGGAGGTCCGGCGCCGGGCTCGAGTTCGTACTGGAACACCAGCGGAAAGATTGCGAGACCCGAGAGCAGGGAAACGACCGTGTCTGCCGTAACGACCGCGACGGCGGTCTTGAAAATGGAAGTGTCCGACGGGACGTACGCGCCGTAGGCCACCATCACGCCGGACGCGAGACTCAATGTGAAGAAGGCATGGCCCAGGGCGACGAGTACGCCGCTTGCCGTGAGCGCCTGGAAGTCCGGCGCGAACATGAAACGCACGCCCTCGGCGAATGCGCCTTCCGCCATGCAGTAGCCGACGAGCAGGAGCAGGATGACGAGCAGTCCGGGCATTAGAATGGTGACCGCGCGCTCGATTCCCTTTTGCACGCCGGCCATGACCGTGACGCCCGTGAGCGCGAGCATCAGCGTGCTCCAGCCGACCAGCGCGGGCCAATTCTCCAGCAACGACGTAAAGTCGCCCGCGACTTTCTCGGGTGTCGCGCCGACAAACGCGCCACTGGCCGCGTGGAAGATGTAGGCGAAGGCCCACCCGGTGATGTTCACGTAGTACGAGAGAATGACGAAACTCGTGGCGACGCCGAGCACGCCCATGGCCATCCATTTGGTCGAGACGCCCGATTCGCGCGCGAGTGTGCCCACAGCGGTGACGGGATTCTGCCGCGCGCGGCGGCCCATGAGCACCTCGGCCATCATGACGGGCACACCGACGAAGTAGACGCACGCGAGGTAGACGATTACGAACGCGCCGCCGCCGTTCTCGCCGGTGATGTATGGAAATTTCCAGATGCTGCCCAGGCCGACCGCTGAACCGGTCGCCGCGAGGAAGAAGGCGAGCCGCCCCTTCCAGAACCCATGAACTGACTGACGCTGTTCCGCCATGCGTGCCCTCCGCTTCCGGCGTGACGCGGCGTATTATACGGGCGGACGGGAGCCGCCTAAAGGCCCGGTGCGGGGTTCGCGGGCGGCGCGGCGCGTGTGATAGCTTCGGGGGAAACCCGGTGCCGCCATTCGGGGTTAACGTACACGTCGCGTCAATATGGCCGAGACGCAGGGAGGATTATCGTATGACCGCGCGCAAACTGATCGTCTGTGCACTTGTCGCCGGCGTGGCGGCGTATTTCGCGCCGAATGTCCAGGCCCAGCAACAGGAGAAAGCCAACGTGAACAAGTTGACGCTGGGCGTGTTGCTGTATCCGGACTTTGAGCCGCTCGACGTGTTCGGGCCGGTCGAAATGTTCATGAACGTGCCCAAGGACATGCTCGAGATTATCTACGTCGCCGAACAGGCGGGCCCAGTGACGGGCGGGTCGGGCGGCGGGCAGAAAGGCCCGAAAGTGTACGCGGACTATGGCTATGCGGACGCGCCAAAGATCGACATCCTGCTCGTGCCGGGCGGGTTTGGAACCTTGCCGCAACTCGCGAACCAGAAGACGCTCGACTTCATCCGCGAACGCACCGCGGCGTCGCAATTGACCACGTCGGTATGTTCAGGGTCGGCGCTGTTGGCGAAGGCCGGCGTGCTGGACGGCAAGCAGGCCACGTGCAACAAGGTCTACTTCGACATGCTTACGCCGAACGGTCCGGACACGACCTGGGTACGCAAGGCGCGCTGGGTCGAGGACGGAAAAATGATTACGTCGTCGGGCGTATCGGCGGGCATGGATATGGCGCTGGCGGTCATCGCCAAGGTCTGGGGCCAGGAAACCGCCGAGTCCATCGCCAACGGCACCGAGTATGTCTGGTCGAGGGACCCGCACACGGATCCCTTTGCGATTGAATCCACCGATTGATCGCGCGCATGGAGTTTCACCGTAGCGACGCCGTCCTGCACGTGCCGGACGGCGTCGCCGCGTCTCGGGCGCTCGTGCGCACGACGCATCTGGGCATTGGCGCGCACCAGGACGACCTCGAGATCATGGCGATCGACGGCATCCTGAAGTGTTACGAGCAGGAGGAAGCGTGGTTTACCGGCGTCGTCGTGTCGGACGGCGCGGGATCGCCGCGCGCGGGCCGGTTCGCGAATTTCACCAACGAGGCGATGGTGGCGGCGCGCATCGAGGAACAGAAACGCGCGGCGGACATCGGCCGCTACGGGGCGCAGATTCTTCTGTTGCATCCGAGCGACGAGCTCAAGGACGCAAAGAACGCGCGAACGGTTGACGACATCGAGCGGATTCTGCGCGCGACGCGCCCCGAGGTCGTCTACACGCACAACCTTTTCGACAAACACGATGCGCATGTCGCGGTTGCGCTTCGCGTCATAACCGCGATCCGGCGGCTGGCATCGGCCGAGCGCCCGGAAGCGCTTTACGGCTGCGAGGTCTGGCGCGATCTCGATTGGCTGCCCGCGGACCGGAAGATCGTCTTCGACACGTCCGCGCACGAAGACCTCCAGTTGCGGTTGCTGGAAGTCTTCGAGTCACAGGTCGCGGGCGGCAAGCGATACGACCTCGCCGCGATGGGCCGGCGGCGCGCGCACGCGACCTATCTCGAGCCCCACCAGGTGGACGCGGCTACGGGCGCGGTCTACGCCGATGACATGACGCCCCTGATCCGCAACGCTGCGCTCGATCCACTTGCGTACGCGCGCGAGGTGGTACGCGAGTTCACCGAAGACGTCGAGTCACGCGTTCGACGGCTGGCATAAGTCGGGACGCGCGGCCGCTCCTCCCCGTGAGCCGATCGGCCCCCGGCTGCGCGCGACTACTTCAATTGAAATTCGCGTGACGCGCCGGTGAAACGCTCAATTTTGCCGTCCGCGGTCTTGTAGTTCCCCTCGTGGACGATGCGATAGGTGCCCGGAGGTGCATCCGCGGGGATGTCCCACGTGACGGTGAGCTGCAGCGCTTCCGGCATATCGGGCGCGGGCAGCCAGCGGCATTTCGTGTTCCAGTCGTTGTCGGTCGAGACGGTCGTCCACGCGCCGCCGTCCTGACGCTCGACGCGGAGGTAGGTCCCGCCGGTGTGGAAGTCGTTGCGCGGATTCCCCGACCAGAACACCGCCTCGACCGTGTCCCCGCGGCTGTACGCTTTTCGGATTTTCCCGGTTTCCTCGCCGAACTTCGCGTTGTTTGGGAGCGTGTCCGCCGCCACGGCAAGCTGAAGACCCGGGACTTGACCACGCATATCCACGGGCGCGCCGCCCTCGGCGGCCGCCTCGCCGCTGACCATCGCGCGGGCCAGCCGCGTGAACTCTTGTTCATACGTGGCCAGCGTCCACTGTCCGAAGAGGGTGTGCCCGCCTTCGTATTGCTGCGTGCCGTATTCCTCGCGCGTGGTGACATAGCCCGCGTAGTCGTTCGCATATCCCACGATGACGACGTGCTTGCTCTCGCTGCCGAGTTCCCTGGCGACGCGCTCGCGGAGCCGCCGGCCCGCCATGGTTGTGACCTCCGACGGCACGCAAACGAGCGTCAACCCGCCGATCCGCGCAAGCGTCATCGGCGCGACCTGGCTCTGGCCCGGCGGATTCATCTCGCCCGGCGAAAACAGGATGACCTTCGGCGTCTGGCATTCGCGGCACGCGTCGCTCGGCTCGGGCAACTTGAACTGCGTCTTCACGGTGCCGTCGATCATCGCGTTGCGCGCGAGCATGCCTTCCTTGAAGAGCGGATGGCCGCCGCCGTCCTCGGTGGACCCGGCGGCGAAGGCATAGCCGAACGCGCTCGGGCAGGTGTGCTGCGGGCCCGCGCCGGTGAACTCGTCCGCGACTTCCAGATTGCCGAGATTGACATAGGCGTGGCGAAAGTCGATCGGGCCGCTGAGGGTTTCCTCGGTCTGGCCGAAAATCGCGCGCGCAACGTCGTACTGCCGGTGCGCGATGATGTCCGTCGTCTCGAATTCATCCTTGCCCGGGCCGGTGTTGTTGAGGTTCAGGTTCGGCGTGATATCGCCCGCGTTCGACTGGGCGAATGCGCCGACGAACCCCGCGCCGTGCTCCGCCTCGAACAGGGCGGACGCCCGGCCCTTGTGGTCGCCGGAGATCAGCCGGTTGAAGAACGTCATCGCGGTGGGATGGCTCGCAAACCAGTTGACCATCCCGATGTCGCCGGACGCGTCGGTGAACTTGAGGAGCGTCATCCCTTCGTCGGTGTCCGTCGCGTATCTCGCGCGCTCGGCCTCGGGATTGGCGAGATACGCGGCGACCGATCGGTTCGCGCCCGCGCCTTTCACGGTTCCCGTCGCGAGATGGATCGTGCCCGGTTGCAGGTCTTCGTGCGCCTGCGCGATCGAATCGGTGATGCCCTGGACGATCGCCTCGTAGTACTCGGGATAGAACGGCGATCCGATGGGGCTGTCCGAACCGTAGTGCCAGAATCCGCTCGGGCCCGAGTGCGTGTGCGTCGCGCTCAGGATGACGTTGGCCTCGGTGTACGCGTCTCCGTATTTCGCCTTCAGCCGATCGACCACGTCCTGGTGCATGGCGTGAGTGATGCTGCCGAGGTCCACACTGGCGAACGCGAGCCGTTTGCCGCCGTCGCGCTCCGCGACGACGAATGCGCGGGAGAACAAGCGGAAATGGATGCCCTCCGAAATCTGGTCCGCGCGGACGAAGCCCCAGAGTTGTACGCCCACCGCCGGGCCGGTCACGTCGGCCTTGCCGCGCCCGACGAGATAGGGATAGTCGTCATCCGCGGCGTGAGCGATCAGCAGCGCGAACAACGGCGCCGACGTCACCGCCAGGGCCGCGATCAAACGAATCGAAGTCAGTCTGCGTCGCATGCGTGCATCTCCACGTCGGTTTGGTTGAAACTAGAGGCGAATCGGCCTCGTCGAACGGCTGGCGCGTGTCATCCTGAGCGAAAGCGCAGGATCTCTTCAACCCGTGTCGGCGGCCCGCAGCAGGAGGCGCTTCCATGCTCCGTGTCGTCACGTTGGCCCTGGCGGCGCTTGCACTCGCGGCGCCGGCGCCGGCCGAGCCTGAGTTCGCCGCGGCGCTGGACGCGTTGCTCGAGGAACGCGAGGCGCACCAGTACTCCGGCGTGGTCGTCGTCGAGCGCGGAGGCGAGGTGATCTATTCGCGGTACTCGGGCCTCGCAAACCGCGAGCTCAAGATCCCGTGGTCCGAGGACACCGTGTATTGTCTGGGATCGATCACCAAGCCGATGACGGCCGCGGGCATCGTGAAGCTGCACGTGGACGGAAAGTTGTCGGTACAAGACCCGATTTCAAAGTGGATTCCGGGATTATCCGGCGACAAACAGCAAATCACGGTTCATCACTTGCTGACGCATTCCGCAGGCGTCCCGGACATCTTCGGCGGGGACTTCGATCCCAAGGCGACGCGCGAGTGGTTCCTCGATCAGTTTCGCGCGTGCGAGCTGCTGTGGCGCGCGGAGGACTTCGGCAGGAAATACGAATATTCGAACGCGGGGTACTCACTCCTGGCGTTGATCGTCGAGGAAGCGAGCGGCATGCCTTACGAGGATTATTTGAAGTCGGCACTCTTCGAGCCGATCGGAATGACGATGACCGGCTACACGAACGAACGCTGGAAACCCGAGATGTTCGCGCACGGATACCGGTCCGGCGAGGATTCGGGTGTGGTCGTGCTCAAGAACGCGCTTCCGGACGGTCCGTGTTGGAATTTGCGCGGCAACGGCGGCATCAGCACGACCATCGGCGATATGCGCCGGTGGATCCGCGCAATGGACGAGTACGTTGCGTATACACCCGAGATGATCCGGCTCATCGAAACGCCGTATGTGCGCGAGGGCGATTCCGCGCGCTCGTACTACGGGTACGGCTGGGCGATGTACACGACGCGGCGCGGCACGAAGTGCGTGACGCACAACGGGGGCGACGGGATTTCGTTCGCCGATTGCCGGCGCTACGTGGACGAGGACACGCTGATTCTGATGGCGTCCAACGAAGCGCGCGCAAACGGCGAGCGCTTCGTTGGGAGAATCGTGGATATCGTGTTCCCGGCGAGCGAGTCGGACCCGTTTCCCTGACCGGCTGTCGACGTCGGTCGATGGGAGTGACGGGAAGAATTGGACCGGCGGCGAGGTGACACCGAAAGAAACGGGGCGCACGTGAGTGCGCCCCGCAAGATCACGCCGTTGCTGTGTTACGACTCGCGGCTGAATCCGCCGACCCGGTCCACCTTGTCGAGTTTCATGCCGCCTTCGAAGAGTTCGCGCGACGATGCGAACATCTTGGCCATGTGGGGCTGCTTGCTGTGGTTTGCGACCGCTTCGGCGTCCTTGTAGACCTCGAAGAAGATGATCTGCGACGGGTCCGACTGCGACCGGTGCGCGATGTACACCAGGACGCCCGGCTCGGCGGCTTTCACCGCGGCGGTCAGTTCCTGCAGCGTCGCGATGGCTTTCTCTTCCGCGCCGGCCTTCATTTTAAGTGTCACTATCTGTGTAACCACGCCCGGTGTGTCCTCCGCATGGGTCAAGCGGCTGAATCCGAACGCGGCCACCATGGCCGCTCCGGCCGTCGCCGCGACGAATTCCCTGCGTGTGGCGCCCTGCTGTTCGTTGCTCATGAGTCCTGTTCCTCCAGCATGCCGCCCCGACGCGGGGGCCCCGACGCGGGGAGCCGCGTTGGGGCGGTCCAAAGCCGAAGGCGCATGATGCCACGCTTCGATTCGGGGTGCAAGAACGGCCCGCGCGTGCGGTATTATCGATTCCCTCTTCGGCGCCCGCGCCACAGACGTCCAGCCGAAACTGAGTAGGAAGGGATTGTCCGATGCTCTCCGAGTCCTCCATCAAGATTCAGCCACTACCGCGCATTGCGTTCGGCGCCGGCGCGAGTGATGAAATCGCGAAGCTCGCTTCCGAGACGAAGAAGACGCGGGCATTGCTGGTGACGGACGTCGGGCTTGTCAAGGCCGGTATTGCGGGCGACATCGCGAACCGGCTCAAGGACGGCGGCTTCGAAGTGGCGATTTTTGACGGAGTCGAGCCGAACCCGACTGACAAGAACGTCGAGACCGGCGTGGCGAAATTGCGCGCGCTGGGGGACGCGGTCGTCGTCGCGCTCGGCGGCGGTTCGTCCATGGATTGCGCGAAAGCCATCGCGCTGCTGGTAAACAACGACGGGCATCCAAGGGACTTCGGCTATGGCTCGAAGCCGAAGCACCCCGGCGCTCCGGTCATCGCGATTCCAACGACGGCCGGCACCGGCTCCGAGACGAATCTCGTCGGCGTCATCACGGACACGGCACACGGCCGCAAGATTTTTGTTGCGCATCCGAGCGTGCAGCCGCGCGTGGCCGTGCTCGATCCGAAGCTCACGCTCGGCCTGCCGTCATACCCGACGGCGACGTGCGGGTTCGACGTGCTCACGCACGCGGTCGAAGCGTACACCTCGCGCGTCGCGAACCCGTACGCCGACGGCGTCGCGCTGCAGGCGATCCGCATGACGTGGACCTATCTGCCGCGCGCGTTCAAGGACGGCTCGGACCTCGAGGCGCGCTCGCAGATGCTGCTTGCGTCCGCCATGGCCGCGATCGCGTTCAACGTCGTCGGCCTGGGCGCGGCGCATGGCACGGGGCATCCTGTCAGCGCGCGGTTTCACGCGGCGCACGGCCAGACGCTCGCGACGATGCTGCCGCACGTGATGCGCTTCAACAGCGCATCACGTGCCGAGAAATACGCGGAGATCGCCGGCGTCATCGGCGCGGCGAAGCCCGGCGCATCCGCGCAGGACAATGCGAATTCGTGCATCGCGGCCATTGAAACGTTCGCCGGGCAGCTGGGGCTCGACAAATCCCTCGTGGACCTCGGCGCATCGACGAAAGACGTGGGTCAGTTGGTCGAGGACGCGTTGCAGGACATCACGATGCGGACCAATCCGCGCAAGGTGATGGAGGACGACGCCCGGGCGATGTTTGAGGCGGCACTGAAGTAGTCTGTGTGGCAGGCTTAAGCGGGGTTTGCTTAAGCCTGTTGATGTGTCTACCGCACCGCGCGTTCAGTTGTACCCCCGCAGGCAGGATGCCTGCGCCACCACCGAGGTTGGCCGCGCCACCCGCGCGCGGATGCTTAGGTCTTGTTGGTGTCCATCGCGGTGCGCACGTCGCGGGCCTGGGCGAGGTGGCGGTCCTGGTGGTTGGCGAGCAGGGCGAACCACTGACCGAGGCTTAGCTTGAGCAGTCCGGCGACGCCGCCGGCCGCCGAGGGGACCTTGATCCGCGCGAGGTCCAGTCCGTTTGCGCGCTCGATGCGCACGGCGAATTCGTCCTGCAACTGATTGAACGCCACTTTGATCCGCGAGATCGAGTGGTTGCTCGTGGGCGTGTACGCCTTGGGCGCCTTGAACTTCCGCCTGCGCGCCTCGTCGCTCGGCCCGACGGCCCTGACGAACCAGTTGCCGATGGCGCCGTACTTGAACGGTCCGCCGCTGCGCAGGTTCCGCGCGAGCGCCTTCTCGATGCCGTCGTCGATGTTGCGGTTCATCAGGGTCCCCGTCGCGATCAGGTGATCGATGCACTCGGCGATCGACCACTGTTCCTCGGCCGGCCGCCAATTGAACTGCTTGTCGTCGATGCCCTGAATGAGCCGATCGAACTGACCCCGCGCCGTTTCGAATTGATCGCGATACTTCGCCAATTCACCGATGAGTTGGTTCGATTGCACCGCAGTCGCCATGAAACGTCCTCCCGCAACCCGCGCTCAGGGGCATGACCGGTGAACTAACGCACGACACGCCGCGTTTTGTTCCGCCGAAAACGAAACCGGGGACCGGCCGGCGGCCAGTCCCCGATTGGAACTTCGATCGGATTACGTCAGTCGCTGGCAGAGGCCGATGCGCCGCCCTTGGAGGGGCTGTACGACATCCAACCCAGGTCCATCTCGGCCGTGGTCGGCTGGCCGAATCGCACGGCTTCCGCCGCGTTGAATCCAGCGCGCTCCGCGCGCTCCTGGGAGTTGTCGTACCAGACTTCCCACTCGATACGCGTGCCCGCGGGGATCTTCTTGATCTCCTTGAACGTATACGCCGTCTGCCAGTTGAAGTCATACGCCGGCACTTCAAGCAACAGCTCCGTCGTGCCGTCAGGATAGAACGCGGTGTACTTCGCGTGCGAACCGCGGAGGTGCGTGTGCGGCATCAGGTTCAAGAGGTCGATGTCTTCCTCGAAGACGCGCGCGCCGCCGACCTTCCAGTTCGAATGGAACGGCGGGATTTCGAACGGACCGTACGAAACGGGGGACGTGGTCACCTCGTGTTCGACGGGCGCGTCGTGGAACTTGAGCGCCATGAGCGTGTCGTCATAACGGCCCGTGCCGGGGCCCGATTCCTTGTGGTAGTGCATCTGCAGGACGATCCGCGAATCGGCCGGGAGCCGCTTGCCATAGTTCGCCGGATAGTCGGCCGGGTCTGTGCCGGGCGCGAGGCCACCGAGGTGGCTGCGGCCGGCGAAGTTACCTTCGTTGCCCTTCTCGAGGCCGTATGCGATGACGTGGTGAACGACTTCGCTGCCCGGCTGGAATTCGATCTGTTTGACCCACTTGTCTTCGGAGAGGGCACCCGCCGGAATCTGCAACTCGAGGTCATGATAGAGGTCGACGATCTCGTCCTCGACGAAGAACGGCTCCTTTGCCTTCAGCACGAGATCTGGCTCGCCCATGTACCAGCCTTCGCGGAACTCGATCGGCGCCGGCGCGTCCTGCGGATTGCCGCGCGGCGCGTTCTGCTGCACCCACGCGGTGATCGTGGCGATTTCTTCGTCGGTCAGCGTGCGCTCATTGCGGAACACGCCGTGGAATTGCTCAGGCGCATGCCACGGCGGCATCTGCTTGTTCGTGACCGCCGTCGCAATCGCCTTCGCCCACGGGCGCACTTCTTCGTAGCTCATGAACGACATCGGGGCTACCATGCCCGACATGTTCTTGCCGCTGGGGCGGTGGCAGTCCTGACAGTTTTCCTGCAGGATGGGCAGGATGTCTTTCGTGAACGTGACCTGCTCCGCCGCCGCCGCGCCGGTCGCCAGCGCGAATACGGACAGGATCAACACGAACTTGCCAAAAGATTTCATTCCTCGTTCTCCCGTTTCTGCGCCCGTCGCGCGATTGGCAAACCCCGGCGGCGCAATGGGGTTCCGCTTTCGACGCCAGACCAGCACCTATATCGAGAATAACAGTAAGTTCGACCAGCGTCCATAGGTTCGCATGGGCGCCAGAATATGAGCATTGTTTCACGTTCCAGTCCGGATTCGCGCAACGACCCTGCTACTCTTGCATGTGCACATCGCGTCGAGTAGCGTGGTCGAGCGGGCGCGTATCGCATCCATCGGGTTGAGGCAGACTGGGTTTCGAGGAGCAATGACATGAATACACTGAGTCGGTTCATCATCGGCGTGGCCATGGTCGCGGTCGTTGCGGGCGGCGTCGCCGCGGAGGATGCGAAATTGAAGGTGGGAGACACGGCGCCGGACTTCACGATTCCGGAAGGAACGGCCAAGGACCAGATCGGCGAGGCGAAGAAACTGTCCGACCTCAAGGGGAAGAACGTCGTGCTCGCGTTTTATCCCAAGGCGTTCACGCCCGGCTGCACGAACCAGATGTGCGGGTACCGCGACGACTTCTCGGCGTTTGAGAGCACGGACACCGTCGTGCTGGCGATCAGCGTGGACGAGCAGGCCGAGAGCAACCGGTTCAAGGACGAGCACAAGCTGCCGTTCGCCGTCGTGGGCGATCCCAAGCACGAGATCATCAAGCTGTACGGCGTGGAACTCCTCACGCGGAACGAGTTCGAATACGCGAAACGCGAGACGTTCCTGGTGGACAAAGAGGGCAAGATCGCATACATCGACCCCGACTACCACTTTGCCAACGGCAAGGCACCGCTCCTCGAGGCGATCAAGAAGGCGAACGGCGGGAGTTGAGCCGCCAGACTCCCGAGGCGCCCGCGGGAAATCCTCGTTCCCAAGCTTCGCTTGGGAACGCGATCGGGCCCGAAGCGTCGCTTCGGCGCATAAGTTCAGCTTCGGGCGAGATTGTTCGGCGCCAACGCCAAGTGGAACTTGGCGGGCAAGTGCGTTCCCAAATGAAATTTGGGAACGAGAGGGGACTTGGGAACGACGGATTTAGGGTCAGCTTCTCCATCCGTTTTTCTCTGGTTACTTTCTTTTTCCGCAAAAAGAAAGTAACTAGCAGGGCAGCTCCCAACCTTTGCGGTATTCCTTCGTGAGCAGGTGGTCCGAGTTTTCGATGTTGGTGAGTTTGCCGGTGACGCAGTCGTACTCGAGTTTCTGGTTCATGCGGATGGCGAGGCCGCCGAGCACGATCATTTCGCTGAACGGAGCGCTGTATTCGAAGTTCGAGCAAGCGGGTTCGCCGCCTTTGCACGCGTCGAACCAGTTGCGGTAGTGGTTCTGCGCGCTCACGCGCGGGATGGTCTCCGCCGGCAGCGTGTACTCCGCCATGCGCTCGTCGGGCAGGAGTCGCGGCCGCCCGCCGTATTCGCCCGCGGTGACGTGGCCCGCGTCGCCGACGAAGTACGAGCCGTTTGTGCGCTGGTTCCATTCGCCGTCGCCGACCTGCTGATCGTCGGGCACTCCGGCGGGCCGGGGCGGAAGGTTGCCGCCGTCATACCAGTAGACCGTCACCGGGGGCATCTCGCCGCGCGCGGGATACGAGAACTTGACCGTGCTGCTGTTCGGATAGGTCTGGTCGTTGCGGCCGTCGGCCTGCACGAGCTCGACCGAGTAGCGCTCCGCCTTGTGCAGGTTGAGCGCCCAGAAGGCGGGGTCCATGATGTGGCAGGCCATGTCGCCCAGCGCGCCGTTGCCGAAATCCTGCCAGCCGCGCCAGTTGTGCGGCGCGTACTTGTTGTTGAACGCGCGCATGGGCGCGGTGCCGATCCACTTGTCCCAGTCGAGGCCCGCACGCACGGGCTCGTCGGCAAGCGGCTCGCCGATGCCCTGCGGCCACGTCGGCCGGTTCGTCCAGACGTGGGCCTCGCGCACGGGGCCGATCGCGCCCGACCACACCATCTCGCACAGCACGCGCACGCCGTTGCCCGAGTGCCCCTGGTTGCCCATCTGCGAGGCGACGCCCATCTTCTTCGCCGTGTCGCGCAGCAGGCGCGCCTCTGCGACCGTGTGCGTGAGCGGTTTCTGGACGTAGACGTGCTTGCCGAGCGTCATCGCGAGGTAGGCCGCGGGCGCGTGCGTGTGGTCCGGCGTGGTCACCGTGACCGCGTCAATCTCCTTCACTTTGTCCAGCATCTCGCGGTAGTCCGTGAACTGCCGCGCCTTGGGGTAGAACGCGAACATCTCCGCGGCGCGCTCGGTGTCCACGTCCGCCATCGCGACGACGTTTTCCATCCGGCAGTTGCCGAGGTCCTCGCGCCCCTTGCCGCCCGCGCCAATGCCGGCGATGTTGAGTTTCTCGTTTGGCGACACCTTCCGCGGCACGACCTTGGCCGTGTTCGGCCGTTGCGCGCTCGCGGCGACGGAAAGGCCGGCGGCGGTGGAGATGGTGAGGAAGGTCCGGCGGGTGATTTCGTGGTCGGTCAACATGCGATTCAACTCCAAGTGGCAGGTCAAGTGATTCTTAACCACCGACGAACACCGATGAACACCGATACTACTACCGCTGATCGCGCGGCCGCTAGTCTGTATTCCAGACCATTCGCGTGATTTCGTGGATAAAAATTAGCCGGGGCCGACGATTTCGCCGGCCCCGGTCAATTCTCACGCATGGGCTGGAAGCCCATGCCACCAGTTAATCTTCAGTCGCTGCCCGTGGTGCGGGCGTTCTCGTAGGAGTAATACATCCAGCCGAACGCCATCTCGTCGAGCGTGGTGTCGAGGCCGAAGGTGATGGCCTTGTCCGGGCTCGGGTTGCTGGGGTTGTTCGCCGAATTGTCGTAGGTCATTTCGACCTCGACGCGCGTGCCGGCGGGCAGGAGCTTCGGCGCGGGATACTCGTAGTAGAGCTGCCAGTTGTAATCGTAGACCGGCACATCGAGCAGCAATTCGCTGGTGCCGTCCGGGTAGAACGCGGTGTACTTGGCCGACTTGCCGCGGACATGCATGTGCGGCAGATAGTTGATGACGCGCACGGGCGAATTGAACGTCCGCGCCATGCTGACCACGTAATCATCCGTGTTCGGCGGGATGGTGAAGTCGGTGCTGCCGACCGGCTCGATCTGGATCGGGTTGACCTTCGCGTCCTTCGGGTAGAAGTGGATGCCGAGGCGCGAGTTGTCGAACTGGCCCGTGCCCGGCCCGGATTCCTTGTGCCAGTGCATGTTGACGCGCAGCGTGGAATCCTTCTTGAGGTTGACGCCGTAACCCTCGGCGTGGAAGCCCGGCTCGGCGCCCGGCGCGAGCCCGCCGATGTTCTGGCCGCCCAGCGCGTTCATCTGGTAGTTGCCCGGCTCGACCTTGTAGACGACGATGTGGTGCACGGCTTCGCAGCCGGCCTGCGCCTCGAGCCCGCGGATCCAGCGATCTTCCGGGAGCATGTCTTCGGTCAGCTTGATGTCGATGTTCGGCTGCCAATCGGTGACTTCGTCGCCGACCCAGACCGGTTCGTCCCAACCCACCACGAGATCCGGTTCGCCGAGCCACCACTCCGTATCTTCGAACTTGACCGGCTCGGGGGCGTCCTGCGGGTTACCGCGCGCGGCGCCCTGCTCGACCCACTTGGTAATCGTCGCGATCTCGTCGGCGGTCAGGCCGCGTTCGTTCTTGAACACGCCGTGGAATTGATCCGTCGCAAACCACGGCGGCATCTTCCTGGACTCAACCGCTTTCGCAATCGCCTTGGCCCAGGGACGCGCCTCGTCGTAGCTCGTGAGGGCGAACGGCGCCGTCATGCCGGACATATTGATCGGCTTGGGCCGGTGGCAGGACTGGCAGTTCTCCTGGAAAATCGGAAGTACGTCTTTGGTGAACGTCGGCCGCTCCGGCACGTCCGCCCCCGCGACCGGCGCAATCGCCAGCAGCAGCGCGAACGCCGCGACCATCATCAGTAGCCTCATGCCTTGCCCTCCCAAAACGGCCCGGCCATGCCCGGCAGCCGCATTTAGCCTTAACTGTTAAACAGAACCCTATCCGAAGGGTTCCATACTCCGCAATCGAATTATACAGCCGCGAGCTGGCTTCGGCAGGGAAGCCCGGCGGCCGATTCGCGCTCTAACTTGTCTGATTTGAGGCGGTTATAACGTCGATGGCGAATTGCGCACGTCATGCAGGCCGGATTTTGCGGTTGAAAAGAATTCGGTCAATCGACATGATGCGCCAAATCCAACTTTGCCAAGGAGCGCCTCGATGATTCGCCTACTCTGCGCCGCATTCTGTGTTCTGGCCGCGATTGTTTCCGCTGATGCTTCGGCGGACACGGGCGCGACGCCCGTGGGGCAGCGGGTCGATCATCTCAACTTTGTGTTCTCCGTCACGGACGCGGACGCGACGACGAAATTCTATGGCGACATCCTGGGTTTGAAGCGCATTGCCGACATCGATTTTCCCGGCGACCCCTACATGATTCGCTACATGGGCGGAAAATCCGAGATCAAGTTCATCGTCACGGGACAGGACCTTCCGAAAATGGAAGGCGGCGTGGGCAAGGCACGCGGGATCCGGCTGCTCGCGTTCCTGTTGCCGGAGTCGCAGCGGGCGGGCATTCTGGAGCGCATGAAGGCCGCCGGCCTACCTGAGCCGACGTTTACCGAGCGTCGCAACGACGCGCTCGCCTACAACTACCGCTACGGCATGACCTACGACTACGACGGCAACCAGATCGAGCTCGTGTTTCTCGACGAGGGCGCACCGCAGGAGAAATTCGACCAGGTGCAGATGGGATGCATCGTGTCCGACATGGCCGCGATGGACACGTTTCTCGCCGAGACACTTGGCGCTAAGCCTTTCGTCGTTGACGATCGCATTCACCGTTACGACGTCGGCGCGTCGCAGGTGAAGTTCTGGCAGGTAAACGGCGATATCCCGACGTGGGTGGGTGGGCCGATGGAACAAATCGGCATGAACCTTATCCAGTTCATCGTGCCGGACGTTGATGCGGTGCGCGAGGAGGTCGTGGCGCGGGGCGGCAAAATCGCGCGCGAGCCGTTCCCGCTCGGTCAGATTGCCACGATCATGTTCGTGGAAGGGCCGGACGGCATCCTGTTCGAGTTCGCGGGCCCACTCGCGCCCCGTTTTCGAGCGACCGGCAACTGATCCGTTCACGCCTTGCGACCCGGGATGCCGGTATAGTCTCATTCCTATTTTCTTCTTGGTGACGCGGACGTGTCGAAACCTGAAAGTCCCCCCGGACCGATCGCGACCGCGCCTTCCGCGCCGGTGCGCCAGACCCTGATTGATCACGCCATCATCGCGCTGTGCACGCTCGTGGCTTATGGCAAGGTGCTGCCGGCGGATCGGACTTTCAATGTCAGCGGCCGGCTCGGCGACTGGCTGACCTTGACGCAGCCGGCGTACACGTACACCGGCCGCGCACTCGCCGACGGCGTATTCCCGCTCTGGAACACGAACTGGTTCGCGGGATATCCGCACTTCGCCGTCCCGAGCAACGCCGTGCTCTATCCGGCGACGATTCTCTACGGGCTATTCGACTTTCCGGTCGCCGCGAAGATCGTCGTCTTTATGCACGTGTTCGCGTGCGCGACGTTCAGTTACTGGCTTGGCCGCGATCTGTTCCGCTCGCGGATTCCGTCGTTGTATCTTGCCGCGATCGCGATCATCGGGTTGCCCACGCCTTGGTCGCTGGTTGCGGGCCATCTGTGGAACCTGGCCACGATTACCTGGATGCCGCTGGCGTTCTTGTTCTTGCGCCGCATCCTGCTGACGGGACGACTCGTGTGGGTGCTGGCGTTCGCGTTTACGCTGGCCATCATGGTTTTCGCGGGCGATCCCCAATCGTTCGCATTCATGATGCTGTGGTTCGGGACATTCGTTGCCGCGTATACCGTGATTCGGTTGATACTCCGGCGTGACCCCGCGATGAGGGTGCTCTTCGGCGCGGCGCTTTGTCTGGTTGCGGTATTGCTTGGTCTCGCGCTGGCCGCTATCCAACTGCTTCCCAGCATGGAATTCATGGAGCAGTCCATTCGCAAAAACGGTGTCACGTACGAATACCTCTCCGGCCGGCTGTCCGCCAGCCTGAGGTATCACTTTTCACGAGACCTTCTGTTCACCGTCGAGTCGCCGCGCTACATTCCGGGCAAGGTGACGCTCGCGCTTGCCTGCGTCGCGATCGTGGGTGCGGCGGCCCCCGAGGTGGCCGCGCTGCTCATCGCGGCGGCTGTGTGCTTTCTCTACGCGGACCTGCCCGAATGGATGTACGACCGCTACGTGCAGTATGTCCCGGTCTTCAACAGTCTGCGCGGCACGGGCCGGGTTCGCGGGATGATTATTTTCATCTTTTATCTGCTCACGGCCCACGGTCTCCACGTGCTGGTAAGTGCCGCAGGCCGCGCCCCGAAGGATTTGGTCCGTTGGGCCGCGACAGCACTGATCGTCGCGGCGGCGATAGCGGTGGGCTGGTCGTACGAGCCGGAGTTCGGCTCCGTGTACGCACTGACCGGCGTGGCACTGGGCTTGATCGCGATCGCCGCGGTCTGGCGCAGGCTGCCCATGCGAGTGGTGGCCCCGCTGATCCTCGGGCTGTTGGTTATCGAGGCGGGGACCCGATTCACTGAGATTCAGGAGACTTCGGATGCCTCCGTTCACGAGGTTAATCCCGACCTGGTTCAATTCAGCAAGGATGCGAGCCTTGATCGTGTCCTGATCATTCCGTCAAACATTCCGCAGCGACACGGACCGGCGGTGTCGTTGTTGTGCGAGCTCCGCAATGTCGAGGGCTACCATGCGCTGTACGTGTACCGGTACGCGCGTTTTTTCCACAATGTCGCGGACATCTTTTTGAACCAGGTGGACGACGAGGGGCGGTTGCTCGTGCAGGGCAAGTACCAGGGGGACTGGGTAAAACCGCAATCGCTGCCCGTATTGGACCTGTTGAACATTCGATACATTCTCCGGTTGGGAAGCCCGGTACCGTTACTGCAATACGCGATCGACAACGGATCGACAAGTTTTTCTGTCGAACGACTGGGCGAACTCTACATTTACATGAACCACGGCGCCTTGCCGCCGCTGTTCCCGATCCACGAAGCCGCGCCGGTGGAATCGGACGATTTCGCCTTGAAACTGATCCGGGACCGCGCGATGGACTATCGGAGCCAGGCGACCCTCGAACCCGGCACCGAGGTTCCGCCACTTGGGCCCGCCACGGGCCCCGAACCGATCACGCTGAGGAAATACGGTCCGAATTCCATCGAAGCGGAAGTGACGCTGACGGCACCGGGGATTCTCGTGTTGTCCGAGGTGTGGTATCCGGGTTGGTACGCAATCGTGGACGATGGCCCACCTCAGCCGACCCTGTGCGTCAATACACTGCTGCAGGCAGTGCCGGTGCCGGCGGGCACGCACCGCGTCGAGTTCGTCTACCGGCCGGACAGCCTCCGCCGCGGCGTGATGGTCACCGCGACGGCGCTGGCTGTGTCGATTGCGTGCGCGATAGTTTTGTTCGTTCGCGCCGCACGTCGCAAGACGCGCTCGGGCGACGATGGCGTCTCGGCACGGTAAGCGTCGGACGCGTTGGGAAGCTCCGAATCGGTTGTATCCCCCGATCGGCTTTGATACAGTCTCGGCCTGACCTCCATGCCCGATTGCGCATAGCATCATTCCGCTTCATGGACTCGTCCCCAGCCTCCGATACTCACGCGTCGCCGTGGAAGGCGGTCCTGGCCGATCTCGCGATCCTTCTGGCCGTGCTTCTCGTCGCGTATTCGAAAATCATCTTCGCCGGCCAGACGTTCCAGGTCAGCGCGCGGGCCGACTGGCCCTTCCTGGCACAGCCGGCCTACGTCTATTCGGGCAAGGCGCTTGCGCACGGCGAGTTTCCGCTCTGGAATACCTATTGGCTCGCGGGTTTTCCCCATTTTGCCGTCCCCAGTAACGGTATGCTGTACCCGACTACGGTTCTCTTCGGACTGTTCTCTTTTGCCTTTGCCGCCAAACTTGTCGCGCTCGGGCATGTTTATATTTTCGCCGCCTCGAGCTATTGGCTCGCGCGCGACATGTTCAGTGCACGCGTGCCGGCGCTCTTCCTGGGCGTGTGTGGCAGCATCGGGAGCTTCTCAACGTGGGGCTTGCAGGGCGGCCAGCTCTGGTCGATCGCCACGATCGCGTGGATGCCGCTGGCCTTTTTGTGCCTGCGGCGCGTGCTCTACGGCGGCCGGGCGTCGTGGGCGCTAATCCTCGCTCCGGTGCTCGCGCTCATGTTCTTTGCGGGTGATCCGCAGACGATGAGTTTCGTCTACCTGTGGTTTGGAGCCTATACGGCTGCCACGCTGACGTATCGCTTGCTGTCTCGCGCCGACTCGCCCACTCAGGTACTGGCGAAGGGTCTGCTCTGCCTGGCTGCGGTCGTCGGGGGTGCGGGGATGGCGTCGGTCCAACTCCTGCCGAGCCAGGAACTCATGGGCCAATCCATCCGCAGCGGCGGCGTCTCGTATGACTTTTTGAGGATGAAGTTTCTGTCAGGCGGGACGAGGTACAGCAACGCCGCCGAGTCGTACGTGTTCGGTCTTCTACAAGAAACCACACCGGAAAGTTTTATCGTTCCCGGGAAGGTCACTGCGGCACTGATGCTTATAGCGATATTTGGGGCCGCGTATGCCGAGGTCGGTGCGCTGTGGTTCACGTTAGCGATCTGCCTGACGTTCGCCGGCGTATCTCCCTGGCTGTTCGAGTCGGTCGTCAAGCACGTGCCGGTCCTGAACAGCATGCGTGGCAGCTATCGCATCGTGGGAATGACCATTTTTTTGTCGCACGTGCTGGCCGCGCACGGAATTCACGCGTTGATGCGAACCTACCCCCGTCGCTACCGATGGCGCTGGGCGTCCGCCGCGGCCATCGCCGTGGCCCTGGTGTTCTCGTCGCTGTGGTTCGATTCGCGTTTTTTCACGTTGCCGGTGTTGACGGTGCTCGTGTTTACGCTGATCGCGCTGTCTGTGCAATGGCGTGCCTGGCCGGCGGGCGTGCTTGCGTCTGCGCTGCTGGCAATACCCAGTGTCGAACTGGTACCCAATTTTCTCAGCGATGTCGGGACCGAACCTGACTCAGTCCTCGAGGTAACGCCCGACTTCCAGGCGTTCTCGGACGCGCGTGAGGGCATCGACCGCGTCCACCTGGTCGATCCGCTCAGCGAACGCGTCCGACACGGGACCGGCGTGGGTCTCCTCACAGGCGACCGGCTGATCGAAGGGTCGCACGCGTTGTACCTGCAGCGATACTCCGATTTATATGAGGCGTTCACCGGCATGCGGATCTCCACGCACGACGAGCACGGAGTACTCACGCAGCAGGGGCCCTACATACCCGATTGGATTACACCGGACTCATTCGTGCTGTTCGATCTGCTCAACGTGCGGTACATCGTGCGTCATGGCTTGCCCGACGCGGTGTTGGACAAGACCGCGAAAGAGTCGCCCCAGCGGATCCGCGCGAGCCGGTTCGGCGAGCTGTACGTCTATGAGAACCTGCGCGCGCTGCCTCCGCTGTTTCCGATTCACGAGGTGGTCCCGATTTCCGACAGCAAGGTTGCGCTGGAGAAGTTGCGCACGGGCGATATCGATTACCGCCGCCAGGCGATACTGCCGAGCGAGGCCGAGATTCCGCCATTGGCGCCGGTTGCGGGTATCGAACCGATCACGCTGAAGAAGTACGGGCCGAACTCAATCGAAGTGACCGTCTCACTGACCGCGCCCGCGCTGCTCGTTCTCTCCGAGATGTGGTATCCGGACTGGTTCGCGCAGGTGGACGGCGGGCCGGCGAGACGCACACTGTGCGTCAACACGGCGCTGCAAGGGACCCCTGTCCCGGCCGGCGAACATCACGTACGATTCTTCTACCGGCCATCCAGTGTGTTTCGTGGGATGGCCGTCTCCGCGGCGACGCTTCTTCTCTGGGCCGCGTGTGTCGCTGCGCTTATCGTCCGGCGCAGACGCGCGGCGCGGCGCCGCCCTGCTTCGGTACAACAAGACCTCGCGGAAGTCCCGGAGTGATCGCGTCGCCGGACCGCTCTCCTCGCGCTCATGTTGAGCGATTTCCGTTGGTGTGTTAGTCTGAGTCCTCTGCGGGAGCAGTGATTCATGCAGAAGCCGACTGACTTCATTTTGCGCGCGACGGCGCTGGCGCTCATCGTGGGTCCCGCTGCGTGGACACGCGCCCAGGCGCCGCACTCCGACGCGACGAGTTCGCGGCAGGAAAAAGAAGCGGTCACGTTTTCGCGCGACGTGCTCCCTATCCTGCAAAGCCGCTGTCAGGAATGCCACCGGCCCAATCGCATCGCGCCGATGTCGCTCTTGACCTATGCGGAAGTCCGTCCCTGGGCCAGCGCGATCCGCAAGAGTGTCGTCGCGCGCGAGATGCCGCCTTTTCACGCCGACGGTCCGTTGGGCCGATTCGAGGACGATGTCCGGCTCACGGAGGAGCAGATCGCCACGATCGCCCGGTGGGTCGATTCGGGTGCGCCGCAGGGAAATCCTGCGGACGCCCCGCCGCCCGTTGAGCCGGGGTCCGATGCCTGGATGCTGGGCGAACCGGATCTCGTGATCACGTTTCCGTCGTACGCGGTGCAGGCCAGCGAAACCGACTCGAACGTGCTACTTTACAGCGACTACGTGTTCCCGCAGGAAACGTGGGTCGAGTCGATTGAGTTCAAGTCCACGGACTACCGCATCGTTCACCACGCCGGCGTCAACGCGGTCGGACCTGACTTTTTCGTGCCCGAGGACCTGATTCTCAATACCGATGACGAGCATCTTGACAAGTTTGACGGCCGATCGGACGGCGGTCTCAAGCTGCAAGGCGCGAAGAACCACCTCTACACCTGGTTGCCCGGCCAGCTATACGAGAAGAAGGCGCCCGGCGACGGGTTCCGGGTTGGCGCGGGCGAACGCCTCACGCTCCGCACGCACATCGGCCCGGCGGAACACGCGGGCGAGTTCACGGTCTCACTCGGATTACATTTTGTGAACGGCTACATTACGCGCGACACCAGGGGCAAGCTTGGCCGCATCGAGCACTTCGAGATTCCCGCGGGCGCGCCGAGCCACGAGATCCGCACGACCCGGACCTTCGGCCGAGACAGCCGCGTTATCGCGTTTAACGTACATATGCACGCGCGCGGCAAGTCGTCCCAATTCCTGTTTCATTATCCCGACGGGCGCACGGAAACCGCGTTTAACCTGCCGCGATACAATCTGGATTGGCAGCGCGATTACTATCTCGCGGAACCGATGGAGGTTCCCGCGGGGACGGTCGTGGAATTCATCGCCGAGTTCGACAACAGCGCGAACAATCCCATCAATCCCGACCCCACGGTAAACGTACACTGGGGGCCGACGAACCTCGACGAAATGTACGATGGAATCGTCGTGTTCAGCCTTCCGCTGGATAAACCGATCCGGGTCGTCCACGGGATTGCGCAGCCAGCCGGGACGGAGTGATTCCGGTTCGCGTATACGGCGCCCGGCGATCTCACTTCTTCGAGCGCGGGTTCTCGAGATAGTACAGGCACCCGTCCTCCGCGCTGACGATTAGATCGGGAATGCCGTCTCGGTTCCAATCGACCATCGTCGGTGCGGTCGTGTGGCCCGCGAGTTTGTCGCCGGCAACGGGTCCTTCGTTCTTGAACTTCCAATCGCCGGGTTTTTCGGCGATATTTCGCCAGAAATCGACGTTGAGTCCGTCAAGCATCAGGTCGATCCGCCCGTCGCCGTCCCAATCCGCGAAGGTGTACTTGCGCCGGCCGCTCTTGCCCGCCCAGCCGCCGTTCAGTCGCAGCGGCCGGCCATTCTCGTCCAGGAACACACGCGCGCCCGGTTTCGTGACGAGCCCGCCGCCGCGCCTCTCGCGCGCGAACAACGCGAGGTAGCCCTCGTGGTCGAGCGAGACGAGGTCGTTGACCCCGTCGCCGTTCATGTCGCCGATGTACGGCGTCGTGCGCCACTGGGTCACGAGTTGGTTGCCCTTCGGGTCCCACCAAAACCAGGCGGGCTTCGGCGCGGGGCCGTCCCACATCACCTCGACCGGTCGCGCAGCGGCCAGCTTCGGGGCCTTCTTCGGGCCGACGTTCTCGTACCAGAGAATCTCGCCCCGGATGCTGTTGATGACGATGTCGGGATCGCCGTCCATGTCCCAGTCGCCGGTCGCCGTGCACGTGTAGCCCCACTTCGCCTCGCCCGGGCCCTGGATGCCGCCGTTCGTCCCAGCCTGGATGCGCACGCGTTCGCCGCCCGCGTCGAGGTAGACCGGCGGCTGCCAGATGGGCAGGCCTTCGAAGTGGCCTATGTTTTCGACGAAGTTGATGTAGCCCGCGGTGTCGCCGGCAATAAAATCCTCGTCGCCGTCGCCGTCCCAGTCCACGCCCGCGGGCGTCGGCAGGACGCCGACGCGCAGGTAGTCCGCGTGTTGGCGGAAGAAACGCGGCAGTTCGAACACGGGCATCGAGTCATCAACGCGGCCCGTATGCTCCCACAGCGCGACCCGGCCGTCCTCCTGCCCGACCACGAGGTCGGTATCGCCGTCGGCGTCCCAATCCAGCGCGATGACCTGAAGCATTTGGAGGTCCATGCGGATCGCGCGGCCGCCCCGCGCGAGGAACCGGCCCTTCGCGTACTTCGGCTCCGTGCGCGTGCCTATGTTCTCGAAGTACGTCAGCCCGTCGAGAAACTCGCCGCAGACGAGGTCGAGATCGCCGTCGCCGTCAAAGTCGGCAAAGTTGGGTGACGGCGCGCCGTAGACGTCGATCGGCTCCGGGTTGATCCACTTCTCCGGCTTGGACGGGTCGCGGTTCGGCTGCCACGCGTCGACGGACAGCCACTCCTTGTAGTCCGGCGACGCTGTCGTGCCCCGATTGAGCGCTACGAGCACGTAACCGTGCAGCGGCCCGTTGGTCCAGACGCCGGCGGGGTTGTAGGCGTCGTCCCAGCCGTAGTCGTCCCATACGCCGAGGCCGAGCACGACGTCTATCGGGCCGTCGCCGTTGTAGTCGAAGAACTTCCACTGGTCGCCGCGCGTGCGCGAATACGAACGCAATTGCGCGATCCCGATCGGCTGCCCCTGTTCGAATCCCGTCTTGCGGAAATCCGGGTAGACGACGCCCGTGCATTCCTTCACGGGCGCGCCGCCCGCCACCGCCCCGCCGAACGGCGTCGCCTCGCCCGCCGCGCGCACCTTCGCTTCACCGGGCACGCAGACCATCGGCTCGCCGTTCACATAACTAACCGTCGTATCTTCCAGCCCTCCGGCCACCCACCGGCCGGCCTTGAACACGACGTCCACCGGCGCGCTGGCAGCGAGTCCCGTTGCGCTCTTCGTCGCCTGCGGAGCCGGCCCGGTCGCGTTCTCGTACAGCCAGGCGCCATTTGACGGCACGCCCGCCGTCGTCACCACCAGGTCGAGGTCGCCATCCCCGTCCCAGTCCATCGGCAGCGGCTGCGCCCAGAGGCCAGCCTGCACGTCCACGATGGGCGCGGTCTCGGCGTGGTTGTAGGGGAGTTTGACGAACGCAGGAGGTGCAGCGTTCTGGGCAGTTACGCCTCCAGCGCATGCCACTAGCGCGCTTGCAGCGAGACCGCTCAAAGTTCTCCGCATAGTCTGACATCCTCCGATACGCGTGCTGTTCCCAAGCGAAGCCTGGAAACAAGGTCCGCGTGTGCAGGCTTACGGCACGATCTTCATTCCGTCCCGCGCGACGGTAATCGTTCCCTTGTAAATGTCGCTCATGCCGGTGGTGAAGAGGCGTTCGGCGGCGTCGGTGGGCGGGATGCTGGGGACGAGGTGCGTGAGGACGAGGTGTTTGACGCCGGCGTCGCGGGCGATGGCAGCGATGTCGAGCGTTCCCGCGTGGTGAGACATCATGTCGTCAAGCATGGCGGCGCGGCGCGGGTCGCCCTGGGCGAGCATGCGGCGGGCCTGGTCGAGTTGCGCGACGTACATCGCCTCGTGCACGAGCACGTCCGCGCCGCGGGCCGCGTCCACCATTGCGGGGATGGCCTTCGTGTCGCCGGAGACGACGACGGACTTACCGTTGTAGTCGATGCGGTAGCCGACCGCGGGCACGATGGGCTCGTGGTCGACGTTGAACATGGTGATGCGCAGGCCGTCCTCGTCCAGGATGACGCCCGGGTCGAGCGCTTCGGTTACGTCTGCGCGCATTGCGTTCGGCGGCCAATGTTCGTGGTGGTGCGCGACGCGATATTCCGTGTCGCGGCTGTAGACCTCGAGAAAGTCATCGACCAGCGCGCGCGTCCCCTTGGGCCCGAGGACGCGCTGCGGCGTGTCCACGCCGGCAACGCCGCGGTTCACCATCAGCTCGCCGAACTCCGTGATGTGGTCCGAGTGAAAATGCGTGAACAGGATGATCGACGCGTCCTGTCGGCCCGTCGCCACCAGCCGCTCCATGCACCGCCGGCCCGTGTCCACCAGCACTGAGCGGTCCCCTGCGACGATGAGCGTCGCCGCGGTCCCGCGCTCGGGATTCGGCAGCGGGATGCCCGTGCCGAGGGTGACGACGTAAAACTCCGGGTCCGCTGCCTGTGCCGCGCCGGGCGCGGCGAAACAACAAATCGACATCAGAACGAGGACTGTTTGTTTACGTAACATGTAATCTCCTCTGCGGACTCTGCGGCCAGAGAAACGTCTCAATGGTGGCTAAAACAACGCTCGAGGCTGAACACCATCGCCGTCTTCGACTCGTTGCACTCGAGAATCGCGTCGCGATCGTTCACGGAGCCGCCCGGCTGCACGATGGCGGTGACGCCGTGGTCGGTCGCCGCGCGGACGGCGTCGCGAAACGGGAAGAAACCGTCCGAGGACATCACCGCGCCGTCCATCGTTTCGCTTCCTTTGTACTTTTTGCCCGCCTTGTGCACGGCCTGTTCGACGGCGCCCACGCGGTCCTGCTCGCCCGTGCCGACGGCCAGCGTCTGGCCGTTCTTCGCGATGACGACGCCGTTCGACCGCACGTGGATGTTCACATACCACGCGAACAGGAGGTCGTCGAGCTCGCGCTGGTCCGGCTTGCGCCGGATTTCGACACGGCCTTCCTTGCCTTCCGCGTAGGCGGGCACGAGGTCGGCCGTCGTCTTTACGCGGGACAGGTACGGCACCGCGAGTACTACCGAGCCGTCGTCGAACACCTTGATCTCGCGCACGTCGGTGCCATCGTCGATGAACTTCGGCAATACTGCAAAATCCGGCAGGCGAATGACGCGGATTTCCTTGTTCCGTTTGTAACGGTCGCCCGCGTTGAACGCGTCCAGCGCTTCCGCGGTGAATCCCGGCGCGGCGACGCCCTCGACGACCGATTGCATGATGGCGTCCGCCGTCGCTCCATCGACTTCGCGATTGAACGCCACCACCGAACCGAATGCGGCCTGCGCATCGGCGTCCCGCGCGCGCTCGTAGACCGTTTTCAGGTCGTGTGAGCCGACCTTCATCGCGACGCCGCTCGGGTTGCAGTGCTTCATCACCGCGCATGCGGGCCGCTGCAGGTATTTCAGGATCCCGACCGCGTGGTGCATGTCCTCGATATTCGTTTGGGATAGGCCGGATTTGCCCGTCTTGAGCATCTCGTATGCGCCGAGCACGAGCCGCCCGCCGGCCGGCCGGTAAAACGCCGCCGGCTGGTGCGGGTTGGTGCCGTATCTCAGGTCTTCGACCTTTTCGTACTGCCGGCCGAGAATCTCGACGGATTCTGGGAAGTCTCCGAGGTTTTTCTGGCGATACATCGCCTTCAAGTCTTGCGCCATGGTTCCCCTCCGCGTGAATCGGTGAAAAGCGGATTATAACGTTGGACGCGCGCGCACGAAAGCCCGGCGCTGGACTTTACTCGTCGTTCGCGACGAAACCGGAACTGTTTTTCAGGATGGATCGCGCACCGCCGGCGCCAATGCGGACCGTACCGCCCGTGGCTTCGAGGATCACGTGCTGATCGATAACAATTGTCTCGGTGGTTTGCGAATCCGGAACCGCTGCGATGCGGATCGTCCCGCCAGGCAGCACCGCCTGGACGGCCTCGGCTACGGTGTCGAACGGACTGAATTCGGTGCCGTCCTGATTCTGACCGGCGGCGAAGTTGACATAAACGAAGAGGCCCTTCGCGCGAAGCAGGGCGAACTCGAATCCGTCGAAGAAACGCAACATCACGTCCTGGACGTTTTGACCATTCAAATTGGATCGACGGAGCCGTCCATCGCCGGCAAAATACATGTCGAGTCGGGCGAGATCCAATTCAATCCCTGTGGGATCGTCAACAGCCGGGGGCGTGAGCACGTGTTGCACGCCGCCACCGCTGGCGATGCTCGTGCGAAAGATTCCCGGCTGGTCGCCCGTGCGGTGCGACCACAGGATTGTGGAGATTTCCGTGTCGACAGCAACTCCCCAGAGCGAACGCGTGTTCGGGATGCGATGCTCCACGTTAGTGCCGTCAAGGTTCGCACGACTGACGCGTTCGTTGATGACGTCCGTCCAATAGACCTTGTCGTTTTCGAGGTCGAGGGCGATCGCGAGAGGACCTGTTCCCGGCACGATGACTTGCGCGTTCTGCCCGTTCAAATCGGCTCGATGAATACCGGAGAATAAATCCGTCCAGTACATTTTTAACCCGCCGGGATCGATCGCGATGTCGAACGGCAACTCGAGGTTGGTCAACAGCTCGACGTCGCCGGTGCCGTCAAAGTTGGAGCGGTGGATGGCGCCGACGCCTCCAATGAAGAAGTCTGTATCGGCTTCCACGTAGTAGAGATGGCCCTGGAGCGGTCCGCCGGTCACGTGCACGGCCACGCCGCCGACGCCGATGAGGCCCGATACAACCGTCTCCACTTTCGGCATTGTCCGGCGAGAGACGCGCGTGCCTTCGAATTCGGTCCAGTACAACGTCCGCGTGGTCGCGTCCAATGCGACGTAGTAGGGATGCGCATCGGGTTCGTGAACCGTTTGGATATCCGATCCGTCCAGGTTAGCGCGTTGAATCGTCTCGCGGCCGCCGAAATCGGTCCAGTACATCCGGCCGTCGGCGACGTCGAGCGCGATAGACAGTGGCACCTGCACCCCCTCCAGCGGCACCAGGGTCTCCGCGCCCGTACCGTCCAGGTTCGCGCGACGCAGGCCGAGATCAAGATCGGTCCAGTACACCTTTCCGCCCGCGGGGTCGAGGGCCAACGTCGCGAGACTTATTCCCATCGTACCGGTGGCGATCGTCTCGACGTTGGATCCGTTCAGATTGGCGCGATTGAGCTGGACGAGATTGTTGTCGATCCAGTACAACTTCCCGCCGGCGGGATCGATCGCGATGTCGGTTGCGTTGTCGACGCCGGTCACGACGTTTTCCGCCGAGGTGCCGTCCAGGTTCGAGCGGCGAATCAAGTTACTTATCTGGTCCGACCAGTAAAGCTTGCCGTTAACCAGATCGAGACCGATGGCGTTGAAATCGCCCGCGGAGGGGACGATCGTTTGCACGGACGTTCCGTTCAGGTTCGAGCGCTTGACGGTGTTTGTACCGGCGTCGATGAAATAGACCTTACCGCCCACCGGGTCGACGTTGATGTCCTCGGGTTGCGCGGACAACGTGTGCAGCGTTTCGTCATCGCCCGGGGCGAGATCGGAGACGCGAAGGATGGTTCCGGTGTCCGACTCGGAGACGCCGGCGAAAATCTCCAGTACTTCGCCGGTCACGGAACCAGCGAGCAGGCATGTAAAGAGCGCGAGGAGAAAATGACCCGAGCCGATTGTAGTGTCTATTCGCCGCATGGCCGCAAGACAAACTCGCCGGTAACCGCCGCAGGTGACCGACGATAGCACGGACCCTTTGCTGGTGCAAGCAGTCAGAGCCGGACGAAGGCCTGGGCTCGTATCTGCGTTTCTCTTTACACGCGGCAGGCCGGTTCGACAGGAAGGCCGTCGATGGACTTTGTTTGTTTCGCCTGTTTCGCGCGGATTTCATCGGGCGTGAACTTCTCGTAGTATCGGATCAACGTCTCTCGCGGCTCGATGAACTCGTACCGCGGTACGGCGTAACCGCATGAATCCTGCGTCGATTCGATGCGCGCACGGATGATTTGCCGCTGACCCGATACCTGGCTGAAGCGGGGGACGAGCGCGTCCCATTCCGCCGTGCCCGGGCGCACGATGTCGCCGCGTCCGTAGAGCCGCAGGATGTTCGGCGCCTGCGTAAAGCTGCAGAACATGAACGTGACGCGGCCGTCGTTCTGCAGGTGGGCGGAGGTTTCGTTGCCTGACCCGCTCATGTCGAGATAGGCGACGGTGTTCGCGTCGATCACGCGGAAGGTATCCATGCCCTTGGGCGAGAGGTTGATGCGCCCGCCATCCGGCGGCGCGGTCGCGACGAAGAACATGTGCTGCGCGCGGATAAACTCGACCTGCTTGTCGGTCAGCGCTTCGTAGAACGCGGCCATGGTTCCTCCCGAAGGGCAAATTCTATCGATACGGACGTGCATGCGCATTTCGCGCGGGCCGACCTGACGCCCGGAACCGATCGACGGCCGTGTCAGCGGCGAGTCAGCGCTGGGGGCGCTGTTGGGTGGGAATCCGCGGCGGCGTCTGCACGTCGAACGTGTCCTCGGCAATGGCGTTGGCGATGGTGACGCCGTAGTACTCGACGATCGCGGACGTGATGTCCGAGAGCGTAGCGACGACGGGCCGCACTTTGAGATGCGAGGCGAATTCGAGGTCTTCAATCGCGATGAGGTCGAGCGGATTCGCCATCGCCACCACAATCTCGGCGGAGGTGGCGGCGACGGGGAAGCACATGTGGTGCGTCGCGAGGCGGCCGTCGAGCAGCGCGACCGCGCTGCGGTGGATTTTCGTTTCGCTCAGGCGCACGAACGGCAGTTTCAACTGGCTCGCGACGACCTGCGCGACGATTTCCTCGCGGATGAGTCCCTTCTCAACCAGGATCGAGCCCAGCCGGCGCTTCTTGGCCGTGCGTTGTTCGTCGAGGGCGCTCGCGAGTTGGTTGCCCGTGATGATGCCGGCGTCAACGAGGATTTCGCCCATCGACTTTTTCTGGCCGGTCGCGTCGTGGGCGGCGAACGCGGCCGAGGGCACGAGTCGCGGCGGTTCTTCTTCCGTCTCGGCGGGCGCGAGTTCGAGTTCCTGTACCGCGCGCTGCAACGCGGCGACTTCGTCGCGACGTTGCGAGAGTTCGACGTCTTGCTCGACAATGCGGGCGGACTGCTCTGCGTTCGCCGTCTCCAGGCGTTGCAACCGCGCGCGCAACCGATCGATTTCCTCCAGCGACGGTGAGGGTGCGCTGCCACCCGCGCGCAACGCGGCGACTTCGGCCTGCACGCGCAGCGCGGTTTCCTCGAGCTTTTGCATGCGCACGGCGGCGGCTTCCACCGCCTCCTCGCGCTCGATCAGCAATTGTTCGAACGCGAGCAGTTCCTCGCGGACCGAGTCGATAGCAAGGTCGTCCTGCGGCGCGGCGCTCTGCGCGCGGGACTCCGCCGCGTCGAGCAGCCGGCGCAATTCGTCATTCTCGCGCGTCATTTCTGTCAGCCGGGATTCGAGCTGCCAGGCCCCTGTGTCGGCCGGCCGCGCCGCTTCGATGTCCCGCTTCATCTGCGAGACCATTTCGCGCGCGTCGTCGAGTTCCCGGCGCAGCGCCGCGAGGTCCTGCCGCTGCGATTCGTCGCGCTGGTTGGCCTGTTTCGACAGGTCCCAGTGCGCCTCCAACTCGTGTTCGGTCTCGGCCAGCTTGGCGCGCTGGCGCTCATATTGATGATTCAGCGACGCCAACTCGTCGCGCAATTCGTGTTCGGCACGCCGCAGCGTTTCCGCGACAGATCGCGCGGATTCGAGTTCCTCCCGAAGGGCGGCTTCGGCCCGGACCTGTTGTTCGCGCGCGCTCCGCAACTCCTCGAGTTCGGCCAGCGCCTCACGCCCGGCGGCTTCCTGCCGTTCGAACCGCGCCGCGGCCGCGTCGAGTTCTGTGTCCAGCGTGGCGACTTGCTCGGTCAGGCGCGCGCGATCGTCGGTCAGGCGGGCGAGCCGGTCCTGGTGATCACCGATGATGCGTTCAGCGGCGGCGAGTTCAGCCGTGAGCTCACGCACGCGGCCATCGTTCGCGCGATCACCCTCCGCCGCTTCGTCTTCGAGGCGCTGGATGACGGCGGTGAGCGACTCGACCTCCAGACGGTGCTGGTCCGTCTCGGCCGCGTTTTTCTTGAGTTCCGCCTGCACGCGCGCCAGTTCCTCGGAGACGGCGTCGCGTTCGGCCTTCGCGGCCGCGATCGCGTCCTTGAATCGCGCGATTTCCGCGTCAGACGAGGCGCGCGTGGCCGATGCGGTATCCATCGACCGCCGTAACGTCGCCAGCTCCCGTTCGGCCTTCTCGATGTACTTGGCGGCGGCCGCCTCCTGCTCCTGGTGCGCGGCGATTTGCCCGCGCAGGTCTTCCCTTTCCGAGAGACTGACTTCGACTTCGTGCAGCAGCGCGCGCCGTTCGTCCTGGAGCTGGTGAATCGACTCTTCGAGGTCGCGGTTACGCTGCATCGCGTCCTGCAGGGCGGAGTCCCGCTCGCTCAAGGCGCGGCTGCGCAGCGTGTCCGCGCCGTTGCCGTTGGAGGGTTTGGATCGGCGGTTGAGCGTGTCGATCAGCGTGCCGAGCTGCTTGCGCGCGTCGCCGATCTGCCGGGCGAGGCCTTCCTGCGCGGAAGTCACCTCCGAACTCCACGAGTCGATGGTGCTCTGCAGGCGTTGTAGCAGTACGTCGTCGCGGTTTGCCGACATGCCGGTCCCCTGAAACTCGAATGGCCCCTGAACCCAAGGATTATAGGGCGAATGCGTCAAGTCTTCAAGACCCCGCACCGGCACCCGCAGGGCAACAGACCTGCCTGTGAATATGGGAGGAACGAATGGAACTCTGGTCGTGAGCGGAATTGTTGACGCCGACTTCGAGCGGATTGCCGCGATGATCCGTCTGGAGCCGGGATCCGCCGAGTATGCGTTTGCATACGCGTTCTGGTCGCGATTGAAATGCGCGGCGGTTACGGGCGACGCACCCGCGGCTCCCATACGGATCGAAGCGTGTGTCGAAGAGGCGGTCGTCTGGCGCGTTCTCGCGTGGCGTTCCCTGACGCAGCTCGGCGACGGCACGCTGTTCGAGAAACGGGACAAAGGAGCCGCTACGGGAACGTCGGTGCCGCATCCGGCGCTGGACGCCGTGGCCAAAATGTACGAAAGGCTGAGGCGAAGTATGAGCGAACTCACCGAAGATTCCGGGAAAGCTGGCGCCGTTCGGCCCAAGGGCCTGCCCGATCTGATGAAGCCGATTCTCGAGGAGGCCGAAGTTGTCTTTGATGAACTATTGGGACCCCGGGGATTTCCGGGCCGGGCTTCGAAGAATGGGCTGGACCGAGGAGCGAATCCGGGCGAGTGAGGCGATCTACGACCGAGAGCAATTCGCGCACGCGAACGTAACGGATCGGCGCGGGGACGCCTGGGTTTCCCGGGAATATCAGCGCCGCTCGCTCGCGTGTTATTTGCCGCGGAAGGTCCACAGCGACGGCCGCGATGTCGGCAAGACAGCCGAGATCGAGATCATGGCGTTGTGGGCCAGTGTTGCGTTTCACGGGCGCGAAATGTTGATCGCGACGCAGTGCGAACACCACCTTTATCCGCTGATGAACCGGATCGTGCGGCGATTCGAGGAGAACGATCGCTTCGCGGACAGCATCGTCGAACTGAAACGAACGCCCTCGTGGTACCTGCGCCTGTCGAACGGCTTCGTGTTGTGGGGGCGCATCGCCGGCCCCCGCGGCGTAAACTTTCAGGGCATGCACGTGGATTTCCAGGTGGTGGACGAGGCGCAGGAACTCACGGAAACGTCCTGGGGCGAGTTGTATCAGGCGTTGAACGGGAACGGCTGGCGCTGGGTGTATGGCGTGCCGAACGGCCGCCGCGAGACGTTTTACCGGATGACGCAGGCGCAGGACGTTGAGCAATTCAACTGGCCGTCGAGCATCAACCCGGAGTTCTCGCGTGAGAAGGACGCCGAACTGCAGCGGCTCTACGGCGGCAAGGCCTCCCCGGGCTACATCCACCGCGTGCTCGGCCAGCACGGTACCCCGGCGCACGGCGTGTTCGACCTGGACGACTACCTGGAGTGCGTCGACGAGGGCGCGCCGTTCGAGTCGATCGAGTTGGGCGAGACGGACGGGTTTGCCGCGCCGTCCGGCGCCGCACCCGGAGCCTATTACCTGGGCTGCGATCTCGGATTTGCGCGGGATCCGTCGGAGCTGGTCGTGTATCGCGCGGACGAGCCGCACGTCTTCAACGTGTTGCGCGTTCATCTCGCCGGCGTGAACTATGCGCGGCAGGCGGCGATCATCGGGGAGCTGGACCGGGCGTACGCGTTCCGCGCGATCGTGATCGACGCGGGAAACAACGGCCGGGCGATCGCACACGACCTGATGGCCAGGGGTGCATCGTGGTGCGAACGCGTGCATGCGATCGAGTTTGGTAGCTCGATCGAACTCGAACCGCTGCCGGACGGTACGATCGTGCGCCGGGCCGTCAAAGAATTCATGACCGAGATCCTCCAGCGCCGGATGGCCGAGCGGAGCATCGTTTTTCCGAAGCTACCCGCGCGCGAGGTGCAGTACGCGGGTCACAGTTACCGGGTCGGACACAACGGCCGCATCGTATACGAGAAGGGCAACGACCACATCATCGATGCCGACCGTTGCGCCGTTCTCGCGCGTTGGCTCGACACGCGCGACCCCGGCGGGCCGCCGCCGCTCGGTATCAGGATTGCCAGCTTCCGTTGATTCGGCGCTCGCCCGAAATCAATGATTCGGATACACTGGCGCCGGCCGATCCCTAATCACAAGGAAGGATTCCATGAACGGTCTTCTCGCGACACTGCTCGCCGCCGCCGCACTGGGCCAGGCCGACGAGGCGGTCACCATCACGCCGAACCAGGAAACCGTCACGATGAACACCCTGGGTGGCGCGTGGACGATCGAAGAGGACGCCATCGTGGGGCGCGCCGTGGCGGGAGAAATGGGCTGGCTGCGGTTGTCCGGCGAGTTCAGCGATTGCGCCGTGCAGCTCGAATTCTTGACGCCGTCTCCCGCGAACGGCGGCTTGCAGATTCGCGGGCATTGGCTGCCTGCCGACCCGGCGGCGGGTGCGGATCCCAAAGCGATGTACGGCTATCACGTGAACGTCAATACCCTCGAGGGCGGCCGGACGGGCGAAGTGATCGCGGCGCATGGCGCGCCGCCGATCAGCGCGGCGACCGACGACGCGCAGGCGGCGATCAAACCGGGGGAGTGGAACACGCTCACGGTCAGCGCGGTCGGCCCGGTAATTCAGGTCGCGGTGAACGGCGTTCCGGCCGCGACGACGTACGACGAGCAGTCCATCAGCGGGCTGATCGCACTTCAGGTCGCGGCGGCCCCCGATGCCCCGGCGGAAGTCCGTTACCGGAATATTCGCATCACGTCGCGTGCGCAGACGGCCGATTGGCAGCCGTTGTTCGACGGGGTGACGCTCGAGGGTTGGCAGAACTGGGGCAGCGAGTCGTGGGCGGTCGTGGACGGGGTCATTCAGGGCCGGCGTGGGCCCAACCAATCGGAGGGGTACCTCGCGACCGTCGATGCGTGGACCGATTTTCGAGTGCGCGGCGAATTCCGGATGCTGGGCGAGGGAAACTACGGCCTGTTTTATCACTCGACCATTCAACTGCGCGACGACGGCTACCCGGTGATAGCGGGGGTCCAGGGCGAGGTCGAGCCTTCGTATCCCGGCTCATCGGGCTGGGTTTACGAGAGCTACCGGCGCGGCTGGCTGCTCAAGCCCGATCCCGCGACGGCGCCGGCGTACCTGTTGCGGCCCGGAGAATGGAACAGTATCGAAATTCGGTCCAATGGCAACCGGCTGACGACCTGGGTGAACGGTTACCGCGTTATTGAGTGGCTGGACCCGGCGCCGCAACTGTTCAGCGGCAGCTTCGCGCTTCAACTGCACACGGGTGAAGGCGCGGGCATCGACTGGCGCGAACTGTACGTTACGAATCCGTAGCGGCCGGCGGCAGTCCCAGGACATCGAGCCGGTACTCGTGCAGATGGCCTCGCGCGCGGGCGATCGTGCCGAAAACGAGGCACAGGAGAACCGCGGCGAGGATGTCGGCTCCGGCAGACCAGCACACATCGCTCAGAAAGTGCGCTCCGACTGCCATGCGCGCCAGGCCCAATGCGGCGCCGTGAACGAGCGCAGTTCCGACGAGCCAGCGACTGACGCGAGGACGCCTCGCGCGCAGATAGATGGCGGGCGCCAACCACGCAAATCCCATGGAAGCGTGCCCTGACGGGAACGAAGATCCGTGCGCATTCCCGGGGAAGTGCCACAGGCGCTGAAACAATTGTTCACCGCCGAACGCGGAGGTGCTTCGCGGCCGCGGCCGGTCGAGTTCACCCTTCCCCAAGGTGTTCACCAACAAGCCCGGGCCGACGATGACCGCGAGCACGAAATACAGCGTGAATCGCCGCGACGCCCGGCCAATCGGGATGGCGAATCCGGCGAGAAACACGGCTGCCGAAGCGTATACCGCCGCCCACGTGGCCCACGTGCCGTAGTGATACATGAAGTTGACCCAGGGCGCATCCGCAAGCGGCCACACTTTTTGGTGTGCGTCGTAGAAGACAGACGCCACGCGCAGATCCAGATCGGTAAAGGCGAACGGGAGGGTCAGTACGAAGACTACGGCAACGGGAAGGCTGAGCCGCGCGATAGGGTGCAGTCTCTGGAACACGGTATTCACTCGTCGTCAGGGGGGCGCCACTGCGTCAGATTGCGCCCGAGATAGACCTCGACTGTGGCAAGTTTCGAGTACGCGTTCGGGACCTCGATATGCGCGAGGTGTTCGACGGAATCGAAATTGTGCCGGACGTCAACAATCTCGTCGCCATCCTCGGTGCTGTAAACGATCAATGCATCGTCACCGATTCGCGATTGCGGGGATGGCCAGAGATCGTACTGATGGCGGATGGTGCCGGGCGGTACTGGCACGCCGCTGAAGACACGCGGATGGTCCGGCAGATAAAAAGCCAGTTCGCTGGCGAAATACCGGTGGCCCAGCGCAAGAATGAACGTGTCTGCCGGCCTGGGAAGGTCCGATCGGACTTCGTGAACACGGACCGCCAGTTCACTCCATCCGTGCACTCTGGCCGCAGGATCGAGCCGACCGAGATCGACCGCGCGGTAGGCGATTGCAAATGCCAGCGCATATGCGCCGATGGTGAAGAGGATGGCGAGTGCGAGGCCGGGCGCAGCGGCGCGCCGCAAGGCCTCGGCGCGGCGTCCATCGCCCCAGGCACGCGTAACCCAACCCGCCAGCAACACGAGGCCCGATACGTAGAATACGGCGGGCCAGTTCGCGTTTACGCGTTGGCGAACGGTCATGGCAAGCGTGGCCGCGAGGCCGGTCGCGCAGAATAAAACAAGGTAACGCTCGCGCGCGCCGAGCCTGGGCCATCGCGCTGCAGCCGAGACGACCACTGCAAGCAGTAACGCGTATCCGATGGGCGTGAGAATCGCCGCCTCCGATGCGACGAACCCGGCGAAATCGGAGAGGGCGCCGGCGAGCGTGGTCGTGTCCTGATTGAAATGATGCGAGGTGTGCTTGAACGTGATCCAGTCGTGCCGGTAATTCCACCATACCGGCGGCACCATGCCGAGCACGGGCGAAATCATCACGATCCAAAACGCCGGACGGCGAAGTACGTGCCGCGCGTCGGGCGTCAATGCGGCGAACGCGATCGCGATGAGCGGAAATACGAGCATCATCTGCTTGGATAGCGCACCGGCCACGAGCGCTAGGGCCAGGCCAACGGCCGTTGCCGTTTTCGGAGCTTGCACGTAGCGCCAGAGCAACATCAACGCGGCTGTCCAGCAGAACACGAGCGGCACGTCGATAGAGAGTACGAAGTTCATGGCCGCAGTGGCGGGTGTGCACACAAACGCAACGAGCGCGAGGAAGGCCGCTTGCGCGCTGTATAACTGGCGCGTAAACAGGTACACGCCCCAGGCGGTGGCGGCGCCAATGACGACAGCGAAGGCGCGAATTCCGAGTTCGGTGTCGCCGGTGAGCCCGCCGGCGGCGGCCATCAGCCAGGCGATGCCCGGCGGCTTGCTGTAGTAGCCCCAGGAAAGGCGCCGGCCCCAGTCCCAATAGTAGGTCTCGTCGCCGGACAGATCCAGTGGCAACGTCACCGCTGCGACCGCGCGTACCAGCGTCGCGGCGGCGAACACGGCGATTGCCATGCGGACGAACTGCCGGTCGCGATCGGGATTCTCTTCCTGCGGCTCAAACCACTTCCGGAATGGAATCATGTCGCGAGGGGTTCGTGGCCCAATCCGACGCGCTCGCCCTGCGGCATCGCGAACTCCTCGGTCTGGAGGGCCGGGGCACCGACGCGCTTGAGCCCGTTGAGCGCGGCGACCTTGTAGGCCTCAGCCAGCGTGGGGTAGTTGAAGACCGTGTCCACGAAATAGGAAATAGAGCCGCCATAGCTGAGCACGGCCTGGCCGATGTGGATGAGTTCGGACGCGCCGTCGCCGATGATGTGCACGCCGAGCAGCCGCCCGGTTTTCTGGTTGAAGATCAGTTTGAGGATGCCCGTCTCGTCGCCCATGATCTGTCCCTTGACGATTTCACGGTAACGCGCCATGCCGATTTCGTAGGGAACGCCCTCCTCGGAAAGCGCCTGCTCGGTCTTGCCGACGATGCTGATCTCGGGAATCGTGTAGATGCCGTAGGGCATGAGGTCGTTCTGCGATTTGAACGGCACGTCGAACGCGTGGCACGCCGCGTGGCGGCCCTGTTCCATCGAGGTCGAGGCGAGCGCGGGGAAACCGATGACGTCGCCGCAGGCGTAGATGTGCGGGACGTTCGTTTGCAGGTTTTCGTTTACCTTGATCAGCCCGCGGCCCGCGAGTTCGACTCCGGCCCGATCGAGGTCCAGGCCCTCCGTCGCACCGGCGCGACCGGAGCAGAACATCAACATGTCCGTCTTGATCTCGCGGCCATTTTCCAGCGTCGTGATCACCTTGCCGTTCGCATCCAGCTTGACGCTCGAGAAATCCTTGCCGAGATAGAGGGTCATCTTTTCGTTGCGCATGTGGTAGACGAGCGCGTCGTTAATTTCCTGGTCGATGAACCGAAAGAGCTCCGTGCGACGGTCGAGCAGGGCGACGTCCACGCCGAGCGCGGAAAACATGCAGGCATACTCGGTGCCCACGACCCCGGCGCCGATGAACAGCATCGATCGCGGCAAGTCGTCGATGCGGAAGCCCGGCTTCCAGAGCGTGTCCGAATCGATGACGTTCGTGTCATTAAACGGCACGCGGTCCGCCCGGTATGGCGTGGAACCGACCGCGATGATGATCTTTTCCGCCCGAAACTTGCGCAACTCCTCGTTCGTGGCGACGGCGACGACGTTGGGGTCTTCGAACGCGGCGACTCCGTTCACGATTTCCACGCCGTTTCGGATGAGCTTGTCGCGCGCGACGCCAGCCTCGTGCTGAACGACGTGGTTGACGCGGTGGAGGAGGTCGTCAAACGTGATGCGCCGCTTGAGCGCGTGGCCACGCCCGTACATGCTGCGGTAACGGAACCCGCTCATGTAGAGGATCGCCTCGCGCAGCGTCTTGCTGGGGATGGTGCCCGCGTGCGTACAGACGCCGCCCACGACCTGGCGCCTTTCGACGACCGTAACGCTCGCGCCGCACTTGGCCCCCTGAATCGCCGCGCGCTGGCCGGCCGGTCCCGAGCCGATGACGAGCAAGTCCACTTCGCGCATTCGTCTTCCCCCCGCGTGCCCCGGAGCATTCTAACAGGACGCCGGGCGGCGGGGCGAAGCGCGCGCCCGCTTGGGAGGCCGGACGTCCCGGGAACGATGCGCATGAAGACTGCGGTTAGGCGGGCAGCCCGCCGCGCGCTATACTCCCCGACTTGCAATTAGCCCGGAGCGATCATGGACGGCACAGAACTCGATCCGCGTCTTGAGGGTTACCAGAAGTGGGAGGGGTTCGACCCCTTCGAGGAGCAGTCCGGGCCGTACTACTTCCGGCAGGATCCGGCCGGCGCGTACCATTGCGCGTTCATCTCCGAGGCCAAGCACATGAACGGCCAGGGGAACATGCACGGCGGCGCGATGATGACCTTCGCCGACTATGTGATCTTCGTCGTCGCGCGGCCCGCGCTCGAGAATAGCTCGGCGGTCACGTTGACGATGAATTGCGAGTTCGTCTCTGCTGCGCGCGTGGGCGAGTTCATCGAGGGCACCGGCGAGATCATCCGGGAAACCGGAAGCCTGGTGTTCGTCCGCGGGACCATCTTTACGGGAAGGCGGACGATCTTGACGTTCTCGGGCGTGCTCAAGAAGGTCCGGCCGGCGAAATAGCACGGCATACTGGGGCCATCGCCCCAGATGACTTTCTGACCTTGCAATCGCCTCCCTGGAATCTGGCGCGTCAGACCCGGCGTCTCGCATATGCGCGGCGAATGCCGAAGACGATTCCGGCGGTGCTCAACCCGAAGGCGAGCGCAATCAGGCCCCAAGGCGTGGCCGCCGGAGTTGCCAGGATGAAATCACTGGAGTCAGCGGGATCCGTCCCGTTGAGGAATTCGGTGAAATCAAACGATCCGTCCCCGTCGCGATCGACGCCCATTCGCGGGCCGAGCCCCTTGGGCACGACGGTGAATGTCAGTTCAGTACCGACGTCGGCGAGCGCGAGGAGGCCCGGGACCGTGGTCGAGACGTAGTTCTTGTCCGATTGGAAGTACGAGCCGTTTTTCAAATACCAGCCGCGACGGTTACCTTCGCTGACGCCCTTGACGATGAGATCGACGCGGTTGTTTGTCGCAAGTGCGAGAAACAGGTTGATGCGGCTCGCCTGCTGCGGGCTGGGGGGATTTGAATCGATCGTAACCTGCTGGCCGACCGCCGCGTGGGCCGTATTGACTGTGCCGCCGTCCGGCCCAAGCTGGCCGACCGTTGCCATGTCTATGGGTAAGTCATTGGACTCAAACGTCGGGGCGCCCGGCAGCGTCGCGAGATCGTTGAACCCGTCTCCGTTGATGCACAACGTAAACGCGATCAAATCCGCGAGATCCTGATCGTTGTCGAGGTCGAACGCGTTCGAGCCGAGGAAGCTGTCCAGGTCGTCCACGCTGCCGTCGTGCAACACGCCGAACCCGAGCGTGCTCGCGTTCGCAAGCTTCATGTTGAATCCGTGTTTGTCGAGTTGATTGCGCAGTTGCGCGACAGTGAACGAGCCCTGGTTGTCGTTGTTCACGCCGTCCGTGTCGCCCGTTCCGTCGTTTGTGAACAGGCCGGTGTGGCGTTCGCCGTTCGGCCCGGGCGCGACTTCGACAAACTCGAATTCGAACTGTCCCAGATTAAATACCGGTGCCGTGATGGGGCCCTTCCCCGTCGGCAGCGCATGGCACGAGACGCATTGGAACACGTTGTCCAGCGACTCAAGGGTATCGTGGCCCGGAGTCGGACTCGAATGGAGGGGATTTCCGCGCACGTACAACTGGAATCCGCGGAACGCGTCGCCGGCGGGTAGCGCGGTGCCGCGCGCGGAGAGGGCCGGGTTATTACCGTTGGGCCCGTTCGAGAAATACCCGTCCAGCGGAAGGTCGGGATTGTTCCCGCCGCCGAAGAGTTTCGGCCCGCCAGGAAGCGAGTTGTCCAGCGCGCGGAAGGGGTTCGGCCCGAAGTGCAGCGAACCCAGGAAATTCTCGAACTGTTGCATCGGCCCGGACAGCAGGGGTGAGTCATCGCCCTGCAAGCCCTGGAAGGCCGCCGCGAATTCCTCGATGCCGTCGCGGTCGCCGCGCCAATGGTGCGGTTCTTTTCCGATGATGTCGACGAGAGTCTGAGTCGTCATCGGGCCCTTCATGTCGTGGAAGTCGTCCGTAGGATTGCCGAAATTATCCAGGAAGAATTTGTAGAGGATGTTGTGTTCGCCTGCACCCGGACCGGCTGGATTGACCTGGTTAGTAGGCTTCAACCCGCCGAGCGGATTGCCCAGGTCCCACGCGAGCTGATCCGTGCGGCCGTCGATGTGGCACGAGGCACAGGAGATTTGCCCGAGACCCGAGTTCTGGTGCGTGTCGTAAAAGTCATCGCGGCCGTCATTGATGAATTGAGGCGTCGGATCGAAAAAAGGAAGCGTCTGCACGACGGCTTCGCTTCCAAGCGTGGTGGTATCGATCATCATCACGCTCGATGCGAAACGATTGACGACGTACGCGCGATTGAGGGACGCATGGTGCACGATGCCCGTGGGCCCCGGCGTCGGGCTGCCCAGATCGATGGTGTAGCCGACGCCGCCCAGCCGGGCACCGGTCGCCGGATTGATGACGACGACGTTCCCCGAACCCATGCCGGTGACGTACGCGCGGGTGCCCGCAGGGTTGAACGCGATCCCGCGCGGGTCGCCGATCGACTTGTCGCGCTCGGTCTGGTTGACGCTGCCGTCCACGTATGCCGGTCCGCCTTGCGCCGCGGCGAGATGCTGCTCGTTCATGTCCACCAGGGCGATCTCGGATCCATTCGATCCGTCGGCGATGGCGACCATGACGCGCGCGAACGTGCCCTCGATGACCGGCTCGAAACGAATCTCGTTCGTCGCCTCGGTGCCCACGAGCATGACGCTGCCGTCGCCGGGATTCTGAGCGAGTGCCATGCCGGTCGTCATGCGCCGCGTGACCCAGCCGCCCGTGCCGAAGCCCGCGTTCAACGAAGTGACTCCGTTGTTCGTCGAGAAACTCGCGATATCGTTGTCCGTCACGTCCCAACCGACGACGCGCCCGGAGGTCCCCGCGCTCGCGCCGCTCACCCAGTTGGTCCAATCGGTCCCGTTGTCGTCCCGCCACGCGCCGCCGCCGTCTTTGCGCACGATGAGCCCGACGCGCGGCGGCGTCTGAAAGATTGTTCCGAAGTCGACGGAACCGAGCGGAGTCACCCACGCGTCGCCGGGGAAGCCCACGTCCAGCACGTTGTTGAACGGCGGATTTTGTCCGCCGTAGGGTCCGCCGCCGTTGTTCACGGCGCTACGCGAAAGAATCGTCGTGCTGTTGCCGCTGGCAAACGGCGCGACATAGACGTTGGTGCCGTCGGTCACGAGCGCGCGCGGATCCTCGCTCTTGATCGGCAGCTCCTCGACGAGCGCGCGTGTGGTCGTGTTGAAGATCTGGATCTTGTCTGGCCGTGAACACGAGACCGCAGCGAGGGGCGTCGCATCGCCAGAGTCGGTGTAGAAGACGACGTCGGCGGGTTCGTCGTCGGTGAACAGCGTGGCGCGAACGATTCCCGCGGCGACGTCCACAACGCTGACCGAATCCGATATCTGGTTTACGACCCAGAGTTCGGTGTTCGTCCGGAACCGGGCCGTAACCGGGTCATAGCCCACCTGGATGGTGTCGAGATGCGTCAGTTGCCCGTTGGACTGGTTGATGTCGTAAATCTCGACGCGGCCATCCGGGGTGTTGCACACGGCGAGCGTCGCGCCGTCCGGGCTGATGTCGATCGGGTGGACGTGCGGCGTCTCGAAATTGACGAATGGCCCCGGATCGGGCGGGGGCGGCACGCCGCGAGAACTGCGTTGGTCCGGTGGAGCGCCGGCGGAGGAGTGGGCCCAGACGGATCCAGCGCTGAGCACAACCCCGAGACCCATCGCGCCAATGCAGGCAGACAGTAAACACCGGTTCGGCAGAAGCATTGTCTCTCATCCCTCCTCACGCCAGACGAACGTGCAACGACTCCGTAAATCCGGCGATTCCGCAAATACGAAAGTACCACCGGGGACTAGTGGTTCGCAAGCGTTTTTTGGCTACAGAACCCCCCGCCGGACTCCGCCGGGCGAATCTCATCCCCCGATTCGCACGACGCCGGCGTACGAATGCAATTGCACGCGCTTATTGAGGGTGATCGGCTGTGAATACGTTCCGCCATGGATGCGGATGACGCCGTTCTTGCCCGGAGACGGCTGGACGGCGCCCACGGCAGCGGAGACGGTCGTGAACGGGTCGCTCATGGCGCCGCTGGGCGAGATTCCGCTGGCGTTCAGGTCAACCCACTTGTTGTCGTTCGGATTTCCGCTGTCGGAGTTGCATGCGACCTCGTCGCGATTCAGCGCGCCGTCTTCGTCGCGGTCGATTCCTGCGCGGACGCCAGACCCCTCCGGCACCGCGAGATACGTGAACTCGTTCCCACCGCCAGAGAGGATCATCAATCCGGTTTGCGTAATGAGCGATTCGCCCAACCCGTCACGCTGGAACAATGCGGACCCGCCGCTGCCGGACACGTGCGCAAAGCCCCGGTTCACGCCGTTTTCGACGCCGAACACGACGAGATCGATTCGATTGACGTTGGCGAGGCTGAGCAGCGTGGTGACTTGAGACGGTGCGACGCCGTTGTTGACGAGGATGTGTTTGCCGACAGCCGGGTGCGCGGATTGATCCAACGCCGCGGGAGGAAAAAAGGTCGCAGCGGGGGCGCCGGGCAGACCGATCAGATCCTGGAATCCGTCGCCGCCGACGCACAGCGTAAACGCGATGAGGTCGGCGAGTTCCTGCGCGGACGAGATACTGAATACGGGTTCGGTGATGAATCGCGCGAGGCCGTCGATGCTGCCGTCGTGTAGCACACCGAAACCGGAGCGGCTCTTCGCGAACGCGGGGTTCACCGAGCCCTGGTTGAGGTAGAACCCCTCCTTGTCGATTTGATTCCGCAGGTGGGGCGTCTTGAAGTGATGCTGCGTGTTCTGGTCGATGTTCACGAGCGCCTGGTGCGATTCGCCGAGCGGGCCGAAGCCGATCATCTGGAACTGGTTGGGGTTCGTTAACGGCGGACCGCTGTTGGTGAGTTGAATCGATCCGGCGCCGATGGGCAGCGTGTGGCACTCGACGCACCGAAACGGCGCGTCGTTTTGATTCATTACATAGTTCTCGAACCCGTTCCACGCGTTTCCGTCGGGCAGTGCGGCGCCGAGCGCGGCGCCAACGCCGGTTCCCACGAACCCCGGCAGCGGCAATGTCGGGTTGTTTCCGGCCACGCCGAAGAACTTCGGGCCGCCGGGCAGCGACCCGTCCAACGCGCGAAACGGGTTGGGAGGAAAATGGATCGAGGAGAGGAAATCCTCGAATTCCTGCATATTGGCGCCGTTCAACGGTTCGTCCGCGCCCTGCAACCCGTCGAACGCGCCTGCGAATTGTTCGATGCCGTTGCGGTCGCCGCGCCAGTGGTGCGGCTCCTTGCCGATGATGTCTTGCAGCGTCTGCGTGGTCATCGGCCCTTTCATGGGATGGAACGCGCCGAAGGACGCATCCGATCCGAAGAGCAGGTTGTGTTGGTCCGGCCCGGGGTTAGCCGCGTTGACGAGCGCGATCTCCTTAACGGCCCCGGCCGGATCGCCGAGGTCCCAAGCGAGCCTGTCCATGCGGCCGTCCACGTGACACGACGCGCAGGCGACCTGGCCGAGTCCGGAGTTCTCGTGCGTGCCGTAGAAATGCACGCGGCCCGCGTTGACGTACGCAGGCGTCGGATCGAAGAACTTCGCAGATTGAAGCAGCTCTTCGGTACCCACGGGCGTCGTGTCGATCGCCATCACCGAGGCGTCAAACCGGTTAACGCAATAGAGCACGTCAAGTGTCGGGTGATGTGCAAGGCCGGTCGGACCGAAGAGCCCCGGCCCGAGGTCGATCGTGTGGCCCGTGCCGCCGACACGCTGGCCGGTTGACGCATCGAGCACGACGATGTTGTTTGAACCCATGCCGGAGACGTAGATGCGCGAGCCGGCGGGATTGAACGCGATACCACGCGGATCGCCGATCGATTTCATGCGGTCCGTGGATGACACGCCGCCGTCCTGGTAGGCGGCGCCGCCCTGCGCGACGGAGAGATGTTGTTCGTTCATGTCGGCCAGCGCGATTTCGTTTCCGTTCGTCCCGTTCGCGATCGCCACCATCACGCGCGCAAAGGTGCCGGTGAGGTTCGGTTCGAAGCGTTGCTCATTTATAGCGTCCGTGCCCACGGCGACGACCGAGCCGTCCACGGGGTTCACGCCTATGGCCATGACGATGTTCATGCGGCGCGTCACGTAACCTGCGGCACCGAATCCCGCCTCGAGCACCGGCGCGCCGTTCGACGACTGGAGGGCGGCGATATCGTTGTCGAGCAGGTCCCAGCCGTTGAACCGCCCGGAGAGCGTGGCGTTCGCGCCACTGACCCAGGACGTCCAATCCCTGGCGTTGTCGTCGCGCCAAGCTCCGCCGGCGTCCTTGCGGACGATGAGCCCGACCCGCGGCGGCGGCGCGGGCAACGCGCTTCGCTGCACAGTAACGCCCGCACCCGCCTTGAACCCGTCACCGGCCACGCCGTCGTGGGGCGGCGGATTGACGCCGCCGTATGGCGTTGAAACGTTGTTGACAACATTCGGCGGAAATCCGCCCGGCAGCTCGCTGCCGCCGCCGAGGATCGTCGTGCCGTTGCCGGACTCGAAGATCGCCGCGTAGATTCTCGTGCCATTCGTGGCGAGCGCGCGCGGGTCTTCGCCATCGAGCCGAACGCTGCCGATCTTGCCGCCGGTAAGCGTGTAGATTTCGATGAGGTCCTGGCGCGAACACGACACGGCTGCGACCGTCTGGCCCAGTCCCGCGTCGTTCACGAATACGACGTCCGCAGGCTCATCGCTCGTCTGGATCACCTTCGTCACGCGGCCGAGCGTCAGATTCACGATGGCGACGGAATCCGAGAGGCGATTGACGACCCACGCTTCGGTGTCCGTGCGAAATCGTACGCTGACCGGCGCGAAGCCCACGGGAATGCTCGCAAGCGGCGTGAGGAGTCCCGTCGTGCCGTTGATCGAATAGAGTTCGAGGACATTGTCCGGTGTGTTGCATGCGGCGAGACGCGTGCCCGAAGCATTGATGTCGAGCGGGTGTACGTGCGGGGTTTCGAAGTTCACGAACGTGCCGGGATCCGGCGGCGGAGGCGACACGCCGCGCGCGGCGTGGGTCATGGGCGGCAGTTGACCGTTGCCGTGGGCGAACGCGGCCATCGGCCATGCGGCAAACACGAGGTACGCCGCGCATGCGACAACGCCGCACGCGCATCGAGGAAGAAAGCGCCGTGTGCCGGGAACACACATGCGCGCGATAATACCGGACGCACGGCGACTTGTCAGCATCCCGCTCGCGCGCGGGACTTGCGGGGCGGCGTCAGGTCCCGATGCGGACGGTCCCGCCGATGGTTCCGCCGGTGGTTGGGTCGACGATTTTCTTGAGGACCACCCGCTTGTTGATGGTGACCGGCCCGGCGTAGTCGCCGCCCTGGATATGGACGATGCCTCTCTTGCCTGCCGTGGGCGCGACGGCCGCGACGGCCGCGGACACGGTCGAGAAGCTGTGCAACGCGCCGACGTACGACGGGATGCTGGAGCCGGCGAACGCGTTGTCGTTCGAGTTCGTTTCATCGGCGCCAAAGTCGGCCTCGTCGCCGTCAAGCCCGCCGTCCTCGTCGCGGTCGATGGCGATGCGGCGGCCGGTGGACTCGTGGACGCCCGTGTAAAGGATGTCCGAGCCCAGGCCCTCAAGCGCCGACAGCGACACCAGGCCGCTTGACGCGCGATCGGACATGAAACGCCCGCCGCCGCTCAGGTCGAAGTGCGCGTAGCGCCGGCGCTGGTTGTTGACGCGCAGCTCGGCAACCAGGTCGATCTCGTCGTCGTTGGCAACGTCTACCAGTACGTCCGCGACGAAATCGCTGCCGCCGTTCGGCACGACGGCCTGGGCACCGACCGCGGCGTGCGCGTCCTGCGCGACGGCCGCTGGGGGAATACCACCGGTCGGCGCGCCGGAAAGCCCCTGCAAGCGCAGGAAATCGTCGCCCCGCGTGGCGAGGACAAAGGAGACCATGTTCGCGAGCGCCTGATCCGTATTCGCATCAAACGCCGGTTCAGCAATGAAGCGCGCAATCCCGTCGATCGCACCGTCATGCAGCACGCCGAAGCCCGCGCGGCTCGGAGGGCCCGACGGACCGAAGTCGAGAAAGAATCCGTTCTTTTCGAGTTCGTTGCGATAATGCGGCACCTTGAAGTGGTTCTGGCCGGTGCCGTCGTTGCCGCTGATGCCGAGGTGGGCCGAGCCGAGAGTGCTCGCCGGGATCGGCAGGGACGAAAACGTAGGCGCGCCGTTAGAGACTCCCAGGCCAGTGATGGTTAGCGCGTGCGTCGATCCGGCGCCCATGGGAAGTGTGTGACAGACGACGCAACTGAAATCACTGTCTCGTGAAAGATCCACATAATCGACGAAACCCTGGAACGCGTTGCCGGGCGGCAACTGGTTTCCCAACGCGGAGAAACCCCCTTTGCCTGTGGTCGTGCCCGGCGAAAAATGTGTCGCGATGCGCAGATTGTCGTGGTTCCCCGAAAAGACCTCGGACAGCGGAGGGCCGCCGGGCAGCGCGTTGTCGAGCGGCCGCATGGGGTTCGGCTCGAACCATGTGCTCGCCAGGAATGCCTTGAACTGTGCCATCGAGGTGCCGTCCAGGTCCGCGTCCCGCCCCTGCAGCCCGGCGAATGCGCCGGCGAACTCCTCGATGCCGTCGCGATCGCCGCGCCAGTGATGTGGTTCCTTGCCGATGATGTCTTGCAGCGTTTGAGTCGTCATGACGCCTTTGGCGCTGCTGAAATTGCCAAAGCTGCTCTCGGACTGCGCTTCCGGCACAAACAGGGAATTGTGGACGCCGGCGGGGTTGGGTCCTGCCTGGTTGATGAGCAGTCCATCGCCCTCGCCGCGGAATCGTTTTTCGATGCCCTGACCCAGCGGGTCGATGTGCGCCGGATTACCGAGGTTCCAGCCGAGGCGGTCCATGCGGACGTCCACGTGGCAGGACGCGCAGGCGATCTGGCCGAGGCCCGAATTCTCGTGCGTGCCGTAGAGGTGAACGCGGCCGGCCTTGATCGAACTGGGTGTCGGATCGTAGAGGTTCACGGTTTGCACAAGTATTTCCGATCCGGGCGTGGCGGTGTTCAGCACGCTAATCTGCGAGGCGAATTTGCTGAGCACATACAACCGCGGCACGGTGCCACCGTTCAGCGCACGGTGGACGAGTCCCGTCGGACCCTGCGGAACTTCGATGGTGAAACCCGCCGAGAAACGGTTCCCGATGCCGCCGCCCGCGGCGTCGACGAGGATGAGGTTGTTGGAGCCCATGCCCGAGATATAGGCCCACTGACCGTCCGCCGTGAACGCGATGCCGCGCGGATCGCCCAGCGACTTGTTGCGTTCGCTTTGTGGGACGCTGCTGTCGCTGTAAGCGGATCCTGGCTGTGCCGCGTCCAGGTGGGCCTCGTTCACGTCCGTCAGCAGCACCTGCGCGCCGCTGCCGGGATTCACGACCGACAACTTCACGCGCACGAATGTTCCCGTGATGTTCGGTTCGAAGCGAATCTCGTTGGTGGCGTCAGTGCCTACGCTCCAGATTTCGCCGGTAACGGGGTTGCGGGCGATCGCCATGACGATGTTCATCTGCCGGTGGACGTACCCGTCCTGCCCGAAGCCACTGTCGAACACCAGTCCGCCGTCATCATCGGGATCGATCTCGACGCTGACGACGTCGTTGTCGAGCAACGTCCAGCCCGTGCGGCGCCCGGAAAGCGCGGCGTTCGCGCCGTCTACAAACAACGCCCAGTTTCGTCCATTGTCATCGAGCCACGCGCCCGCTCCATCCGACCGGACGATGACGGACGTGCGCGGGGGCGTGAGCGCCATGTCACCCGGATTCACCTCGACCCCGGCGACCATCCAGCCGTCGCCACCGGGCGATGCGACGTGCAGGTATTCACCGAATGCTGGCGGTCCGCCATAAGGATTTGACGAGCTCTGGATGGCCGACTCCGGCGGGAAATTGGCCGACCCGGCTCCATCGATGCCCGAGATTAGCGTCGTTCCGTTTCCCGATTCGAAGATCGCGCCCCAGACATTGGTGCCGTCGGTGGTGAGCGCGCGCGGCTCCTCGCCGTCAACGCGGAGCGACTCGCTCGTCAGTTCGCGTGTGCCGGTGTCATATACCTGGAGAATGTCGGTGCTTGTGCACGAGACGACCGCGCGCGTGCCGCTCTCGATGAACACCACGTCCATTGGCCGGTCGCCGTTGGGCGAACCCTCGAGCGCATTGCCCGTGCTGACGAGGCGGTAAGTGACGATCGTATCGGTGACTTGTCCGATGGTCCGGTCGATGATGCTGATCGAGTCGGAGACGGCGTTGACCGCCCAGATTTCGTCGTTCGTGCGGAAGCGTACGGAGACGGGGTCCACACCGACGGTAACCGAGGATGAGAGCGTAAGCGCGCCGGTGGTCTGGTTGATCGAGTAGACCTCGACCCGACCGTCCGGCGTGTTGCACGCCGCGAGCCACAGGCCGTCGGGGCTGATGTCGATGGGATGGACGTGCGGCGTTTCGAAGTTGATGAAGGCGGCGTCGTTGCCCGCGCCTGCCGCGCCCTGGAGGTCGCCGCTGCCGGGGTCCTTGGGGAACCCGCTGCTGCTGTGCGCCGATGCCGGAGTCGCCGGAACGAGCAGTCCCGGCAAGCAGGCAGCAACCAGAAGATATCTCGCCGCGTTCGGCTTCAGTCTCATGCGATCTCTCCTTCCCCAGTCCATCGCCCTTGCCCAGCAAAAGTGATTCTAGGTCAGATTCCGGAGAATGTAAAGCGATCATCCTTCGCTAACAACGCCCGAACGCTAGAGTTACATCGTTGATGCACACGTGCCGCGCCCGGCAGGTCAGAGGCCGATGCGAACGGTTCCTCCCTCCGCGCGCAGTACGAAGCGCGTACCGTTGCTCAGGGTGCCGGTATCGCTGTAGTCGCCCGCTTTAATGTGAACGAACGCGTTCTTGCCCGCGCTGCCCAGGACGGTGACAACGCCCGCGCTAACCGTCGTGAACGGCGCCGAGGCCGAGCCGTTGGATTCGCCGATGAAGTCCTTGTCCACGAAAATGTTGTCCAACGGATTCTCGTTGTCCGTGTTGAGCGCGATCTCGCTGCCGTTGCGTTCGCCGTCTTCGTCGCGGTCGATGCCCATCCTCAGTTCCGACTCGGTGGGCACCGCCATGAACGTGATCGGGTCCGCGACGGTCGCGAGCCCTTGAAGTGTTCCGATGGTAATCGGCGCGCCGGTGGTGTCGGGCTGGAACATCGCGGCCGATCCCGTGCCGGACACATGGACCCAATTCGTGCGGACCGAGCCGGGACGGCCGGTGGCGATGAGGCCGATTTTGTCCGCGTTCGCCAGGAGCGAGAGCGCGGTGATCACGTTTTGCTCGGCGGCGGGCGGCGTGCCGCTCGTGATCGTCACCTGCCGGCCGACGGCCGCGTGCGCGGTCTGCGCGGGCCCGCCGTTTGGCGAGCCTCCCGCGGGACCGCCGGGAAGATCAAAGAGGTCGTCGAAATCGTCGCCATTGATGCACAGCGTGAACGCGACGATGTCCGCGAGATCTTGATCCGTCTGGGTTCCAAAGATCGGCGCGCCGAGGAATGCGGCGATGCCGCCCGCGCCGCGGCCGCTGTGAATCGTGCCGAATCCGGCCCGGCTGACAAACGGCGGAGCGAGGAATTGGTTCGTGAAGAATCCTTCCTTGTCCAGTTGATTGCGCAGTTGAGGCACTTTGATGTGCGGCTGGCCGGTGCCGTCGTTGGAGACCATGCCCACGTGCGCTTCACCGTTCGGTCCGGGAAGAATCGTCTGGCCGCCTGCCGTCGTGATCGGTCCGCTGCCCATCGGCAGCGCGTGGCACGTTACGCAGCGAATCGCGCCGGGACCGTCGAGGAACAGATCCACGTAGTCGTCGAACCCTTGCCAGGCGCTACCGTTGGGTAGCGGCGTCCCCGGCGGAGAAAAGCTCTTCCCTCCCGGCGAGACGTGGCCCGGCAGCGGCAGCGTCGGACTGTTCCCGCCTCCGAACATCCCCGGCCCCCCGGGCAGTGAGTTATCCAGCGGACGGAAGGGATTGGGCGGGAAATGGATCGTGCTCAGGAAAAACTTAAACTCGTCCATCGCGATCGAGTTGAGCGGCGCGTCCGCGCCCTGCAGCCCCGAGAACGCGCCGGCGAATTCCTCGATGCCGTCGCGGTCGCCGCGCCAGTGGAGCGGCTCGTGGCGAATGATGTCCTGCAGAGTCTGCGTCGTCATCGGGCCCTTCATGGTGTGGAAGGGGTTGCCGTCCTGGCTGGATCCGCCGAGTGTCGACACGAAATTGTGGACGCCCGGGGGATTCTCGCCGACGCTGCCGGTGAGCACGTCGTCGTCGATGAACTTCTCGACGCCGAGCGGGCTGCCGCCGGCCGGGTTACCAAGGTCCCAGGCGAGCCGGTCCATACGGCTGTCGACATGGCACGAGGCGCAGGCGATCTGGCCGAGCCCGGAGGTCTGGTGGGTATCGTAGAGATGGACGCGGCCGTCGTTGATAAAACCCGGCGTGGGGTCGAAGAACGCGTCGGTATCGACGATCGTTTCCGACCCGGGCGTCGTCGTGTTGATCGTTTTGACGTTTCCGCCGAACTTGTTGAGGACGTACAGCCGGTTTACCGTCGGATGGTGGACGATGCCGGTCGGTCCCTGCTTTGCGCCCATGCTGAGATTGTGGCCGAGGGCGATGCGCGCGCCGGTTCCCGTGTTTACGCCGACGACGTTGTTCGAGCCCATCCCCGAGATGTAGGCGACTGCGCTGCCCGGTTTGAACGCGATGCCGCGCGGATCGCCGATCGATTTATTGCGTTCGGACTGACTGACACTGTGAGTCGAATAGGCGGTGCCGCCCTGCACAGCAGCGAGATGCGCCTCATTGAGATCCACGAGGTGCTGCAGCGTTCCGGTGGCATTCGTGATGCCGAGCATCACCCGCGTGAAGGTTCCCGTGATGTTGGGCTCGAAGCGGATCTGGTTCGTCGCGTCCGTGCCGACCGCGAAGACTTCGCCGTCGGCGGGATTGACGCCGAGCGCCATGACGTGGTTCATCAGCCGCGTCGCATACGTAGCCGAATTGAAGCTGCCGGCGCTCGTCAGGATGGCGACGTCGTTATCGAGTAGATCCCATCCCGTCGGCCGGCCCGATGCGGCGGCATTGACTCCGGTGACGAACTGGGTCCAGTTGGCGTTGTTGTCGTCGCGCCAGGAACCAGCGGCATTCTTCTTGACGATCAGCGCGACCCGCGGCGGTTGGCCCGCGCCGCTGACGGTGAAATCGTTGGGTACGACCGAGACGCCGTCCGCCACCCAGGCCGTGCCGGGCACGCCATTGTTAAAGGGCGGATTTCGTGGAAGCTGACCGCCCGGACCATCGGGATCGTACGGCCCGACATTGTTGACCGTGCTGGTGTCGAGGATCGTCGAGCTGTTGCCGGATTCGAAGATCGCCGCGTATGCGCTCGTTCCCGCCGCGTTCACGGCCAACATGCGCGGGTCCTCGCCGGCGAGGCGAAATTCACTCACATAGGCGCGGGTCGTTGCGTTGTACTTCTGGATGATGTCAGAGCGCGAGCCGGTGACGAGCGCGAGGCCGCCTGTTACGAACACCACGTCGGTGGGTTCATCGCCGGCACGGGTCCCGGCGTAACCGTCATACGTCTGAATCGTCGCGACGACGAGGCGTTTGGCGACATCGACGATGCTGATTGAATCGGAAAGGTGATTGACGACCCAGAGTTCGTTGTCGGTGCGGAATCGCGCGGACACGGGGTCGAACCCGACGCGGATCGAATCGATCCGCGAGAGCGCGCCGGCGCCGTCCACGGCGAACAACTCAACCATGCCGTCTGCCGTGTTGCACGCGGCCAGAAAGGTTGCCGCAGGATTCAGATCGAGCGGGTGGACATGCGGCGTCTCATAGTTCACGAAACTGCCGGCCGACGGGGGCGTGAACACGCCGCGCATGAAAAACATATCCGGCGGGAGTTCGCCGTTGCCGTGCGCTGCGGCGGGTGTCGCCTGGGCGACAACCATCGCGGCGGTCAGGAGCCCCGCAAGAAATCGGTGAATGCACGGTGTATACACAGGTCTACTCCTCCCCAGTCTCAGATTGCAGCAACTGCGATTCTACGGAAACTACGCAAAGATGTAAAGGCTTTGCGGGTCTACGAATCTGGCTAAAAGCGAGCACAGGGTGATTTCGCGCCACTTTTCGCAGCTCAACGGTCTCGCGGATGCGCGACCCAGTGCAACAGCCTCGCGCTCTATATAGATGTAGATGGTCATACCTCAACGAAGGAGCATCCCATGCCCCACTGGCTCGATCGATTGCGCGGGACCGTTCGCACGCCGCCGTCCGCGCCGTTGCGCCAGGCGGCGACCTTTCGCTCGGCCGTTACTGAGCCGGAAGACCGCTACACCAGTGAGCTTTCGCTGGCCAATCGGTTACAGGGGGATTACCTCGCCCTGCCGAACGGCACGCCATTCTTCATGCTCGACGTGTTCCGGTTTTTCAGGGACACGATTCCGGATATCAGTGACGCGGTATGGACGTGGAAGCGGCTGTGTCAGACGGGATTCGACACACACGTCCTTGACGCGTCCTCGGAGTTGGCGACGGCGCGCGCCGAACGGCTCATCGACGAGCTGAACGCGCGCGTAAACACCGGCGACAGGGGCATGGACGGGCTGATCGACATTTTCTATACGTCGCTGTTCACGTTCGGCGCGGCGGCGCTCGAGATCGTGCTTACGCAGAGCCGCGAATCGATATACGATGTCGTGCCCGTGGACGTGTGGACCGTGCGGTTCCGCCGGGAGAACGGGCGGTTGCAGGCGTATCAATTGCGCGCGGGCGAGGCGGTCAAGCTGCCGATGGACCGGTTCATCTACATCGGCATGGACCGCGACGGCACGAATCCGTACGGCCGGTCGATGTTGCGGAGCATCCCGTTCCTGGTGAAGATCCAGCAGCGGCTCATCGAGGACATGGCGAAAGCGACGCACAATGCCGGCTGGCCGAAGCTGCATGTGACGTATCAGCCGGGCGAACGCGACCGCGGCGAGTCGCCCGAGGCCTATCGCGCGCGGATCGAGGGTACGTTCGACGCGCTGCGCGACAAGCTCAGCGGCCTCGAGTCCGACCAGAACCTCGTGACGTACGACAACGTCGAGGTGAAACTCGTTCAGGGCGCGACGCAGTCGCAGCTTTTCTACGAGAACCACAAGGCGATTGAGGAACAGGTCATCACGGGGATGCACCTGATGCCGATCCTGCTCGGCCGCAACTACGGCACGACCGAGACTTACGGCACGGCGCAGTTCGAGATCATCAACCGCCAGGTCGAGGCCGTGAACCGGCAGGTCAAACGCATCCTCGAGCGGCTCTACAACTTCGAGCTGGCGATGATGTGGGGCAGCGCGCGCGCGAAGGTGAAGATGCGGTCCAACCGCACGACCGATGTCCTCCGCGAAGCCC
>CAYPNI010000007.1:0-3038 GCA_964411925.1 uncultured Nitrospirales bacterium
CCCCCGACCTGCTGATTACAAATCAGCTGCTCTACCAACTGAGCTACGCCAGCGGATGCGCCCCGGCAAACTGCCGCCGGCGATCTGCCGCCGGCAACCGGCCGCGCAGGCTTGCCGTCCAACGCCCGCCGCGAACGCCCATAAAACAAACCGCCGCCCGAAGGCGGCGTTCAAGGCCGAATCCTAGCAAACGGGTGGGGGTAAGTCAAGAATAGTGACGGGACGATCGGGCCAGTCCAGGACACATTCTGGGCCTTTTTGGACGCTATAACTTCCACCCATCCCGATACTCCCGCCGCAGCAACTTTGCCGCATCCGGCGCGTTCGGAAACGTGAAATTCAACGGGTCCCATTCGAGACGCTGGCCGGCGCGGAGCGCGACGTTGCCGAGGAGCACGACTTCGGTGACGAGGCCGGAGGAGACGAGGTTTGCGCCGGGTGTGGGGCCGCCCGCGATCGCGTTGAACCATTCCTCCCAGTGTCCGGGCGAGCGCGGGAGACTCGGCTCGGGTGGTTGGTAGCCGGGGAAGTCGCTCTCGGGGAGCAGGCGGCCCCAGTTCTTGTCCGAGTGGTCGCCGCGAAACAGCACGCCCTTATCGCCGACGAAGTACATGCCGGTCGGCGCGAGCACGAAATCGTCCGGCAGTCCCGCGGGCTTCGGCGGCTTGTTGCCGCCGTCGTACCACGTCACCGTGCACGCGGGCCACATGTCGGGTTGCGAATCCGTCCGTGGCCGTACCGGAAATTCGTAGGTCACCGTCGACTTTGCGGGATAGGTCTCGCCGTTGAACTGCGTACTCTCGGCGCGCACCGCCGCGGGGTGGTCGAGTTCGAGCGCGTAAAACACCGGCTGCATCATGTGGCAGCCCATGTCGCCGAGCGCGCCGGTGCCGAAGTCCCACCAGCCGCGCCACTTGAACGGGTGATACGCCGGGTCGAAGGGCCGCGCCGGCGCGGGACCGAGCCAGAGGTCCCAGTCGAGCTCGACATTCGGTTCGCGCGCGGCTTGGGGCCGGTCGATTGCCTGCGGCCAGATCGGGCGGTCGGTCCACAGATGCACCTCGCGCACGGGGCCAATCGCGCCCGAGCGCAACACTTCGGCCACCGTGCGCACGTGGTCCGCCGCCTGGCCGGTGTTGCCCATCTGCGTGGCGAGCTTTGCGCCGCTCGCTGTGTGCCCGACCATTCGCGCTTCGAAGACCGAGTGCGTGAGCGGTTTTTCGCAATACACGTGTTTGTCGGCCGCCAGCGCGGCCATTGTGGCGGGCGCGTGGTGATGATCCGGCGTCGCGATGACCACCGCGTCGATGTCCTTCTGTTGGTCGAGCATCTCGCGATAGTCTTTCCACTTGCGCGCTTCGGGGAATTGTTCGAAGAGCGAGCCCGCCATGCGCCAGTCGGCATCGCAAATTCCGACAATGTTGTGGCCCAGATGCACGACGCTGCGCAGGTCGCTCTTGCCCTGCCCGCCGACGCCGATCATCGCGACGTTCACTTTGTCGTTCGCCGAGACCCGGCGTGGAACCGCCAGCATCGACACCCCAGCGGCACTCGCCGCGAGGAACTGTCGCCGTGTTACTTTTTTCATATACATACGCCTTATCTGGAGCTATGCTTGGAAATTCTCGCGGTACAGGCAGTGCAACAGAACGCCGAGTAGGAAGTGTACACCGTTGCCGGGCGGCTTCGCCGCCGAAGGAGGACGCATGGCGATCGAGGGGATCGAGGACATGGTCAACATCGTGTTGGCGGCGGGCGCGCTGGGGACCGCGTCGTTCGGCATTGTGGAGGGCCTCAAGTTCTTCCGATTTTTCGGGCTCCTCGGTTTCGACGAGATTCGCAAGAATCTCGGCCCGCTGTGGGACACGCTGAGCGTTGCATTCGGTCCCGAATACAAAAGCATGCTCGAAGGCGTGTACTTCGGCGATCGCGCCGATCTCGAACGCACTCTTCGCCAGGGAATCCGGATCGGCCTGACGCAGACCAACGCCGAGGATGCGGCGAGCATTCTCAACACGATCAGCGGCGTGGACCTCAAGAAGGCCGCTGCGATTATCGAAGCCGGCAAAGGGCTGCCCGACAGCCTCAAGAACGTCGTCGGCAGGTACGAACTCGCCGCGGACGCGCGCGTGGACGCGGCCATGCGGCTCGCCGAGGCGCGCTACGTCGTGGGGCAGAAGATTTCGGCGATGGCCGTCGCGCTCGTCGCGGCAGTGCTCGCCGGGATCGTCATGTACTGGTCAAGCTACCGTCCGGGCATATTCTTCCAGTCGCTCATCGTCGGCGTTGCGGCGGTACCGCTCGCGCCGATCGCGAAAGACGTCGCGACGGCGTTGCAGTCCGCTGCGCGCGCCCTGAGGCAGAAAGCATGAGCGCGAAACCGTGCATTCTGTCGCTGCGCCGCTCGCCGAAGGGCGGCCCGGTGTTGGCGAACCCGATGACCCCGGGCGACGCCGCCCGAGTCGAACTCGCCCGCGAAGTCACGTTTTTTGCCCACGGGTTCAACGTGGACCAAAAGAACGGCATCAGCTCGATAGAGAAATTCACGAAACTGATGGATTTGTCAGACGAAAACGTCTGTGTTTCCGTGCTGTGGCCTGGCGACCACTGGTTGCGCGCGATGAGCTATCCAATCCACGGGACCGACGCGGACCTCGCGGGCGGCGAACTCGCGAAATTCATCATCGACAGCGTTCCGCCAGACGCTGCGATCAACTTTGTCGCGCACAGCCTCGGATCGCGGGTCGTGATGCGCGCCGTGCGCCGTCTGGGGTCGCTGGGGCGGCCGGTGGCCAAGGTGTGTCTGCTCGCCGCCGCGATCGACGCCGACAGTGTCTCCACCTGGCAGGTGTATCGATCCGCGGCCGAGTGGGCCGATCATGTCGCAGTCCTGTCGTCTGTCGAGGACGAAGTGCTGCGTCTCGCGTATCCGGTGGGCGATCTGTTCCAGTCGATTGGGTTCCGCGTGGACACGCCCGGGTTTGCGCTCGGATTTCGCGGCCCGCGTCCATACCGCGAACTAAACGTACCGGAGAACA
>CAYPNI010000007.1:3138-11084 GCA_964411925.1 uncultured Nitrospirales bacterium
GCGCTCGGATTTCGCGGCCCGCGTCCATACCGCGAACTAAACGTACCGGAGAACATTCACCACTTTCCGATCGACCCGCGCAGAAATTCGAACCACGGAGACTACTTCCCTGGCGGCAAGAAGAAACCGACGAAGGCTGAGACCGACAACCAAAAATCCGCAGCAAAGTTCACCGAGAGTTTTCTGCGCGGAAACGCGAAACCGATCTACCCCTGAACGTTGGAATCACGCGCCCGTAGCGTGCGCGGGCGAGGCGTCTTCGTCGAGGTGCTTTATGCACGCGAGCGTGTGTACCGACCACCCGTCGTCCGGCGTGTAATCGGCGACCGTGAGGCAGGCGTTGCGCCACGCGGCAACCTCGAAGGGGTCGCGGTTCAAGCAGACCTGCATGAACGCGCGGCAAAACATGCCGTGCGTGACCAGCGCGACCGTGCGGCCATTTCCGCCTTCCGCGTCGATCATTTTATCCATGCCCCGGAGGACGCGGTCTACGAAGATCTCGACGCTCTCCCCGTTGGGCGGGACGAACGGCAGCTCGGTGAAAAACTGACGAGCTTGGTCATACGGCATACCGGTCAGGTCGCCGGGGTCACGCTCGCGATAGAGGGTGTCGTAAGTGATCGGCGCGCGCGTGTGGCGCGCGAGGATCTCCGCCGTCATCACCGTCCGGTGAAGGTCGCTCGCATAGATGTGATCGAGGGTGGTTTCCGCAGCGACGCGGCGCGCGAGGCGCGTGACCTGGTCGATGCCGGCGTCGTTCAGCGGCACGGGGCCATGGCCCTGCATGCGCTGTTCGCGGTTGTAGTCCGTTTCCCCGTGTCGAATTAAGTACAACCGCATGGTTGAAAAGCCTACCACGAAAAACACCGAAAAACCCACGAAATCACACGAAATAATGCTGAATGGCTTTTGTGTAATTTCGGTTCTTTTCGTGGTGAATCAGCTTTTTCCCATCTCGGCGAGTTTGGCGAGCGTCTCGCGTTCCAGGCCCTCAGGGTCGAGGCCACGGCGGTGGCCGCTGACTTGGCCGCCGCCGTCGATGACGACGATTTCGCCCGTGATCCAGCTCGCGGCGGGCGAACACAGGTAGACGGCGAGATCGCCGATTTCGTCCGGGCGCCCGGCGCGGCCGAGGGGGATGCCGGTGGTGTTGTGGAAATCGCGGCCCTGGTAGAGCGCCTTCTTGACGCCCTCCGTCTCGACGAATCCCGGCGCGATACCGTTCACGCGGATGTTGTGGCGCGCCCACTCGACGGCGAGCGTGCGCGTCACGGCGTCGATCCCGGCCTTGGCGGCGCAGGCGGGCATCATGCCGGTCCATCCTGTGTGATGAAGCGTCATGCTGATGCTCAGGATGCTGCCGCCGTGTTGCTTCATGTAGGGATAGGCCTCGCGCGAGCAGTGGAACGTGCCGTAGAGATCGATCTCGAGGACGGCCTTCCACTGGTTGTCGCTGAGCATGTGCGAGGGGAAGTAGAAGTTGCCCGCGGCGTTGTTGACCAGGATGTCGAGGTGGTCGGTGGCGAAGCCGCGCATCGTGTCGATGAAACACTGCTTCACCGAGTCCGGGTCGCGGACGTTGACGCCGAGCCCGAGCGTCTTGACGCCGTGTTCCCTCGCGATTTTTCCGGCTTCCTCCTGACAGAGCTCGATGCGCCGGCTTGCGAGGGCGACGTCCGCGCCGGCCATGGCGAGCCGGTTGGCAATGGCAAGGCCGATGCCGGAGCCGCCGCCGGTGATTAGCGCGCGTCTTCCCTTGAGGATGTCGTTTCTGAAGATGAAGGATGTACTCATCCGGCGGACTGTGCCTTGAGCCAGTTGTCGCGGTGTTCGAGGCTCTTGCGGAAGAACCCGATACCGAAATAAATGAGGATGATCGAGAGGATATTTGCGCTGATGTTCGTAATCGCCAGCGACACATTGATCTTCGACTCATCCTTGAGGATGTTGTCGCCGATCCATCCTACGGAGAGCGGCCCCAATCCCATCCCGATGAGATTGACGACGAAGAGATAGAGCGCGGCCGCCTGTCCGCGCATCTGGTTCGGCATCATTTCCTGGATGGCCGCGGGCGCGACGCCGAAGGGCATGCCGATGGCGAAGACCGCGGGGATCAGGATGAAGAACGCCAGCCAATCGTTCGAGATGAGCGGAAAGAGAATCCCGACCGGGAGATGGATGAGTACCGCGAGCAGTCCCACGCGCATTTTTGCCGCGGTGTATCCCTTGCGCGCCATCCAGTCGGCGAGTTGCCCGCCGAAGATGATGCCGCCCGAGCCGAAGATGATGACGGCGATCCCGTATCGCAGGCCGACATCGGCGAGCGACCATCCGTGCGTGCGCACGAACGTCGCGGGCACCCAATACGCTCCCGCGTATCCGATGAGCGCGAAGAACCCGAAGCCGCCGCAGTGACAGACGAAGGTCTTCCAGTTCGACCGGACGTATGCCATGACTTCAGCGAACGGAATCTCCGATTTGCCGGACTTGTGAACCACGCCTCGGCGTTTGGGTTCGCGGATCGTCAGCATGGCCAGCGTGAACAGGATGCCCGGAAGTCCGATCGCGAAGAAGACGAGCTGCCACGGCTTTGTCTCGCCGACGATGGGAAGCGAGAACGCGTCCTGGGCGGTCGCGAACTCGACGAGGTATCCGCTCACGATCGACGCGACGCCGGAACCGATATAGATCCCCGCGCCGTATACGCTGATCGCCAGCGCCATGCGGCCGGGCTTGAAGTAGTCCGCAATCAGCGAGTAGGCGCTGGGGGAGAGCGCGGCTTCACCGACACCGACCCCCACGCGGAAGATCAGCAGATGGGTGAACGATCGTGCGATCCCGCATGCGGCCGTCGTAAGGCTCCACAGGAACAAACCGACGGCGATGATGCCGCGGCGGCTTTTCGTGTCCGCGAGCCGGCCAAGCGGAATCCCGAACAGCGTGTAGAAGATGGCGAATGTGGTCCCGCCGAGCAGACCCATCGCGGTATCGGAGACACCGAGGTCGGCCTTGATCGGGCCGACGAGATACGCGAGCACCTGACGATCGACGAACGAAAAAATGTAGACGATCATCAGGATCGCGACGACATACCAGGCGTAACCTTCCTGTGGATACGGTTCTTCCGCCGCGTGACCTTGCGCCCCTTGAGCAGACTTCTCCGCGACCGCCATGCTGACACTCCTCCGCCTCTCGCCCAGACACGAGCGGCCAGCATGTCCGAAGAGTGGGGCGATTGCAAGCAAATCGGCGAGATGGCCAGGCTGAATGAAGTGGGACATCGCCGCCCTCGACGGCGATGTCTCTATATTGATGGGAGAGCGTGTTGCAGTGCGAAGCGGGGTTACGTCCCGGGTTAGCCGCCGGGACGGCGGCGCTACGATAGGACGCGCGGGATTAAGATCGGGACCGCGGCGCCAGGTAGTGGCGTTACTATCGACAGGGAAACGCGAGCGGGTTATCACGTATTGGAGGCCGAAGTATGGATACGCGACTTGATCGTGTAGTTGCACGCATTGACGACGCGAACGCGCGCGATCCCAACGTCGAGATGGACGACGACGGCTCGCAGCGGCCGGCGGCGCTGTTGTACGGCCGTCGCATGAGCGTGTGGCTCGAGCGGCTTCGGCCTGAGGCGTCGGACGAGCTCAAGATCGCCGCGCGCGGGCAACACATCCGGAGGTGGGAAATCCCGCGGGCGAGCTACCCGATGGACAAGACCGGGTACCACAAGTGGCGCACGACGCTGTACGGGTTCCACGCCGACCGGCTCGAAGAGATCATGGTGGATTGCGGGTATGGTTCCGAATCCGTTGAACGTGTCCGTTCGATTGTGCAGAAGAAGCGGCTCAAGACGGACCCCGATTCGCAGTCGCTCGAAGACGCCGCCGCGCTCGTCTTTCTCGAGTTTCACGCGGCCGAGTTCGCCGGCCGCCCGGACATGACTGATGACAAGCTCATCGACATCTTGCGCAAGACGTGGATGAAGATGTCTCCGCAGGGGCGGGAGGCGGCGCGGCACTTGTCGCTGCCCGATGCCGTGCGCGATCTGTTGCGCCGGGTTGTTGAGGCGCGGTAGACGCCGCGCGATCCGGCGAGGTGGACTCGTACCGATGGACTCCATGGACGGACTTAGTTCGGGGAGGCATCGCGCTCATTGGCCGGCTCCCTCTATATAGTCCGCGCGCCGTTGCATCGTCCGTGCGACGTTACCGTCGTCGTAAGTCGAGTTGCGAAACGAGGGTCTGTTCCACGATTGGGCTTTCCCGCGACGCGCGAGAGCTGCGAAACAAGGTCCCGAGCGGTTTCAGGAGGATTCGAGACCGCGTCGCGATCGCGTTTCAGAATGAATCGCATGGCTTTGTTATTCGACGATTTTCGAGGTCCGCCAGATCTCAGATCAGATACGTAAGTCATTTTATTCCAGTGTGTTATGTGTAATCTTTGGATGAGAATACGGCAGGGATTGGGTGGCACGTGGCTTGCCAATGTAGTGTCCGATGAACTGGTGTGCGCAGGGCTCGACGAGGGAGTCGTGCTCGGTTAGCCGCCGGGACGGCGGCGCTACGGACCGCCTAGCCGGCGGCGCTACGGACCGCCTAGTCGGCGGCGCTTGGGACTGCCGGGACGGCGGCACTGGCGACTACCTAGCCGGCGGCGCTTGGGGCAGCCGCGGGACTGGCGGCAACAGGATTTAGTTCGGCCGCGCTGACGCGGGCCGGTGAAGGGAGAAAAGGCAGCATGGGAAAAGTAATTGGCATTGACTTGGGAACGACCAACTCGGTGGTGGCGATTCTGGAAGGCGGCGAGCCGACCGTGATCGCGAACTCTGAGGGCGGGCGCACCACGCCCTCGGTGGTCGCGTTTACGAAAGACGGCGAACGCCTCGTGGGCGCGTCGGCCAAGCGGCAGGCCATCACGAACCCGAAGAACACGATCTTCTCGATCAAGCGGTTCATGGGCCGCCGTTATGACGAGGTGAAGTCGGAAGAGAAACACGTACCGTACAAAGTTTCGAAGAACGCCTCCGGGGACTGCCAGATCGAAGCCGAGGGCAAGACGCTGCGTCCGCCTGAAATTTCCGCGATGATCCTCGAGAAACTCAAGAAGGACGCCGAGGCGTATCTGGGCGAGAGCGTCAAGCAGGCGGTGATCACCGTGCCGGCGTATTTCAACGACTCCCAGCGGCAGGCGACCAAAGACGCGGGGCGCATCGCAGGCCTGGAAGTCCTGCGCATTGTGAACGAGCCGACGGCGGCCGCGCTGGCGTACGGCCTTGACAAGAAGAAGGACGAGAAAGTCGCCGTGTACGATTTGGGCGGCGGTACCTTCGACGTGTCGATTCTCGCGATCGGCGATGACAGTTTCGAGGTGCTCAGCACGAACGGCGACACACACCTCGGCGGTGACGACTTCGACCAGAAAGTCATCGACTGGCTCGCGGACGAATTCAAGAAGGAACAGGGCATCGACCTGCGCAAAGACCCGATGGCGCTGCAACGCCTGAAGGAAGGCGCGGAAAAGGCCAAGATCGAGCTGTCGTCCAGTTCGCAGACGGACATCAACCTGCCGTTCATCACGGCGGACGCGTCCGGGCCGAAACACCTGAACTACAAACTGACCCGCGCGAAACTCGAACAGCTGACGGACGACCTCATCAATCGCACGAAAGAGCCGTGCAAAAAGGCGCTTGCGGACGCGGGATTGTCGGTCTCGCAAATCGACGAAGTGATTCTCGTCGGCGGCATGACGCGCATGCCGGCGATCATCGAAGTCGCGAAGAGCCTGTTCGGCAAGGACCCGCACCGCGGCGTGAACCCGGACGAGGTCGTGGCGCTCGGCGCGGCGATCCAGGCGGGCGTGCTCTCGGGCGAAGTGAAAGACGTGTTGCTGCTCGACGTGACCCCGCTCTCGCTCGGCATCGAGACGCTGGGCGGCGTGTTTACGCGGCTCATTGACCGCAATACGACGATTCCGGTGAGCAAGAAGGAGGTCTTCTCGACGGCGGCGGACAACCAGACCGTGGTGACGATTCACGTGCTGCAGGGGGAGCGCGAAATGGCGGGCGACAACCGCACGCTGGCGCGCTTCAATCTCGAAGGATTGCCGCCCGCGCCGCGCGGGATGCCGCAGGTCGAGGTCACGTTCGATATCGACGCGAACGGCATCGTGAACGTGTCCGCGAAGGACCTTGCGACGAAGAAGGAACAGAAAGTGCGCATCGAGTCGTCGAGCGGGCTCAGCGAAGCCGAAATCAGCAAGATGGTCAAGGACGCCGAGTCGCACTCCGCAGACGACAAGAAGCGCCGGCACCTGATCGACGCGCGCAACCAGGCGGACAGCCTGATTTACTCGACGGAGAAGTCGTTGAAGGAGAACGCGGATTCGATTTCCGCGGAGGACAAGACGAACATCGAGGCGGCGATCACGACGTTGCGCGAATCCATGCAGGGCGAAGACGCCGGCATGATCGAGGGTTCGATGCAGCATCTGAACACGGCGGCGCACAAGCTCGCCGAGGCGATGTATGCCAAGGCGGCGGCGCAGGCCGGCACACCGGGCGGCGATGGCGCGCAGGCGAGCGGCGGCGCACAGAACGCCGCTGGTGGAGAGACGGTCGACGCCGATTTCGAGGTTGTCGACGACGACAAGAAGTAACGCAGATGACCGAGGGCCTATAGGACGACTTGGTCCTATAGGCCCTCTTTGTTACGAGTTTTCGGGCGATGGGCGAGGATTCGGGTTGACGAGATTGCTTCGTCGCTCACCCCGCTCCTCGCAATGACATTGTTGCTTGGATACGAGGCATGCGGACGACAGTGAATCCGGATCTGTACGAGATGCTGGGCGTGGCGGAGACGGCGTCGCAGGACGACATCCGCAAGGCCTACCGCGAGCTCGCGCGCAAATACCACCCGGACAAGACGGGCGGCGACAAGGCGGCGGAGACTCGCCTGAAGGGCATTAACGCCGCGTACGACGTGCTCAAAAACCCCGAGAAACGCGCCGAGTACGACAAGCGCCGCAAGACGGGCAGTTTCGAAGGGTTCGATTTCGGCGAAGGCGTCGATATCTCCGATCTGTTCAGTTCGATCTTCGGCGGCGCGGGCGGGGGATTCGGCGGGGGAGGATTCGGCGGCGGTTTCGGCGCGGGCACACGCGCGCGGCCACGATCGTCCGCGCGGCCGGGCAACGACCTCGAAGCGCGCGTTCGCATCATGCTCAATGATGTGGTGACCGGCACGAAGAAGACGCTGCGCATCACGCGGCCCGAGACATGTTCGGATTGCCATGGTTCCGGCGCGGCGCCGGGTTCGTCGCCGGTCTCGTGCCCGGATTGCGGCGGATCGGGAACGGTCACGCGCGGATCGTCCGTGTTCCAGATGAGCCAGACCTGTCCACGCTGCCGCGGCACCGGTCAGACGGTCGCCATGCCGTGCCCGCGCTGCGCTGGCGGCGGGCGGGTGTCGGCGCAGCGCGAGATTTCCGTCACCATTCCCGCGGGGATAGATGGGGGCGCGCGGCTGCGCGTCGCCGGCGAGGGTGAGGCGGGCATTCAGGGCGGGCCGGGCGGCGATTTGTACGTGCGCGTGGAGATCGAGGACGACCCATTCTTCAAGCGCGAGGGACGGAATCTGGTCTGTGAGGCGCCAATCACGTTCGCGGAGGCGGCACTGGGCGCGAAGGTGACTGTGCCCACGCTGGAGGGCATCGCGAAGCTGACGATCGAACCGGGGACGCAGCACGGCGCGCAGTTGCGTATGCGCGGGCAGGGGCTGCCGGGGGTCGGCGGCGCGCCGCGCGGCGACGAAATTGTGAAAGTGATCGTCGAAGTGCCGCGCAAGCTGACGGCGGAACAGAAGCGGTTACTGCGTGAATTTGACGGTAACTACGAACCTGCGAGCCATCCGATCCGTGACGCGTTCCGGGGTTTGTTGCGGCGATTG
>CAYPNI010000007.1:11184-16619 GCA_964411925.1 uncultured Nitrospirales bacterium
TCGAGCAGCGGTGAAAAGGTGCCGATGCCGAGTTTGCCCGGCACGACGGCGCAGATGCCGCCGCCGACGCCGCTCTTGGCGGGGATGCCGACGTCGTAGACCCACTGACCGGCGTAATCGTACATGCCGCAGGTGTACATCACGCTGAGGACGTCCTGGATGTATTCGGGGGCGATCGCGCGCGCGCCGGTCACGGGATTGACCCCCTGGTTGGCGAGCGTGGCGGCCATCATCGCGAGGTCGTGCGAATTCACGAGAAGCGAGCACTGCTGGAAGTACAGGTCGAGGATTTCGTCGATGTTGTCGCCGATCATGTTGAAGTTGCGCATGAGGTGGGCGAGGGCGCGGTTGCGATGGCCGGTGGTTTTTTCGCTGGCGTAGACGCCGATGTCGACTTCCAGCCGGCGGCCGGCGTATTTCTCGAACATGTCGAGCATGCGGCCGACTTTCTCCGGGAGATCGGCGCCTTTGATGAGTCCGGCGGTTGCGATGGCGCCGGCGTTGACCATGGGGTTGTGCGGGCGGTTCGTGCCCTGGTCGAGTTTGATGATGCTGTTGAAGGCGTCGCCGGTCGGCTCGACGCCGACCTTCGTAAGTGTTTTTTCGCGGCCGTGGTCCTCCAGCGCGAGGCCGTACATGAAGGCCTTCGACACGGACTGAATCGTGAAGCGCTGGGAGTGTTCGCCGACGTTGTACTTCGAGCCGCTCAGCGTGACCACGCTGACGCCGAACCATTTCGGGTCGGCCTTGGCGAGCTCGGGGATGTAGGTCGCGACGGCGCCGTCGCCGTTTGCGGCGTACCGCGCGTGGAGGTCTTGCAAGTAGGTGCGGAAGGGCGACGCCGCGGACTTGATGCTCGAGAGAAGCGCGCCCACGCTGGAGTTTGCTGTATCGGTCATCGACTCAACCTCTCTGTCCGACTTTGGCCGTGCTGTTCGCGACGAGGTCGGCCAGCTTGGCGATGCGTTGGCTGTAGGGGTGCTCGGGATTGAGCAGGCTGAATACGCTGCCGCTGCCGAGCTGGACGAGGTCCTCGCTGAGCGGCATCACCTGGCCGACGGGCGTCTTGAAGACGGCTTCGGCCTTCTCGCGCAGCGTCTCGGGGTCCATGATGTTGAGCACCATGTTGAGCACGAGGTACATGTTGTGCACTTCGAGTTGCCGGGCGAGTTCGACGGCGACGCCCGTGCCCTGGAAGTCCTGTTTGTCGGGTCGCATGACGAGGAAGAGGACGTCGCTGATGGCGATCGAGAGCAGTGTCTCCTCGTTGACGCCGGGGTGTGTGTCGATGAACAGGTAGTCGAGGTTGAGCCGCTGGATGACCTGGCGGATGCCGTCGTTCAACAGGCCGACGTCGTAGCCCTCGTTGAGGATGCGCGCGATTTCGCCGGTCTGGATGCTGGACGGGATGAGGTAGATCGCGCCGCCGTCGGCGATGGGTTTGCGCGATTCGGCGAGGATGCGAGTCACGTCGAACGCGGCGTCTTCGATCGCGCAGCGGCCGTGCAGGTAATCGTTGAGGCTGTGTTGCATCTCTCCGGGCTGCAACTGGAACAGCACGTGGATGCCGGGGGACTGGATGTCGGTGTCGATGACGGCGACGCGGTTGCCGCGGGCGGCGAGCGCGCAGGTGAGATTGGCGGTGAGGTTTGACTTGCCGGTGCCGCCGCGGAACGAGTGGACGGAGACGATTTTGCTCATCGCGTGCCTGCCGGTACGTTGGGCCGCGACGCGTCGCGCAGCGCGATCGCCTTGGCCTTGAGATTGATGAAGTACGTCGACGTCGCGATCGCGTTGACCTGTTTGGACGTCTCGCGCTCGTCGATGCTGATGGAGAGCGCGTCGGCCTGCTTGCGCAGCCGGGCCATCTCGCTGTAGGAATCCAGCGCCTGCCCGGCCAGGCGGGACAGCGACTCGATGAGCCGCTGCGTGAGCGCGTCAAACGCGACGACTTTCCCGGCGGCGCGGTCGGTGGCATTGATCAGTTGGAGGACGCCGATGACTTTTTCCGCGTGGTCGCGCAGGGCGATCGTCAGGATCGACCGCGTCCGGTATCCGGTCCTCGAATCGAATGCGCGCACGCCCGAAACGTCGTATTTCGATTGCGCGAATACATCCTCGAGGTTGACCGTCTCGCCCGTAGACGCGACGTGGGCCGCGATGGTGCGCGGGGCGTCGGACCCGGGCGCGGGGAGGGCGAGGGGTTCGATCTTCGAGCCGGACTTCGATTGGGCACCGTGCACGACGCCGAGCGACTCGTTCACCATAATCTTGAATTCGAGCCTGCGATCGTCGCGCAGCAGGTAGATCGTCCCGCCGTCCGCCGCGCAGAATTTTCGGGCCTGCGCGAGGATCATTTCGAGGAGCGACTCGAAGTTATCTTCGGCCATCATGGCCACGCCGAGCGGCACGATCACGTCCGCGAAGGCTGCCGCGCGCTCGAAGTCGCGCAGTGCACGGTCGGCGGCTTCACGTTCCTTCTCGCGGAGGCGGTACCGGATCGACCAGAGCCGGATCCGGCGGCGGAGCTGATCGCTGCGGATGGGCTTGAGCATTGCATCGTCGCAGCCCCATTCCATGCAGAGTTGCAGGATGCCTTCGTCGCGCGACTCGACCAGCGCGATCAGCGGCACCCGCCGGAACCACGGGCTCGAACGGTAGTTGGCGATGAACGTCGCGGCGTCCCGCGCGCCTTTCCCGAATCCGATGATCACGGCGTCGGGCCGGTCCGACGAGAACATGGTCTCCGGCGAGTCGCGATTGATGCGGACGACGTTGACGCCGGTCGCATCCACGATCGAATCGAGCCGCGCCCGTCGGCTCGACCAGAAGTTGACGTAATACGTGCGCGTCGTCGAATAGTTGAACTTTTGATCTGATGGGTCGTGAGTCATCGCTGCCTGGATCTACCGCCCAAGGAATCGAACGCAGGTGCGCGGAGCGCTGCGCCAATCGCTGAGACGAACGGAAACTTCATGCCGCTTACAAATAGCCGCCCGCCGCGAAGAGCAACTAGCGCGCCAGAATAGAGCTATTGGAAACGCGAGAGTTAGGACTGACGCCCAAGCGAGGTGGGTACGCAAACGTAGGTTTGGTCATATATAGACACGCTCCGGTAGCATTTGCGCGGCCTCTATACCCCCAAGGAGAAAACGATTGAGGCCACGATCAGGCGACCGAAAAAGGCGTAGTGCGAAGATTTTTACTTGACATACGGTTCAAAATCTCCTATCTTATCGATATTATTAGAGTCAGCAGTTCGATTTTCGGTCTCATTCAACGCTTTACCGTCGGGGGGCGGCGAGGAGGCGCGAGCGTGCGCGTCTTCGCAGCAAAAGTGAAGGAATGACCGATGAAACAACGCGCCACGATGTCACCGGAGCCAAGCCTGAGTAACCGCGGAACGGGGGCGGGTCTGCTCTGGGTGCTGCTTTGCCTCGCCCTAGTGGCGTTGGTGTTCTTACCCGTCGTAATCGGCTAAACCTTCTGGCCGGGCGCCGCCCGTGCGTGTTACCCTGCCGCCTTCCAATGCAGATTCCGGGAGGCGCGAATGCACGCGTGGACAGTTTCCGAGTACGGCCACTACAACGATGTAATGAACTGGGCCGAGGCGCCGCGGCCGGCGCCGTCCGGCGGCGACTGCCTCATTCGCGTCCGCGCGATCGGACTCAATTTTCCTGACATCCTCTGCGTTGCCGGCAAATACCAGGTCAAGCCGCCGGTGCCGTTCATCGCCGGCACGGAGTGCATGGGCGAGGTGATCGAGCCGGGTCCGGCGTGCCCGTTCAAGCCCGGCGACCGCGTGATGACGATGAGCGGCATCGGCGCGTTCGGCGAATACGTGATCGCGCCGCGCGCGACGACGTTCGCGATTCCCGCCGAGATGACCGACGAAGACGCCGCCGCATTCCAGATGACCTACCAGACGTCGTACTTCGCGCTGCATCCGCGCGCGCAACTCCAGCCGGGCGAGGTGCTGCTGGTGCACGGCGGCGCCGGGGGCGTGGGCTCGGCGGCGATCCAGCTGGGCAAGATGGCGGGCGCGACCGTCATCGCGACGGCGAGCTCCCCCGAGAAACTGGACGTGTGCACGCAATGCGGCGCGGACCACGTGATCAACTACTCGAAAGAAGACTTCGTCGAGAAGGTCAAGGCGATCACGGAGGGAAGAGGCGCGGACGTGATTTACGACCCGGTCGGCGGCGATGTGTTCGACCAGAGCACGAAATGCATCAACTGGGACGGGCGATTGCTGGTGATTGGGTTCACGAGCGGGCGCATCCCGACGGTCGCAGTGAACCGGGTGTTGCTCAAGAACATCTCGATCGTCGGCCTGCACTGGGGCCAATACCGGGTGCACGACCCCACGCTGATCGAAGAAACCCAGAAGACGCTGTATTTCGCGTACGGGATGGGGAAGATCAAGCCGGTGATCTGGAAGACGTACCCGCTTGCGGAGTTGCCGGCGGCGATGGAGGCGATGGAACGGCGGGAGTGCTACGGGAAAGTGGTGCTGAAACCGTAACCTCCTACCACGAAAAGAACCGAAAGAGAACGAAATTTCACCAATAAGTTCACTTGAGTTTTTCGTGTTCGTTTCAGAATTTTTTTCGGTTCTTTTCGTAATTAATCAGATTTGAACAGGAGTCAAGCTGATGGGCGAAATGGTGAAGTTCAAGAGCAACGGCGGGATGTGCGAGGGGTATCTCGCGGCGCCTTCCGGCGGGGGGCCGGGCGTCATCGTGTTGCAAGAGTGGTGGGGGCTGGTCGATCACATCAAGGACGTGTGCGACCGCTTCGCCAAAGCGGGGTTTTGCGCGCTCGCGCCGGATTTGTATCACGGCGACATGGCGAAGAGCCCCGACCAGGCGCAGAAACTGTTCATGGCGCTCAACATCGCGAAGACGGAGAAGGACATGCGCGGCGCGGTGGATTTCCTGCTCGCGCACGACGCGTGTACCTCGGGCAAGGTCGGCACGGTCGGGTTCTGCATGGGCGGGCAATTGTCGCTGTACGCGGCGTGCGCGAACCCGGCCAAGGCCGGTGCGTGCGTGATTTACTACGGCGTACACCCGAACGTGAAGCCGGACCTCAAGGCGCTCAAGGCGCCGGTGCTGGGATTTTTCGCGGAGAAGGACGGGTTCGTGACGCCGGCGGTCGCGAAGGACCTGGAAGGGAAGATCAAGGCGGCCGGGGCGAGCGTGGAATTCCACGTGTATCCGGGGACGGACCATGCGTTCTTCAACGACACGCGGAAGGAAGTGTACGACGCGAAGGCCGCGAAGGATTCGTGGGAGCGGATGCTGAAGTTCTATCGCGCGAATTTGAAGTGATTGCATGAGAGGTTTCCTTTGTCATTCCCGCGAAGCCGGGGATTGCTCCGATGGCCTGACGTCTGACGCGAGAAGAGATTCCCGCCTTCGCGGGAATGACAA
>CAYPNI010000007.1:16719-20041 GCA_964411925.1 uncultured Nitrospirales bacterium
CCGATGGCCTGACGTCTGACGCGAGAAGAGATTCCCGCCTTCGCGGGAATGACAAGGGGGTTGATGTTGGCCGCAAGCCTGGGAACTTGGATTAGAGGGGCAGTAGTTTCATGAGCGTTGTTGTACGTCCGATGGAATCGCGCGATGTCGCCGAGGCGACTCGTATTTGTTCGCTTGCGTTTGGCACGTTTGTGAATCACCCCAAGCCGGAGACCTTCTTCGGCGACATGGATTACTTCAAGGCGCGCGTGGGCGCGCGGAACACGGCGGCGCTGGTCGCGGAGAGCGACGGCCGGCTGATGGGGTCCAACCTCATTACGCGCTGGGGCAGCGTGGGGTATTTCGGTCCGCTGTCCGTCCGTCCGGACGCGTGGGAGGGCGGCATTGGCAAGAAACTCGTCGCGGCGACGCTGCGGCAGTTCGACACCTGGGGCGTGAAGCTGCGCGGGCTGTATACCTTTGCGCAGAGCCCCAAACACGTCGGGCTCTACTACAAGCACGGTTTTCATCCGCGTTATCTCACGGCCGTCATGGGCCACCGGGCGGACCCGAACGCCAAGGCGGACCACGCGAAATTCTGGTCGGCGCTGCCCGAGAACAAACGCGCGGGCGCGCTCAAGGAGATCCGCGAGATCACGTACTCGATTTATCCGGGCCTGGACATCGCCGACGAAATCGCGACCGTGGCCGAGCGCAACCTCGGCGACACCGTGCTGATCGAGTCGCACGGCCGGATCGACGGCGTGGCGGTCTGCCACGTCGGGCCGGGGACCGAGGCGGGCAGCGACGTGTGCTACGTGAAGTTCGGCGGCGTCGCACCGACGCCCGGCGCCGCGGAACAATTCGTGAAACTGCTGCGCGCGGTGGAGGCGCTCGCCGCGGCGCGCGGCGTGCAGTTCGTGCTGGTCGGCATCAACACGGCGCGCGAAGAGGCCTACAAGATCCTGCTCGAGCGCGGGTTCAAGACGCGGATGCAGGGCGTCATCATGCACGCGCCCAACACGGCGGGCTACAGCACGCCGGGGGCGTATGTGCTGGATGATTGGCGTTAGGTGAATGCGGCATGCCTAAGCTGAACCCCGCTTAGACGTGGCACCCTCCAAGGGATGGGTTGTGGAAGCCTGCGCGTCGGCGCGTACAGTCGGGGAGATTCTTCGCTTCGCTCAGAATGACAAGAAGAGGAGTCTGTCAACGACTAACAGCGTCCTTCCACTGTCATTCTGAGCGAAGCGAAGAATCTCCCCGTTCGCTTCCACTGGAGCTGTCGCGTCGACGTCGCGTCGTGCGCCCTTAGCGGCGCTACGTATGTTCAGCGATTCAGTCCGAGCAGGTGTTCCTTCGCGAACATGATCACCGTATAGAAGGCGTAGTCGGCGTTGGTTTTTTTGCGCCAGCCGTGGCCTTCGTCGTCGAAGACGAGGTACCAGACGGGCGTGCCGGTGTCTTTGAGCGCGGCGACGATCTGGTCGGACTCGGACTTGGGCACCCGCGGGTCGTTCACGCCTTGCTGCACGAGCATCGGCTTGCGGATGTCGCGCACGTGTGCCATCGGCGCGGTGCGGTCCATCCACGCGCGCTGTTCGGGGTCGCGCTCGTCGCCATACTCCGCGCGGCGCAGGTCGCGGCGGTAACCCTGCGTGTTCTCGAGGAACGTGCGCAGGTTGGAGATGCCGAAGAGGTTGACCGAGCACGCGATTTTGTCGGAGTACCGCGTTGCGGTCGCGAGCGTCATGTGGCCGCCGTAACTGCCGCCGTAGATCATGATGCGCGACGCGTCGAGGTCCGGCTGTTCGCCGATCCAGTCGAGCAGCGCGCCGATGTCCTCGTAGGTCCCTTCGCGCAGCATGCCGTTGTCGAGTTTCACGAAGGTCTTGCCGAAGCCGGTCGAGCCGCGGACATTGGGATGGATGAGCGCGATGCCGAGTTCGTTGATGAAATAATTCCAGCGGCCGAGGAAACCCGGGCGGGACTGGCCCTCCGGCCCGCCGTGGATGACGACGACCACGGGCCGCTTGCCCGCGAAGCGCGCCGGCGGCCGGTTGATGAAGCCGGTGATCGACCTGCCGTCGAACGACGCCCATTCGATGGGCTCGGCGTCCGGCCAGCCGTCGGTCGAGACGCCGGTTTCGCTGTTCGTCCATCGCGTGATTTCGCCTGTGGAGACCTGCCACACCCACACGTCGCCGGGGCTGCGCGACGACGTGGACGTGAAGGCGAGATGGTCGGAATCGTTGTGCCACGTGAGGCCGTAGGTGCCGCCGAGCGATCCGCCGCTGGGCCCGACACGCACGGCGGGTGCGCCGCCGAGCGAGACGATGCTCCAGCGCATGCTGCCCGCTTCGTTGAACGTGTAGGCCAGCAGCTTGCCGTCCGGCGAGAGGTCGAAGTCCTCGACGTCCCACGGAATGTCGGGCGTGAGCGATCCGCCGACGAGCGTGTCCATGCGAACGTGCATCAACTCGCTGAATTCGCCGCGCTCGTCCGACGTGACGTAGAACGATGCGCCGTCGCGTGAGAATTGGGCGCCGCCGTAGGAGACTTCGGCGTTCTCCTCCTTTGGCAGCAAGCGGCGCATTTCCCCGTTCGCGGTGTCGAGAAGCCAGATGGCGCTGTTCGTCACGGAGATGTACTCGCGGAGCAACAGCTTCGTGCCGTCCGGCGACCAGTCCGTCGCGGCCCAGCCGCCGCCGCGCGCAGAGGCGATCTGTTTGCCGGAAACGGGATTTTTGGGGTCGATTGTCCAGAATTCCGTGAACGCGCCGTCCGCGTCCGCATCGACGCGCTGAAACGCGAGCATGCCCGTTTCCTTCGAGCGGATGCCGCCGGAGTGGCGGTGTACGCCGTCGGTAAGCAGAGTGCGTTCGCCGGTCGCCGTGTCGAAGCGGTAGATCTGGTAGAACTCGTCGCCGCCGACGTCCATCGTGATGGTGAATGACTCCGCGTTGTCCGCGGCGTCGACGAATTCGCCGACGCCGAGCACGGCTTCATCGAAAAACGTCAGTTGTTCGCGCGCGCCGAGCGGTTGCCGCACGCGGTGGACCTGGTTCGTGTCGCCGAAGCGTGTCGTGATGAGCATTTCAAGCCGATCGGGGTGCCACTGGGCAAAACTCGCGCTGCGGTAATTGCCGTAGCGGTCCACCCGGTCCGCGACTTCGACCGGCACGGGCGGGATGCCGTCCGTGGTGACGTTGTCGGCTTGCGGGATGAAGGTTTCGGCGAATGCCTGCGCGGTCAGTGCGAATGTGGTGGCGAGCAGGAGGCTGGGTAGTTTCATGTTGGATCTCCCGGATCGGGGCATCGTAGCAAACACGGCTAAGCTGAA
>CAYPNI010000007.1:20141-26762 GCA_964411925.1 uncultured Nitrospirales bacterium
GCATTCTTGCACCTTGCGCTTTGCGCACGGCTGGGGTATAGGAGCGGGACGATGCGGGAGGGCACGGCCCAAGCAGCGCCCGTAGCTCGCGATTGCACGCCAATCCGTTGGATCAGGCGTCTTCACGAAAGGGCCGTATCGAGGAGACGCAAGTGGATCAGACCGTGGGCGTACTCGGCGCGAGCGGGGTGTACGGGCGACATCTGATTCCGCGGCTGGTCGCGCGCGGATACCGCGTGCGCGCGCTTGTGCGCAGGCCGGAGTCGGTCGCGCTCGCGACGTCGTGGGGCGCCGAGGGCCATTTCGCCGATATCTTCGACGAGGCCTCGCTCCGGACTTCGCTCGCGGGCTGCGACGTGGCGATCAATCTTGCAACTACGCTTCCGGGCCCAAGCGGCCGGGGCGACTTCGACGCGAACGATCGGCTGCGACGAGAGGGCACGCCGATCTGGGTCGAAGCCTGCGCACGCGTGGGCGTGCCGCGGATCATCCAACAAAGCATTGCCATGGTGAACGCAGGCGGCGGCGACTCGTGGTCCGACGAGGACACCGTCCGCACGCCGGCGGAGGACGGCATCGCTGACCGCGCCATCGCCGCCGCGCTCGCGATGGAGGATGCCGTGCGCCAGTTCGACGCGGAGTGGCTCATCCTGCGCGGCGCGCTTTTTTACGGTCCGGGGACCGGCTTCGACGACGACTGGTTCGCGCGGGCACGCGCCGGAAAACTGCGCGTGCCGGGTGACGGAGAGGACTTCGTCTCGCTCGTACACATCGCAGACATGGCGGAAGCGACCGTTGCAGCGCTTGTCCGCGGACCGGCGCGGCAGTCGCTCATCGTGGCTGACGATCGGCCCGTTCGATGGCGGAAACTGTTGGCGTACATCGCGAAACTTGCCGGTGCCGAGCCGCCATCGCCCGGAGGGCGCGGCGGCTTTCCCTCGTTCCGCGTCCGGAACAGCCGCGCGCGTGCCGCACTTGACTGGTCACCGTTCTACGCCGACTACCGCGCCGGCCTTGCGCGATGAGCCACTGCTTCGCGCCGCCGCGCGCGCGTGTGATACGCTCCGACACTTTCGCATCGCCGACGCGTGTTCACATCCGCGTCGGGAGGATCCGCACGCATGACGAAGAAGCATTCTGTGGCCGTGCTCGAAGGCGACGGCATCGGGCCGGAGATCATGGCCGAGGCGCTGCACGTGTTGCGGCTGATTGGCGAGCAGAGCGGCGTCGAGTTCGAGTTGCACCCAGCGGAGTTCGGCGGCCGGGCGTATTTCGACTGCGGCAGCGCGTTTCCGGAAGAAACGAAGCGCGTCTGCGACTCCTGCGACGCGATCCTGAAGGGGCCGATTGGGCTCAGCTTCGACGAGTCGAAGAAGATTCCGGTGGACGAGCAGCCCGAGCGCGGGGCGCTGTTGCCGTTACGGCGGCGATACAACACGTACGCGAACTTCCGGCCGGTGTACCTGCCGCCGGAATTGGCGCATTTCTCGCCGCTCAAGCCGCGCGTGGTCGAGGGCGGCATCGACATCATGATTATCCGTGAACTCGTGGGCGGGCTGTACTTTGGCGAAAAGGAGACCGGCAAGAAGCCGGACGGCACGCGGTACGTGCGCGAGACGCTGGACTACGACGAGCACCAGATCGCGCGGATTCTGCACGTGGCATTCCAGGAGGCTGAGGGCCGCAAGCGCGTGCTGCACAACGTCCACAAGAACAACGTGCTGAAGTCGAGCGTGCTCTGGTGCGAGATTTTGGACGAAGTCGCGCGCGAGTATCCCGACGTGACGGTGAAGCACGTCATCGTGGACGCTGCGGCGACCGCGCTCGTGCTCAACCCGCGCCAGTTCGACGTGATGGTGATGGAGAACATGTTCGGCGACATCCTGAGCGATCTCGGCGGGGGACTGCTGGGCTCGCTCGGCCTGATGCCGTCGGCCTGCATCGGTACGGAGAAGTCGTACTACGAGCCGTCCCATGGCTCCGCGCCGGACATCGCCGGCTAGGGCATCGCGAACCCGTATTCGATGATCGGGTCGGTTGCGTTGATGCTGGAGAAGAGTTTCGGCATGCGCGAGGAGGCGCGGCGGATTCTCGACGCCATGCGCGCGGTGTTTGGCGCGGGATTTACGACGGCGGACTTGCGCGACCCGGAAGGCAAGCTCCAGCCGGTTACCACGGCGGAATTCGGCGAGAAGGTTATCGAACGCCTCTCCAACTAGCGACGCTGGCCGCGATTTCGCGGGAACAACCCCGTGGCGCATCGGGTTGAAATGGTGTAGTCTGGAGTTCTTATGCGTCGAATGCGGCACGGAAACGTATTGCGCGTGCAGGTCGGCTTCATGCTGGCCTTTTACGCGCTCGCCGTGTGCCGCGGGCTGATTCCTGGCCTGTGCGCGACGCAAAACGCGCTCGACGCGCGGTTTTGCCCGGCGCCCGAGTCCGCGGAGAAGGACGCCGCATCGTGCTGCGCGCGGGCGCCGATGCCGGCCGGCGCCGAGGCCGTCCTGAATCCGGGCGCGCACGGCCACACCGACTGCGCATTCTGCTCGCTGATTACGACGACTGTCCGCCCGGCCGAAGCGCCCATGGCGCTCGCCCAGGTTCCCGTCACGCACGCCGTCTGCGCACTCGCGCATGACGCTCCGTCGGTCGCGATCCCGTGGGACCCGATCCTGCGCCGCGGCCCGCCCTCGCTCGCGTAAACCGCGTCGCCCCGGCATCGCCAGAATTGTGTCGGCGTGTATATCGCCGCACCCCCGCAGCCGCACGCGCACGCACCGATCCCCCGCAGCGAGAGAGTTGACTGACTGGAACCGCACCACTTCGAGACTGCGATGCGACACTTAGGCCGAAGAAGCCCCGCCGTACGCGCGTTCGCCGTGATATTCACGGCGTATCTCGTGATCGCGTCCGGCCGCGCGCTGATTCCGGGCCTGTGCGCGACGCTTGCGGGCGTCGAGCACGACCAGGCGATCTGCGTGTCGCCGGACCATCCGTGTTGCAGTCCGGATCAGACGAACGAAAAATCCGGTGACTCGATTGTCGCGCCGCCGACGCACTGCGCGTTCTGCGATCTCGTCCACGCGGCGGCGCGGTCGGAGACCGTTCCGGTTATCGATGCGATCGCGGGCGTGGAGACTCTAGTCGCCGCGGCGCACGATGTGTACGTTCCGAACCTCGCCGGCACGGGGGCGTACCTCCGACGCGGCCCTCCGATGGCCTGACACTCGTATGAGTGGTCAGGAAACCCAATTCAACATCGGAGAAAAGACATGAAAAAGCGTGGCTTTACACTTATTGAATTGCTCGTCGTCATAGCGATCATCGGTATCCTCGCGGCGATTCTGCTGCCGGCGCTGGCGCGTGCGCGCGAGGCGGCGCGGCGGGCGAGTTGCCAGAACAACCTCAAACAGATCGGGCTTTCGCTGAAGATGTACAGCAGCGAGAGCAAGGGCGAGAGGTATCCCCGGATGGGTGTCGAAGACTGCAACGGCGACCTGCGCGTGTGGAACGCGATGTTCGACATGGACAGCATGTTCCCCGAGTATTTGCCCGATTTGAACGTGCTCGTGTGCCCGAGCAATGTCACGGGGACCACGGCGCTCGAACTGTGGGACGAAGGCAAGACGACGATGCCGCCGTACACCGAGGGTCCGAACTTCAACGACGGCGTTGTGCAGCCGTGCGAAGTGGTGACGCATCCCTATTACTACAACGGGTTCGCGATGAGCCAGTCGATGTTCACTTCGGACGATCCCGCGCACAATCTCAGCCATTTCACGTCGGCCGTTGCCGCGTGGGGAGACGGGCTCGTTGACGCATACGGCGAAGAAACGCGCGATCACGCACACGAAGGCGACATGGAGGCCGCACGGCGGTACGCAGACGAAGACTGGAACTTCTTTTTCCATGGCCACGATGGAGAACTCGGCGTCGGGCAAGGCACGGCGTACCGCCTGCGCGAAGGCATCGAGCGGTTCTTCATCACCGACGTGAACAATGCCGGGGCCAGCGCGCAGGCCCAGTCCGACATCGTGCTCATGTACGACCACGCCGCGCGCATGCCGGAGCATCTTAGCCACGTCCCCGGCGGCGTGAACGTCCTGTTTCTGGACGGGCACGTCAGCTTTGTGCGCTGGGCGCCCGGCGAAAGCCTCGAGAACCCGTTCCCGATGAACGGCGCGGGTTTCGCGCTCCACGCGGCCACCATGGGGATGACCGAAGGCGGCCACGGACACTAGCCGGGAACCACGGATCAGCCGATCACCGCCGGCCGGTGCCATTGCGACCGCCGGCGGACTCGAAGTCGGTGGTAATACTTATTGACAAGTATTCATATTCTTGATAATACTCCCGTTGCATTCGTCATACCACGGGAGGACATGCCATGCGGGGCCGGATTCGCGGGTTTACGCTCATTGAACTGCTCGTCGTCATTGCCATCATCGGGATCCTCGCGGCGATACTGCTGCCGGCGCTCGCGCGGGCGCGCGAGGCGGCGCGGCGGGCGAGTTGCCAGAACAACCTCAAGCAGTTGGGCCTGGCGCTGAAGATGTATGTGAACGAGAGCCGCGGCGAGTTGTATCCCGCGATGAAGAGCCGGAGGTGCAACGGGCTGGTCACCTCGTTCGAGACGATATTCGACGGCGAGGCGATGTATCCCGAGTACCTGCCCGACCTCGAAGTACTCGTCTGCCGCAGCGCGATCTCCATGGGGGGCGACGCGGTCGAGAGTTACGACGCGGGTAACGTGATATCCGACAACTTCGTGGAGACGCCGGGCTTCACGAACAGCGGGCGAGTAGAACCGTGCGAGATACTCGACCATCCGTACGTGTATATCGCGTGGGCGTTCACGGACGAAATGTTCGAGACGGCGCCGCAAATCGAGAACTTTTTCCAAAGCGTTCAGGATTTCGGCACGGCGATGTACGCGAACGCGCTGATCGTCCACGACGATTGGGAGTTCTCCTTTTCGCTTGACACCACGGGGCGCCACGACGGCGTCCTGCGCATGCGCGAGGGCATCGAGCGGTTTTTCATCACCGATGTGAACAACCCGGGGGCATCGGCCGAGGCGCAATCGAGCATCGTGCTGATGCTGGACAACATCGCGGACGCGCCGGAGAGCTTCAACCATGTTCCAGGCGGGGCCAACCTGCTCTTCCTGGACGGCCACGTTCAGTTCACGCGCTACCCCGCGGCGGGAGTGGGCGCGGTCGTGCTCGAAGACGCACCGCTGCCGGTCGGCGGCACGTTTCCGATGAACGGCGCCGGCATCGTGCTGTACATTGCCAACCATATCTTTGCGCCGGGCGAAGAGGGCATCGAGTCGGGGTTTCACCAGGACGTCGTCTGGCCGGGTACGGATTACGAGTAATCGAGGCGCGCGCCGCTGTTCGCAGCCGGTCCGCCGTGCGCATACTCTTCCTGGAACGGAAAGGGATGCGTCATGGTCGAGATTGCCGGAAGCCAATTTAGATTGCGCCCGTTTCGCCGGGGCGACGAGGAATCGCTGGCGCGCGCGGGGAACAACCCGGCGGTCGCGCGGAACCTCGTGTCCACGTTTCCGAGCCCGTACACGCTGGAGGCCGCGAAGGCCTGGATTGACAGTTGCGCGACCTCCACGGACGGCCTTCGCCTCACGTTCGACGTGAACGGCGCGTCGTCGGGCGGGATCGGGCTGCATCCAAAACCGCTCTGGTCGCCGTACGTGTTCGAACTGGGGTATTGGCTGGCCGAGCCGCTGTGGGGCCGCGGCATCGTCACCGAGGCGGTGGGCCTCGTCGTGCGCCACGCGTTTGAGCGGTTGGGGGCGCGGCGGGTGCAGTCTTGGGTGTACGACTGGAACCCGGCATCGGCGCGCGTGCTGGAGAAGAACGGTTTCGAGCTCGAGGGCCGGTTGCGTGGCGCGGTGCACAAGGACGGGCGCACGGGCGACTGCCTTGCGTACGGCAGGCTTCGATGACGCGTCCGCGCCAGGCGCGCCGCCTAAAGGCGGAACTCCGAACGGGATTGTATGGGGTCCCGCGTTAGCGCGGATTTCCGCGCACCACCTGAAGAAAGGTGCAGCCCCGTGTGAATTTCCGTGTGTTACACTCTGCCCACTTTTCCGCGAGGTGTTGAATTGCCCGAATCGATCCAGGTGCGCGCGGGGCGCGAGGCCGATGTCCCCGCGATCGCCGACATTTACAATTATTACGTCGCGAACACGACGGTGACGTTCGACGTCGAGCCGTGGCCGGTGGACCAGCGGCGGTTCTGGTTCCGGCAGTTCGCGCCGGCCGGCCGGCACCAGATTGTGGTTGCCGAGCGCGGGGGCCGGGTGGTTGGTTACGCGTACAGCACGACATTTCGAGGGCGCGCGGCGTACGACAAGACCGTGGAGACGACCGTCTACGTCCATCGCGATTCGTTGAGGCACGGCATTGGCACGGCGCTTTACACCGAGTTGTTCCGGCGGCTGGCGAAGGAGGACGTGCATCGGGCGGTCGCGTGCATCGCGCTGCCGAACGACCCGTCGATCGCGCTGCACAAGGAACTCGGATTCGAGGACAAAGGCGTCATCGAACAAGTCGGCTACAAGTTCGGCAAGTTCTGGGACATCGGCTGGTACGCCAA
>CAYPNI010000007.1:26862-56607 GCA_964411925.1 uncultured Nitrospirales bacterium
TCGAACAAGTCGGCTACAAGTTCGGCAAGTTCTGGGACATCGGCTGGTACGCCAAGGCGTTATCCTGACCCGTCAACGCGAGGAGCGGGTTATGCGACGAAGCGGTTTCATCTGCATCGATCGTCACTCGCGAGGGCGAGCGTACGCGCGAGCCGGGGACTGTCGCGCAACGTTGCGGCTCGCGGGTACGCTCGCCCTCCCAATCGCCATCCGTGACGATCGGATGTGAGCATGTCGCAGACCTCGCGCAACATCGTGCTCATCGGCATGGCCGGCGCGGGGAAGAGCACCGTGGGCGTATTGCTCGCGAAGGCGCTTTCGCGGACGTTCATCGACACGGACCTTCTGATCCAGGCGGCGGAGGGCCGGCGCTTGCAGGAGATCCTCGATGCGCAGGGGCTCGAGGCGTTCCGCGCGATCGAAGCGCGGCACGCGCTCGCGGTTGACGCGCGCGACGCGGTCATTGCGACGGGCGGCAGCGTGGTGTACAGCGAGGCGGCGATGGCGCACCTCAAACGCGGGGGCGTCGCCGTATACCTCAAGCTGAACCCCGGCGTGCTCGAGGCGCGCGTGAAGGAGGCGGACCCGCGCGGGCTGGCGATTGCGCCCGGCCAGACGTTTCGCGAACTGTACGACGAGCGGCGGCCGCTCTACGAACGTTACGCGGACATCACGATCGACTGCACGGGCCTGTCGCACGAGGAAGTCGTCCGCCGGATCGCCGGCACGCTGGGCACGACATCATGGCCAAGCGGTTGACCACCGAGGACGCGATCGCGCGCGTTGCGGAACTGCGCCGGGCGGGGCGTGCGGAGGGCAGCGCCGCCGATCTGCGATCGCTGTTACGCCACCGCAGCAACTACGTTATCGCGAAGGCGGCCGCACTCGCCGAAGAGTTCGCCCTGTCCGAACTGGCGTCCGAATTGGCCGAGGCCTTCGGATATTTCCTGACGGACCCCGTCAAGCGCGATCCGGGTTGCTCAGCCAAGCTCGCGATCGTGAACGCGCTCAGCCGCATGCACGAACCCGCGGCCGAGGTATTTCTGGCGGGCGTGCGACATGTGCAGATGGAACCGGCCTGGGGAAAACCGGTGGACACGGCTGCGACGCTGCGCGCGTTGTGCGGCCGGGCGCTGATCGCGTTCGGCCATCCCGATGCGTTTCGGTGGCAGGCGGTACTGCTGGCCGACCCGGAGCCGATGACGCGCGGGCTGACTGTCGAGACGCTCGCGGGCGTGCCTGATGAACGGGCCGAGCTGCTGCTTCGCGCGAAGATTGCGCGCGAGGTGGATGACGCGCGGGAGCCCGAACGCAACATCGAGATGGACGCGTTTGACGCGCTGATGAAGATCGCGCCGGAGGAGTCGTTCGACTTCGTGGTCAGGTACCTTGAAGACGAAGACCCCGATCGCGTCCGCGCGGCGGCGCTCGCGATCGGCGGATCGCACCACGCCGAGGCGTATGCGACGCTGATGCACCATTGGCAGCAACCCGATGATGACTTGCGCGCGCTTTTCGCATTGCCGATCGCGCTGATCCGGACGGAGGAGTCGTTCCGGTTGCTGGCGGATGAGCTGGGTGCTGCGTCAGAGCCGCTGGCCGAGGCAATCATCGAGGCGCTGGGGATATTTCGGGAGGACACCGGCCGCAGCGCGGAGGTGCGCTCGGCGGTAGAACGGCGGGGCGCCAAGCGGTTGCTGCGGGCGTTCACGCGACACTTCGAGGGGTCTGGAACCGCCTAAACGCCCCCATTATCCGGGCCGGCGTGGCTGGCGTGGTACACTATATGGGCGCGGCTTGGAGTCTGGCCACAGGGGGCGTGCCCATCCTCGGGGGAGGATTCAGGAGGTCACGATGCTCGTTTTCCGTTCATTTATCTCTGCCGCAGTTGTCGCGAGCCTGGCGACGCTGGCCCTCATGGCCGATGCGGCCGAGCCCACCATTTCCGAGGCGTTTTCCGAGCTCAGATCCGGAAAGGGCGGTTCAGAGGCGACCCAGTCGCGCATCCGCGAATTTGTGACCGAGGCGGCGAAGACGTACCGGCTTCGTGTCGACGCGGAGGCGAAGCTGGTGGAGGTCATTGAGTCGAAGGGCGTCTCGCGCGCGTCCAAGGAGTTCGCGGCCGGGCAGTTGTATCGCATTTGCGATGAAGACACGATTCCGGCGTTCAGACGGATGCTGGGCCAGCCCGATACCTTTGAACTTGCGTGCAAGGGTCTGGAACGCGTGCGCAATCCGAAGGCGCAGCAAACGCTGCTCGATGCGCTGCCGACGTCGACGGGCGATCGGCAGATCGCGATTATCGCTGCGCTGGGCAACCGCCGCGATCCGGGGGCCGTTCCGGTATTGCGACAGATCGCGGACGAGGCGGACGCGACGACCACGGAAGCCGCGCTGACCGCGCTTTCGAAGATTCCCGGCCGGGAGTCGATCGAGGCGCTCGACTGGTGCCGATCGAACCTGACCCGCAAGATGCGGCCCGCCGCGACCGATGCGTACGTGCAGGCGGCGCTGACGAGTTTGAAGGCGGGCGATCGCGCGACGGCGATCGACGCGTTCGAGGCGCTCATGATCGATTTCGAACCGGCGGACGTGAAGGCGCGCGGTTTACGCGGACTGATCCAGGCGTACGGCGAGGACGCGGTGCCGACGGTCGTCGAGGCGTTGACGAGCGGCATTCCCGAGCTGGAGGCGGTCGCGGCTGAAGAGGCGAAGAACGTGCCCGGCCGCAAGGCGACTGAGGCGTTCATCAAGGCGTATGCGAGCCTCACCCCGGACAACCAGGCCGTGCTGCTGCACGCGCTGGGGGTGCGCGGGGACGAAGCCGCGCTCGATACGCTGTTGCTCGCGGCGCAGAGCCGCATTCCCGTGGTGCGGCTCGCGGCGATCGAATCGCTCGGCAATTTTAACCACGCCAATGTGCTGCAAGTGCTGCTGAAGGTGGCCGCGACCGGATCGGCGGAAGAGCAGGCGCTTGCGCGCAAGGCGCTCGACGCGCTGACGAACCCGAACGTGAACAGCGAGCTGCTCGTTGCCGCGATGAACGCAGACAACGCGATCCGCGCGGAGGCGATGAAGATGATCGCCGCGCGGAACGTGGCGGAGGGCGTGACCGTGGTGATGCGCATCGCCGCGCGCGATGTGAAACCCGTCCGGCTCGAGGCGCTCAAGGCGCTTGGCGTGATTGGCACGGCGGAGCAACTGCCCGAAATGGTGTCGATGCTGCTTGAAGATTGGGGCGACTCCGACCGGGCCGCGATCGGCGAAGCGGTGATCGCTGTGGCGCGGCGCGCGCCCGCGGGCAAACCGCGCACGGACGCGATCGGCCGCGCGCTCACCAGCGCCGGCCCCGAGGAGGGCCGGTTGACGCTCGTGTCGATCCTGCGCGCGATCGGCGACGATTCGGGCGTCACCGCGCTGGACAGCGTGGCGCGCGGTTCAACCGGGCGCGTGCAGATCGCGGCCGTCGAAACGCTCGCCGCCTGGCCGACAGGGGCCGCGCTCGATCCGCTCGATCGCGTTGCGCGCGAGGCGAAGGACGCGCATGTGCGTTCGCTCGCGGTGGACGGCGCGCTGGGCCAGCTCGAAAGCGCGGCGAGCGCGCGCCCGGCCGACCAGCGACTCAAGTACTACGAGCGGCTTGCGAAGGTGGCCTCAACGCCGGAACAAAAGGCGCGCATTGCCGACGGGCTCGCGCAGATAGCGACGCCCGACAGCGAAAAACTCCGCGCGAAACTCCTGCAGGATCTCGAGACCGAGCAGGCCCTGAGCAGCCGGGTTGAGCCTTCCGCCGATTGACGGATTCACGCCCGGGCCTTGATCGTTCCGGCCGCGGGCCTTACCATAACGCGCACTGCTGCACCGTCGGGGGACGGCCGCGGTGCGGTGGGGGAACAACATGCGGCTTCCCGGGGGAGTAGTCGCGCGCATGGTGCTGGCGGTGGCCGGCGCATGCGCGCTCGCGTCGTGTTCGGTACCGGGCAGCGGCGTCGATGCGGCGGCGAACGCCCGGTCTGAACGAACGCCAACCAACGCGGAAAGGCAACACTCGATGGCGAAAATCGCGCCGATCCATGCGACGATGAAGACGAACAAGGGCGACATTCATCTTGAACTCTACGCGGACAAGGCGCCCTTGACGGTCGCGAGCTTCGCGAACCTGGCGCGGCGCGGGTACTACGACGGGCTCACGTTCCACCGCGTCATTGACAATTTCATGATTCAGGGCGGATGTCCGCTGGGCACGGGTACGGGCGGGCCGGGCTACAAGTTTGGCGACGAATTCGACCCCAGTCTGCGCCATGACGGCCCGGGCGTGCTCTCGATGGCGAACTCCGGCCCGGGCACCAACGGCAGCCAGTTCTTCATCACGCACGTCGAGACGCCGTGGCTCGACAACAAGCATTCCGTCTTCGGCCGCGTTGTGGAAGATACGGACCAGGAAGTCGTGGACTCGATTGAGCAGGGCGACACCATCGAATCCGTCGAGATCACGGGCGACGTTGAGGCCGTGCTGAAGGCCGCCTCCAAGCAGGTCGAACAGTGGAACAAGGCCCTGGACAAGGCGGGCCACTAGAATTCGCCGGGTAGCGACGGGCGTCCCGGCAGCCGGTCGCGAGATTCGCTCGCCCTTCCGGGGCCGGCCGCAGCAATCCAGGTTGAGCGATTCGCGGCCGTCCTGATAGGCTAACGGCGTTTGCAGTGAGGGGTGGCCCGCTTTCGGCGGCGCCAAGCGAACGCCAAAGGAGAATCGCCATGCATGGCCGGCTTTCGGCATGTGTGCTGCTGACGGTCTGCGCCGCGGGGACGGCGTCCGCGCAATGGGTGTGGACGCCCGAGACCCAGCGCTTCGTGCGCATGGACAACCTGCCCAAGGAATCGCCCGAACTCCAGGTCGAGTACCAGCGCAAGCTGCTGCTCGAGGGCGATTACAAACGCGCGTGGACCGAGACGGAGAAATTCGACCGGTTCTACAGCGACTCCGATTTCGCGGACCAGAACCAGTACATCCGCGGCGAGATCCGGCTCGCGCAGCAGAAGTACGTCGATTCGGCGGAGGAGTTCCAGAAGGTCGTCTCGACCCATCCGGGCACGGGATTGTACGACGAAGTCATCCAGCAGCAGTACGACATCGGGGACACGCTCTACGAGAAGGGACTGAAGCGGACCAACGACGGTGAGACGTCGGAATGGATGACCCACCGGCCGATGTCCTGGATCAACGCGATACGCCGCCGGCCGTTCAAGAACGCGGTCGAGGTGTATACGATCGTCATCGAGAACCAGCCGTTTACGCCCGAAGCGGCCGAAGCGCAATACAAGATTGGGAAATGCCACTTCGCGCGCGAGAAATATCTCGAGGCGGGATTCGAGTTTCGCCGCGTCATCGAGGACTATCCCGATTCGGAGTGGGTGCGCGAAGCGTCGTACGACTTGACGCGCTGTTATGAAGAGTCCTCGCTCGATCCCACGTATGACCAGGCGCCGAGCCGCCTGGCGATCGAGACGATCGGCGAGTTCGAGCGCCGTTTCCCGGATGACCCGAGAGTCGAAGAACGGCAGGCGATTAGCAGCGAGATGCTCGAGAAGATCGCGGCGCAGCGGCTGATGAATGCGCGATACTACGAGCGGCGGAAGGACCTGGATGCCGCGCGGATCTACTACGAGCTTACGGCGACCGAGTTCGCCGGTACGGAAGCGGCGGTTGCGGCGCGGGAATGGCTCGACGGCCACACGGAGCAGCCCGATCTTCAGTCCGCGTTTCTGGGGCCGGCCGTGGCCACGCAATGAACGCCGCGGGCCGCATCGCGTGCGTCGTCATCGCGGCGGCGCTGGCCGCCGGATGCGGGTATTCCATGTCGTCCTCGCTGGACGAGAAGTACCAGACGATCCACGTCTCGGCATTCCAGAATCGCAGCCGCGAATATGACCTCCAGGCGCCGCTGACCAACGCGATCATCCGCAAGTTTCTGAACGACGGCCGGCTCCGCGTCGTGGGGCCGGGGGAAGCGGATCTGATTGTGACGGGCACGATCCTCGATTACGATTTGAGCGGACTGACCTTCGACAGCGACGACGAAGTGACGCAGTTTCAGACGTTCGTGACGGCGAGCGTGCAGGTGGCCGATGCACGCGACGGGACGATTCTGTGGGAGGACCCCAAACTCATCGGCCAGACGAGCTTCGCCACCGCGGCGACCGGGGGGTCGTCCGACCGGCTGCGCGGCAATTCGCAGGCGTTTCTTTCGGCGGTGCGGTCGTTCCAGACGGATGAGGAAAATCAGGCCGCGTCCGAAGCGCTCGAACGCCTCGCGGCGGACATTTTCTACCGCACGATTGAGCCATGGTGAGCGGGTGATCGCGCAGGACCTCCTGGACCGGTTCGATGCGGAATCGCCGATGCCGGTATACCTGTTTTGCCCGGGCAAGGGGCCGCGGGCGAAACTGCCGACCTTCGAGCCGACGCTCGCCGACCGGTGTGCCGATCGGATCGTCGGGGCCACGGTCGATCCTTCGATGAAGGACTTCGCGTTTGCCGCGTTTTACGCGGACGAGACGGCCGCGGGGCAAATCGTGATGGACGCGCAGACGCTGCCGTTCCTTGCGCCGCGCCGGGTGATCCTCGTGCGCAATGCCGAGAAGTACCTGACCGATTCGGCGGCGGGCGCGCTGCTCGAGTATCTTGCGTCGCCCAACGACATGACCGTGCTGATGTTCATCGCGCACAAGATGGACAAGCGCACGAAGTTTTACAAGTCGTGCGAGAAGCTGGGTGCGGTTGTCGAGTGCCCGGCGCTGTCGCAGGCGGAGGTGGCCGCGTGGGTGCGCGCCGAGGCCAAAGCGCGCGGGCGGAGCATCGATGCCGAAGCCGTCCGCGGGCTGGTTGATCGCGCGGGGACGCATCTGAGCGACGTCGATAACGCGCTGACAAACGTGATCAACTTCGTCGGGGACTCGCGCACGAGCATCACGCTCGAGGACGTCATCACGGCCTGCGCGGACGTGGCCGAGGAGGAGATTTGGACGCTCACGGACGCGATCGCGGCGTCCGAGCCGGGCTCCGCGCTTGATTCGCTTCGGCGGCTGCTCGACCTCGGCAAGCACCCGGACGAAATCATCGGCACGATAAACTGGCTGCTCAAGAGCGCGTACGCGGTCGGCATTGCGACGGGCGACCCCGGCATCAGCGGGTTCGTCGCCAAGAAAGTCACGCCGCTCACGCGCAAGCTGGGTGTACCGAAGCTGCGCGCGGCGTTTGCGCTGTGCACCGACACGCAGTTCATGACGCGCAGCACGGGCGTGGACGCGGGCCTCGCGCTGGAACTACTCGTGGTGAAACTCGCGGCGCCGCAGCCGCAGCGCAAGTCCGCGTGAACGAGGAAGCGGGCGCCGTTCCCACCCCGAACAACCGGTCTCAAGAGAGCGCGATCGGGCCCGCCCCCGGCGGGGTTCGCGCGTAGGCCCGAGGCGCGACGCCCGACGACCGTTCGTTTTATCGTGCATGCGCGCCGGAAGTTGCCTTGTTCCGCCCTCGAACGAGGTATATACTTCAAGGCGGTACATTGTGCCGGTGGGCGATGCGTCACCGGCGTAAGGAGAACTACCGTGGTAAGCATGCCGAGCTTTTGGGAACTGATGATCGTTTTCGCCATCGTGATCCTGATATTCGGGACGGGAAAACTGGCCAACGTCGGCAAGGATCTCGGCGGCGCGATCAGGGAATTCAAGAAGGGAATCAAGGACGAAGAGAAGTCCGCGCCGGCCGCAGCGTCCACCGAGACGAAGCACGACACGCCGTAATAGCGCGCCGGGACGCGGGTAGAATGGGCCGGCCAGATCGGTCCGGGAGCTGACCCATGTGGATGCCGAATATTTGGGAACTGGTAATCATTCTTGTCGTCGTCATGCTGATTTTCGGCACGTCGAAGCTGCGCAATGTGGGCAAGGACCTCGGCGGCGCGATCAAGGAATTCAAGAACTCGGTGACCGACAAGCCCGAGCAGCAAGCCGAGAAGGCGGGTGACGGCCCGTCCACCGAACAAAAGACGTCGAAGTAATTTCGACGGAAGAATTTTTCGGACGCATCCGCCTCGGCGGGTGCGTCCGTTGTCTTTCATCGCTGCCTGGCGCGGGTGCTGTTCGAACAGGGCCGTGCAACGAAACAGGGTCGTGAACCCCCGCAGGCTGGAAGCCCGCGCCACCAACCCCGCGACACGTCAGCCCGACGTGAACTCGCGCGAGTCACGCACCCCGCGAAGCGTGACATGCGCGGGCCCGGTGTGTGCCGGGTTTGCGCGCAATACCATGCGGGCGCCGCCAGCGTACGACAGCGTCATTACGAAGGGACTCGGAAACGAACCGTCGGCCGCGGCGTTGCCGAGGGAGGTGACGGATCGCGGCGCACCAAGGTTGCACTGCGACGCGATCCGATGGGCCAAGGCGGAAAGTTCGGCTCGCGGCCACGGCCCCGCTCGGAGTTCCACGTGAACGTATCGCGCCGGGTTCGCCTCGGGAGTATTCGCGGACGCAACCGGCGGAGCCAGCGTCGAGACTGCGATTGCGGCCGCCGCTGCACCGAATTCTCGCCTCGAAAGGTCCGCGTTCATGCGGGCAGGTAGGGCTTTTTCAGCGAGTAACCGTTCTCGTATGGCCTGTACGCGAAATCGTTCCCGCGCTTGACGGCTTCCTTGTCGCCGCCTTCGAATTTATTCTTCTCGTTGTTCCATTGCAGCCGGCCGCCGGCGATGTAGGACGCCGTGCCCATGTGGCAGACCTTGGCCGTGTTGAACGCGGACTCGACGAAGCTGATCGGGTCTTTGCGCGACTTGATGCACTCGACCCAGTTCTTCCAGTGCGCGACGTTCATGTCGCCTTCGAGGATGCCTTCGACGGTTTTCGGCTCGAGCGAATCGCGGAACGCGGGCACGATGTCGTAACGCGTGCGGTCGATGTAGAGCGTGCCGAGCGAACCGTGGAACTTGATGCCGTAGCGGTTCGGCATCACGACGCCGTTGTAAACGCGGTTTGAAAAGCTGAGGACGTAGTCCTTGAACCGGTAGAGGACTTCGCAGGTATCCGGCGTGGTCCGGTTGTCGGTGAGGACGTATTTCTCGCCGACACCCATGACTTCGAGCGGCGGATTGTCCTCGCCCATGGCCCAGAGCACGATGTCGATGAGGTGCGCGCCCCAGTCGGTCATCTTGCCGCCGGAGTAGTCCAGGAACCAGCGGAAATTGTAGAGCCAGCGGTTCGGATCGAAGGGCACCTTCTCGGTCCAGCCGAGGTAGCGGTCCCAGTCCAGTCCGGGCGGCGGATCCATGGCGGGCGGCGTGCCGATGCCTTCGGGCTTCTCCGAATCGTGGATCCACGTCTCGACCCGCGCGACCTTGCCGATGTAGCCGTCGCGCACCAACTGCACGGCCTCCTGGAAATGCTGGCCGCTGCGCTGGAAATTGCCGCACTGGAACACGCGCTTGTTCGCGCGCACGGCGTCGATGACCGGCTGGCCCTCCCCGATGGTCGTGGTCAGCGGTTTCTCGCAAAACACGTCCTTGCCCGCTTCGCAGGCCATGATGCTCGGGATCGCGTGCCAGTGGTCCGGCGTGACGATGACGACGGCGTCGATGTCCTTGTTCTCGATGATTTCCTCGTGGTACTGATGCGTCGTCGGGCGCGCGAATTTGGATTCGGTGATGTCCGCGCCCTGTTCGCGGTGCTGCTCCCACAGATCGCACATCGCGATCGGCTGCAACTCGTCCATCATCAGCGCGAACTGCAGGTCGCGCTTGCCCATGCCGCCGAGGCCGATGTGCCCGGTCAGGATGCGCTCGTTCGCGCCGATCACCGACGCCGGGAAGATGTTCTTGACGATGCTGTTTTGCGCCCCCGCGCCGCCCGCGGCCATGACACCGGCGGCTGCCGCGCCCGCCTTGATGAAGTCGCGCCGGGATAGGTTCTTCGGGGTCGATTCAGCGTCCGATTTCTCTTGCTTCGATGCCATAACGCGCAACTCTCCTGCAGGTACGGGTGCCAGCCGCACATAGTAACGAAGTCGGCCACGTCGGCAAAACGGAGAATTCCATTCCCACGGCTCCGTTTCGTAGAATGATGTGTTTCATTTTCGGGCAGAGCATGGACCAAACCAAGCTGAAACTCCTTATGGAAGAGGTATCCACGGGCAAAATCTCGCCCGAGGAGGCGTCGCTGCGTCTGAAGGCGCTGCCGTTCGAAGACCTCGGCTTCGCCAAGGTCGATCACCACCGCGCGATTCGCCGCGGACATGCCGAGACCATCTTCGCGCAGGGCAAGACGCCCGAGCAGGTGGTCGCTATCGTCGGCAACATGAAACATCACGGATCGAACGTGCTGGTGACGCGGTGCGGGCCCGACGTGGCGAAGGCCGTGCTGGCCGCGTTTCCGGAGGCGGTGCACAACACGGTCGGCCGGACGATCACGCTGATCCAGAACCCCATCGAGGTACTGCCCGGGTACGTGGCGATCGTCTGCGCGGGCACGTCGGACTTGCCCGTGGCCGAGGAAGCCGCGGTCACGAGCGAGATTATGGGCTGCCGCACGCAGCGCATCTCGGACATCGGCGTCGCGGGATTGCACCGGCTGTTGCGCCAGCGCGAGGCGATCGACGGCGCCAACTGCATCGTCGTGTGCGCGGGCATGGAGGGCGCGTTGCCCAGCGTCGTGGCCGGGCTCGTCGATAAACCCGTCATCGCCGTGCCGACGAGCGTCGGATACGGCGCGAGTTTCGGCGGCATCGCCGCGCTGCTCGGCATGCTCAACTCCTGCGCCGAGGGCGTCTCGGTCGTGAACATCGACAACGGGTTCGGCGCGGGCGTTCAGGCCTCGCTCATCAACCGGCTCGCCGCGCGAGGGTCCAACAACAAATGAAGACGCTGTACTTCGACTGTTTCTCCGGCGCGGCGGGCGACATGATCGTCGGCGCGCTGATCGACGCCGGCGCGGACTTCGCCAAGATTCGCGAACCGCTGATGTCGCTCGGGGTGGGTGGCTTCGATGTCGCCATTGAGAAGGTCAAGAAAAAGGGCGTGATGGCGACGAAGTTCCACGTGAACATCGACGAACAGCACGGCCATCCGCACCGGCATCTGCGCCACGTCGTCGAGATCATCGAAAAGGGAAACCTTCCGCCGGGCGTGAAGGCTGCGAGCCTCGAGACGTTCAGGCGGATCGCGCAGGCCGAGGCCGAGGTCCACGGCTCGACGCCGGAGAAAGTGCACTTTCACGAAGTCGGCGCGGTGGATTCGATCGTGGACATCGTCGGCGCGCACCTCGCGCTCGACCAGCTCAAGCCTGAGCGGATCGAGGCGTCGGCGCTGCACGTCGGGTCCGGCACGGTGAAATGCGCGCATGGCGTCATGCCCGTGCCCGCTCCGGCGACCGCGCTGCTGCTGAAGAACGTACCGACGTACGCGGGGCAGGTCGAGGGCGAACTCGTCACGCCGACGGGCGCGGCGCTGATTGCGCAACTCGCGCAACAGTTCGGGCCTCAACCCACGATGACCGTCGCGACGCTCGGCGCGGGGGCGGGGACGAAAGACTTACCCGACCGACCGAACGTGTTACGCGTGTTGATTGGCGAGACCGCCGCGGTGAGCGCGGCGACGGAGACCATCGTCGTCATCGAAGCGAACATCGACGACATGAATCCCGAACTCTTCCCGCCGCTGGTGAAGGATTTGATCGACGCCGGCGCACGGGACGCGTTCCTGACGCCGATTCTCGGCAAGAAGGGCCGGCCGGCGAACCTCGTCACCGTGCTCGCGGACGACGCGGCGGTATCGCGCGTGACGGACACCTTGTTCCGCGGCTCGACGACGCTCGGCGTGCGCATGCGCCGCGAAGAACGCATCTGCCTCGACCGCGAATGGAAGCACGTCAAGACGCCGTGGGGCGACGTGCGGGTGAAGCTGGGCCGGCGAAACGGCTCGCTGACAAATGCCGCGCCGGAGTTCGAGGATTGCGCCACGCTCGCGGAATCGGCGAAGGTGACCGTGCGCCAGGTGTACGACGCGGCGCGCGCCGCGGCCACCCGCGGGGAGTGGTCGAATGGCTGAGCGCATCGGGGTGTATCCGGGCAGTTTCGACCCGCCCACGCTCGGCCACCTGGACATGATCGAGCGCGCGGCGCGGATGTTCGACCGGCTGATTGTGGCCGTCGCGAAGAACAGCGAGAAAAGCAGCCTGTTCACGGCGGACGAGCGCAAAGAAATGCTGCGCGAGGTGACCGGGCACATCAAGAACATCAGCATCGACCATTTCAAGGGGCTCACGGTCGATTTCGCGCACGAGGTCGGGTCGTTCACGCTCGTGCGCGGCCTGCGCGCGATCTCCGACTTCGAATACGAACTCACGATGGCGTCCACGAACCGCAAGATGCGGCCGGAGGTGGACACGGTCATCCTGATGCCGAACGAGAACTACATGTTCATCAGCAGCCGGCTCGTGAAGGAAATCGCGATGCTCGGCGGCGATGTCACGCCGTTCCTGCCGAAGGTCGTCATCGGCAAGCTGCACGAGAAGCTGAAGAAGAAGGCCTGAGGGTCTCACGCGGAGGCGCGGAGCCGCGGAGAGAATTGGACAGGATGAACAGGATTCTCAGGATTTAAGGAAGTACCAATCCAACTAGTCCTGTAATCCTGTCCGATCCGCCCTTGACCTTCTCCGCCCCTCCGCGACTCCGCGTGAGACAACCGCTTTGGTATCATGTCGGCCGCGCCGCCGATCCGGCTGTGCGCATATCCTGAGTAACCTGTCGAGGCCGCGAGACGACCGTTTTTTATGGACAAATCCGTCGAAGATATCGACCCGAAGAAAGACAACCCGTTGTACCGGCTGCGGCATTCGCTGGCGCACATCCTCGCGCAGGCGGTGCTGGAGGCGCGGCCGGACGCCAAGCTGGCGTTCGGGCCGCCAGTGGACAACGGGTTTTATTACGACTTCGATTTTGGCGACCGGCCCATCGGCGAGCGCGACCTCGCGGACCTCGAAAACCGGATGCGGCGCATCGTGAAGGAGAAGCAGCCGTTCGAGCAGTCGAACAAGACGCTCGACGAAGCGAAGAAACTGCTCGCGGAGACCGACCAGACCTACAAGCTCGAATACGCGCAGGAACTGTTCGACCTGGGCAAGGCGCGGAACGGCCATCTGGGGTTTTACACGAACGGCCCGTTCACCGACATGTGCGAAGGCCCGCACCTGCAACACACGGGCGAGGTGCCGAAGGGCGCGTTCAAGCTCGACCGCATCTCGGGCAGCTATTGGCGCGGCGACGAACACAAGCCGATGCTGACGCGGATTTACGGCCTCGCGTTCCCGTCCAAGGAGGAACTCGAGGACTACATCGCGCGGCGCAAACTCGCGATGGAGCGCGACCACCGCAAACTCGGCGAGGAACTCGATCTGTTCTTCATGGACGAGGAAGTGGGCGTCGGCCTGCCGATGTGGATGCCGAACGGCACCGTGATCCGCGAAGAACTCGAGAAGTGGGCGAAAGAGGAAGAACTCAAGGGCGGCTACGTCCGCGTGGACACGCCCGTCATCACCCGCGGCGAACTGTACCATCGATCGGGCCACCTGCCGTATTACAGCGAAGGCATGTATCCGCCGATGACGATGGACGAGGGCGAACAGTACTACCTTCGCCCGATGAACTGCCCGCACCACCACAAGATTTACGCCGCGCGCACCCGGAGCTACCGCGACCTTCCGCTGCGCCTCGCGGAGTACGGCGACGTGTTCCGCTACGAGAAACACGGCTCGCTCGCGGGGCTGTTGCGCGTGCGCGCCATGTGCATGAACGATGCGCACATCTACTGCACGCCCGAGCAGGTGCACGGCGAGTTCGCGAGCGTCATCGGGCTGTACAAGAAATTCTACGAACATCTGCGCATCGGCAACCTGCGTGTGCGGCTCTCGCTGCACGACCCCAAGAGCGACAAGTACCTCGGCAAACATGACGAGTGGCAACGGTACGAGGCCATCGTGCGCGAGGTGCTGGTCAAGCTCGGCGTCGAATTCGAGGAAGAGACCGGCGAGGCGGCGTTCTACGGGCCGAAGATGGACATCCAGCTCAAGAACCTGCTCGGCCGCGAGGAGACGGTGGCGACCTGCCAGCTCGATTTCGTGATCGCGGAGCGGTTCGACCTGAACTACGTGGACAGCGACGGCCAGCAGAAGCGGCCGTTCATCATCCACCGCGCGCCGCTGGGTACGCACGAACGCATGATTTCGTTCCTGATCGAGTTCTACGGCGGCGCATTCCCGACCTGGATGGCGCCGGTGCAGGTCAAGGTGATCCCCGTGAACGAGGCCGTGCTGCCGTTCGCGGGCGAGATCGCGTGCAAGCTGACCGGCGGCCTGTTCCGCGTGGATGTCGATCGCTCCAGCGAATCGTTCAACAAGAAGATCCGCAACGCGGTGACTCGCAAGGTCCCGAACATCTGGATCGTCGGCGCGAAGGAAGCCGAGGCCCGCAGCATCACCTGGCGCCGCTACGCCACCCACGACGCCAAAGACCAGCCTACCGTCCCCATCGACCAGGCCATCGCCGCGCTCGAAAAACTCCGCGCGGGGCGGTTGATGGACAATTTCGGGGACGTGGGATTGCCGGTGAACGGCTAGCTATCCCGCCACCTAAGGGAGGGAGTAGAAATGCCCTACGTGTATCTTGGATGCGCAATCATCGCCGAAGTGATTGGTACCACCGCGCTCAAATATTCGGATGGCATGTCGAAAACGATGCCGACCATTGTCGTATTTCTCGCATACACGGTCGCGTTCTACCTGTTGTCGATAGCGCTGAAGTCGATCAGCGTTGGTGTTGCCTATGCCGTGTGGTCGGCTGTAGGCATCGTACTCATCGCGATACTGGGTGTCGTGCTTTTCGCCGAACGACTGGACGCGGCGGCATACGTCGGAATGACGCTGATCATCGCCGGCGTGCTCGTGCTCAACCTGGTCTCTAAATCCGCGACGCACTAGACCGGTCAACGGAAAACTATGGCCGCGCATTGGCTCGCGAGTACGCTCGCCCTCCCAGAACTACAAACTTCGCAGGTCGTCCTTCGGGACGGGGGCGCGTTTTCGGCGGAGGTAATTGAGGGCGGCGTAGGGGAAGTAGGTGAGGTGGCGGAGGCCGGCGACGTTGGAGATGCTGCTGAGGGCCTTGCGCACTTCGGCGTAGAGTTCCTGGACTAGTACTTCTTCCTCGACTTCGCCTTCTTCTTTGACGGCGAGCAGGCGGTGGATGGAGTAGAGGCCGACGACGAAGGCGATGAGGAAGACGAAATCGAGGCCGCTGAGTTCGACGGCGGGCAGGTTCCACGCGGTGGGTTCGGTGCCGCCGCCGCTGAGCGTGCTCCAGGTGAGCGTGACGGTCATGCTCTGCAGGTCGAACCAGTCCGCGGCGAGCCCCGCGAGGATCGGCGCGATGGTGGCGGCGACGCCGGAGACGAAGGCGTTGACGGCGAGGTAGGCGGTTGCCTCGCCGAAGGGCGCGCAACGCAGCGCGATGTTGCCGGCGCAGAGGTTGACGCCGGCGGTGGAGATGCCCGCGAGCACGTGGATGCCGATGAGGATCGGCAGCGTGAGGAAGTAGCGGTCGGGCATGGTCGTGAACGGCCAGGCGAGAAACGTGACGATGAACAGCGGCCCGGCGACGCTGAGCACGGACTTGTTGGTGAACCGGTCGGCGAGGTTGCCCCAAATCTTGAAGAATGCGGCGTTGACCATCTGGCTGAGCACGGCGAGGCTGAGGACGTAGCCCATGCTGAGGCCGAGCCGGTTGAGCATGTAGACGACGAAGAAGGGCGCGGCCATGTTGACCGCGGCGTTCCACGTGCCCAGGAACAGCAGGAGTTTGCGGTAGTTCGCGTGGCGGAACGGGTCCGCGAGCAGCCGCAGCAACCCCTGGGTGACCAGGGGCCGCAACGGCGGCTCGTGGATGCGCGAGAGAAAGTACATGCCGACGATGCCGAAGGTGCCGCCGGTCGCGAAGAGAATGCTGTAGACCGACCGCGCGTCGCCGAAGTGCCGCTGCGCGTAGTCCACGCCGAAGCCGGCGGCGAGACTCAGCACCGCGCCGATTGCGGTGCCGATGGCCATGCGCCGGCCGAAGATCGCACCCATCATCTGGTTCGGGATGAGGTCGCGCATCCAGGAGTTGAACGAGCAGGTGCTGATGGCGCCGAGGCCGAAGAAGACGACGAGCGCGCCGACGAGCAGTCCCACGCGCCACTCCGGCGGCGCGAACCAGGGAATCGCGACGACCGACAACAGGAAGAGCCGGCCGACGGTCGAGCACGCGACGCTGATGAGCCGTCGGCGCTTGACGCGATTGACGAGGTAGAGCGCGGGCACCTGCATGAGCTGGGCGGCGGACGGAATCGCGGCGATGATGCCGATGGTGACGTTGTTCGCGCCGAGCATCAGGGCGAATGCGACGAGGAACGCGCCGCCGGTGAGGACGCCGAGCACCTGCGAGCAGACGCCGTCGGCGATGAGACTGCGCAGCGGCGTTTGCAACGTTTCCGCGCCGTCGAGCGTTCGCGGCGCGGCGGTGGCTTCGGTCTGCATACTCCCCCGGGAAAGAAAAACACGCGCCGAAGAGGCGGCGCGTGAGGAGATTATACCCCGAAACCGCTCCGGATCGCGTGCGACGCGCTCCCGCCGCATGGTGGCCCGGCTGTTACGATTCCTCGGCGCGTTTTTGCTGGGCCTCGAGGCGCGCCTTGAACTCGGCCTCCTTGCCGCGATCGGTCGGGTGGTAATACGTCCCGAGCGGGACGCCGTAATCCTGCGGGATGTATGCGTCTTCGTGATCGTGCGGGTAGTCGTAGCCGACGCCGCGGCCGATCTCCGCGCCGCGCGGGCCGCCGTCGCGCAAGGGCGCAGGCACGGCGATGGACTTTTTCTTGCGCACGTCGTCCGACGCGGCGCCGATCGCGAGGTAGGAGGCGTTGCTCTTCGGCGCGCACGCGAGATAAGTGGCGGCCTGGGCGAGAATGAGCCGCGCCTCAGGCATGCCGATGAACTCGCAGGCCTGCCACGCGTTCGTGGCGAGGACGAGCGCCATCGGGTCCGCGTTGCCGATGTCTTCCGACGCGAGGATGCACATGCGCCGCGCGACGAACCGCGGCTCCTCGCCGGCCTCGAGCATCCGCGCCATCCAGTAGAGTGCCGCGTCCGGGTTCGAGCCGCGCATGCTTTTGATGAAGGCCGACGCCGCGTCGTAGTGTTCATCGCCCGCGCCGTCGTAATGCAGCAACTTCCTTTGGATTGATTCCGCTGCGGCCTCGGCGGTCACGTGGATGATGCCGTCGGCGGGCGGTGTCGTGAGCAGCGCGATCTCGAGCGCGTTCAGCGCGCGCCGCGCGTCGCCCTCGGCATACCGCGCGATGTGGGCGATGGCCTCGTCCTCGACGCGCACTTCGGCGCCCTCGACGCCGCGCTCCGGATGCGCCAGCGCACGGCGCAGGAGCGCTTCGAGCGTTTCTTCGTTCAGGGCCTTGAACTCGAACAATTGCGAGCGGGAGAGCAGCGGCGCGACGATCGAGAAGAACGGGTTTTCGGTCGTCGCGCCGATGAGGATGATGTTGCCGTTTTCGACATCGGGCAGGAGCGCGTCCTGCTGCGCGCGGTTGAACCGGTGGATTTCGTCGATGAAGAGGATCGTACGCCGGTTTTCCTGCGCGCGGCGGTGCTTGGCGCGGTCGATGACCTCGCGCACGTCCTTGACGCCGCTCGTGACCGCGTTGAGGTTCTCGAAGGCGGCCTTCGTGCGCATCGCGATGATGCGCGCGAGGGCGGTCTTGCCGGTGCCCGGCGGGCCGAAGAGGATCAGCGACGTGATGCGGTCGGCCTCGATCGCGCGCCGCAACAGCTTGCCCGGCCCGAGGATGTGTTCCTGCCCGAGCACCTCGTCCAGCGACTTCGGCGCGACGCGCCGCGGCAACGGCGCCTCCTTGCGCATCCGCCCCGCCGCGGCATGCTCGAACAAGTCTTCGGTCATGCGGCTAGCGTACCACCGGCGCATCGACCGCTTTAGTTTATAGCGCGAAACAGGCCCGGATCCCGGGTGAGACGAACCCGGGACACGATGGGGGTGCGAAATTGAGAACGGCAATGCTGCCGGGCGGAGTCGCGATGGTAATTGGTTGACGGTGCGGTGGGATTCGAACGTCCGGAACTGCCCATGTGGCGAAACGCACGGTCGAACCGTTTCTTAGTGGGACGAAATTGACTCGTCGATTTTGTGGAGCCTAGGCTGGATTTTCACGAATCCGCGAAGATTACCGGGGACCGGGGTGCGGGGTCCGAGGAGAGGAAGACGACTATGCGCCAATCCAAAAAGCTCGTGTGCGGTGTTGCGGCGGCGATACTGGTCAGCGGAATCGGGTTGTCCATCAAACAGGCGAACGCGCAGGACGAGACCGTCGAAGAACATCTGCACGTCCACCGGCTGAAATCGGGCGAGACGTCGCCGTACGACGCGTTTGCCTATTCGAACCGCGTGCCGGGAGCGCCCGAAGAGGGTCAATCGGCGACGGAGTTCGCCGGCAACATCATCTTTAGCCGGCTCACGAACATCGAGGGCCGCATCCAGCTCAAAGTCGTCGAGGGATTCCGCAAGCCCGAGTACCTGGGGTACAAGAGTTTCCTGCGCGCGTGGCCGGAGACCGAGGGCACGGCGGTGGGCGCGTGCGTGGTTTGTCACACGCCGCCGAGTTTTTCCGGTAAAGCGGCGACGTTCGTCGTGGACGAATCCGGCGAGGCCAAGACGGCCCCCGGACTCCGCAACCTCAAGAAGACGGACGCGGAACTGAAGGCGATCGTCGAGAAAAAACTCCAGATGGCCGAAAAGGCGCGCGCGGGCGGAACCAAGATCGACGAATCGTACACCTACATGAGCCTCACCGAGGCGGACGTCGATAACCTCGTCGCGTTCCTGCAGGGCCTCAACGAAGTGCCGGAAGATCACTTCCGTAAACTGATCGTGGACGCCACGATCCTCGACACGAGCGACATGGGATTTAACTGAGCCGACCAGCAATCAACACCCGCGGCCGGGCCGTTCCTCCCAACGGAATCGCCCGGCCGCGTTGCATCCGGCTAGGAAGTTACAACTTGCGAGTTATACAATTCGAAGGTTATAATGTGTCATGGCTTGGGACGTGGAATTCACGGACGAGTTCGACGGCTGGTTTCGTGGCCTGGACATGGACGAACAAGTAAGCGTCGCGCTGATAGTTGAATTGTTGGAAGAGCGGGGTGTCGCGCTGGGCCATCCCTATACTTCTGATGTGCGCGGATCGAAACACGGGAGCTTGCGTGAATTGCGCATCCAACATCAAGGACGCCCGTTTCGCGTCCTGTACGCCTTCGATCCGAGGCGCGTAGCGATTCTGCTGATCGGCGGCGATAAGACTGGCAATAAGCGATGGTACGACGAATTCGTACCCGTGGCTGAGCGATTGTACGACGAGCACCTGCGAGCGCTCGAACGGGAAGGATTACCGTGATGGCTCGTCCCTGGAGCGAAATACGAAATCGGATGACCCCGGAACAGCGGCGCCGCGTGGACGCCCGCAAGAAGGAGCTGTTGACCGAAATCCGCCTCGCGGAACTTCGCAAAGCGCTCGACAAGACGCAACATGAACTCGCCGAATATCTAGGCGTCTCTCAGGCCGCGATTTCCAAACTTGAACAACAGCCGGACATGCTGTTGAAGACCCTTTCCAAGTATGTCGAGAGTCTCGGTGGTGAGCTTGTAGTTTCGGCACGCTTTCCCGACGGCGATGTGGAGCTCACGCTCGAGCGTGCAGAGGCGACACCCTAATCGGGTGCACGGGCGGAAGTTTGAGAGTCTGAACGCCCGGCCTCCGCGTGTCCGCATGAGAACACCCCCGCAAGTGCGCATGGGGTCACGCCTTATAACAATCCGGATTTGCGCGGGTTTTGGATTGGCCGATATAATCCGCGCCTTTCCTTGAGGGATCTCCATGGTTCGGGCGGGTATTGTCGGCGCCACAGGATACGGCGGGCGCGAGTTGGTGCGGCTGCTGTGCGCGCACCCGCGTGCCAGGCTGGTGGCGGCGGCGTCGACCTCGGCGGCGGGCCAGCCGCTAACGGACGTGGTGCCGGGGTTCGGCAAGCTGACGGACGTGGTGCTGGAGACCTTTGACGCGGCCGCGCTCGCGAAACAATGCGACGTGGTGTTCATCGGCGCGCCGGGGACGGAGAGCATGCCGATCGCGGCGGCGCTGCGCGAGGCGGGCGCGCGGGTCATCGACATCGGGCCGGACTTTCGGCTGAAAGACCCGGCCGTCTGGAAGGCGACCTACAAGGTTGACCACACCGCGCCCGGGTTGCTCCAGGAGGCGGTCTACGGTCTCGTGCCTTCGAACCGCGCGGCGATCAAGAAGGCGAACCTTGTCGCCGGCCCCGGGTGCTATCCCATCAGCGCGCTCGTTCCGTTGCAGCCGCTCGTACCGCTCGCGGAGCCGTCCGTCCCGGTCGTCATCGATTCCGTGTCCGGCGTGTCGGGCGCGGGCCGCGGCATGAAACAACATTTTCATTTTCCCGAGATGAACGAGAACGTGTGGGCGTACGGCCTGACGAACCACCGGCATGTGCCGGAGATGGAACAGGAACTCGGCGGGGCGATCAAGGTGCAGTTCAACCCGCACGTGGGGCCATACACGCGCGGCATCGTGAGCACGATCACGATTCGGCCGAGCGCGGACGTTGACCTCGAGAAATGTTACGCGCGCTACGCGGACGAGCCGTTCGTGCGCGTGCTCGGCGAGGGCAAGTTCCCGGACGCAGCGGGCGTGCGCGCGACGAACTTCGTCGATCTCGGTTGGATTCACGACACGCGCACGGGCAACCTCATCGTGGTCAGCGCGGTGGACAACCTGATGGGCGGCACGGCGGGCATGGCGGTCCAGTGCATGAACCTGATGTTCGGCCTGGGCGAAACCGACGGCCTGCTGTATGGGGGCATGTCGGTATGAAGTCGGTCGAGGGCGGCGTGTGCGCGCCGAAGGGGTTCCGGGCGTCGGGCGTGCACGCGGAGATCAAGAAGGGCTCGACGAAGAAAGATTGCGCGCTGATCCTGAGCGATCGGTCCGCCGAAGTCGCGGGCATGTTCACGAAGAACGTGCTGAAGTCGCCGCCGGTCATCTGGAACCAGTCGGTCTGCCTGAAGGAGGCCGCGCGCGGCGTGTTCATCAACAGCGGCAACGCGAATGCGGCGACCGGCAAGCGCGGCATGGACGATGCGCGGGCGACGGCGGAGAAGCTCGGCAAGCGGCTGGACCTCCCCGCGGACCAGATATGTGTCTGCAGCACGGGCGTCATTGGCGTGCCGCTGCCGATGGACCGCATCGCCAAAGGAATCGAAGGGTGCGCGGCGGCGCTGGCGGGGAACGGCTCGCTGGCAGCGGCCGAGGCAATCATGACGACCGACCGCACGGCCAAGGAACTCGCGATCGAGATCGAAATCGGCGGAAAGCCGGTGCGCATCGGCGCGATCGCGAAGGGCGCGGGGATGATCGCGCCGAACATGGCCACGATGATCTGCATCCTCACGACGGACGCCGCATTCGCGCCGGAAGTGCTGCACAACTTGCTGCGCGAAGCCGTCGAACAGTCGTTCAACCGGATCGGCATCGACAACGACATGAGCACGAGCGATACCGTGCTGATCTTCGCGAACGGGGCGAGCGGCGTGCCGGCGATCTCGCCGCGGTCGGACGATCGCGCGCGGTACGGCGCAGCGCTGACGCAGCTCTGCCAGGACATGGCGAAATGGCTGATTCGCGACGGCGAGGGCGTGACCAAGACCGTCGAGATCGTCGTGCGCGGTGCGGACGACGCGGAAGACGCGAAGACGATAGCCCGCAGCATCGGCAATTCGATGTTGTGCAAGACGGCGTTTTACGGCGGGGACGCGAACTGGGGCCGGATCGCGTGCGCGGCGGGATACTCGGGCGTGGACTTCGATCCGGGCGAGCTGGACGTGTGGATAGGCGATGTCCACGTGTGCAAGAGTGGTCTTGCCGCCGATTACGAGGAGCGCCGGGCCCTGGACGCGATGAAATCGCCTGAATTCACCATCACGGTCGCGGTGGGCGACGGCCCGGGCGAAGCCACGTTCTGGACTTCCGACCTGACGCACGACTACGTGAGCATCAACGCTCACTACCGGACCTGACCATGCCCGACGGCACCCACACGCTTTCGCCCGAAGTGATGCGCGAGTTTGTGCAGAAGGCGGGCGTGCTCGTCGAGGCGCTGCCGTACATCCGCGAATTCGCGGGTAAGACGATCGTCATCAAGTACGGCGGCGCGGCGATGGAAGACCCGGCGATCCGCCGGCTCACGGCCGAAGACATCGTGCTGATGAAATACGTCGGCATCAACCCGGTCATCGTGCACGGGGGCGGGCCGGACATCACGCGGATGCTCAAACGGCTGAACATCCCGTCGAAATTTCACGGCGGGCTGCGCGTGACGGACAACGAGACGATCGCGACGGTCGAGATGGTCCTCGCGGGCAGCACGAACAAAGACATCGTCACGCTGATCAACCAGGCGGGCGGCAACGCGGTGGGCCTGTCCGGCAAAGACGGCAGCCTGCTGCACGCGCGCAAGATAGAGACCGAGGACGGGGTCGATCTCGGCAATGTCGGCGAGATCGTGTCCGTGCACTACAAGATCGTCAGCGTGCTGAGCGCGGCGGACATGATTCCGGTCATCGCGCCGATCGCGACGGACAAGCAGGGCCGGACATGGAACGTAAACGCGGACACGGCCGCCGGTGAGATTGCGGCGGCGCTGACGGCGGAGAAACTGATCTTTTTGACCGACCAGCCCGGGCTGCTGCGCGACATGAACGATGAATCCACGCTGATCCGGCAGTTGCGGTATTCGGAAGTCGAGGAATTGACCGCGCGGGGCGTGATCGCGGGGGGAATGATTCCGAAGATCGAGGCCTGCCACAAGGCACTTGATTACGGCGTGCGGCGAACCCATATAATCGATGGACGCGTGCCGCACGCGCTGCTGGTGGAAATATTCACGCAGGCCGGGCTGGGCACGCTCGTGACTCATTGAGCTGCGGGGGTACTCCGGGGGAACGCTCGTGCCTACACAAATGACGAACGCCTACGAGTTTTTTCTCGAGGGCGGCATCCTCATGTGGCCGATCCTGGCCACGTCCATCGTCGCGCTGGCGATTGCCATCGAGCGTTTTTTCACGCTGCGGCGGGCGACGATCGACACACGCGAATTGATGGACACGATGCGGACGGTACTGCGGCAGAACCGGCCGCGCGAAGCGATCGAGATTTGCGACGAGACGGACGTGCCCGTCGCGCGGATTCTCAAGGCGGGCATCCTCAAGTACAACCGGACGAAGGAAGACATCCGCGAGGCGATCCAGGACGCGGGCAACCTCGAAATACCGCGGCTCGAGCGCTACCTGCCGGCGCTGGGCACCTGCGCGACGATTGCGCCGCTGCTGGGACTGCTCGGCACGGTGCAGGGCATGATCAAGGCGTTCGCGCAGATCCAGAACAAGCAGGGGCTGGTGAACCCGAGCGACCTCGCGGACGGCATCGGCAATGCGCTGGTCACGACGGCCGCGGGGCTTACCGTTGCGATCCCGGCGCTGGTCATTTACAACTATTACATGACGCGCGTGGAAAACATGGTGCTCGAGATGGAGATCAGTTCGTCCGAGCTCGTCGAATTGCTGACGAAGGACCGCGCGCAACGCGGATAGGGGGCGGAACATGAAATTCCGCAAGCGACACGTCCAGCGGCGCGCGCCGAACCCGGACCTCACGCCGCTCATCGACGTGGTGTTCCAGTTGCTCCTGTTTTTCATGCTCTCGTCAACGTTCGTCGTGCAGACGTCGATTCAAATCGAGATGCCGAAGGCGGAAGGCGCGACACAGCTCGAAAACAAGGATCTCTCCGTCACGCTGGCCTATGGCGCGGACGGGCCCGACGGCAAGGGCAAAATCTACGTCAACAACGACGAGATGCCGTCGCTTGACGCGCTCACGCAGCGCCTTTCCGAGGAGGCGCGGAACCAGCCGGACGTGCAGTTGCTCGTTCGCACGGATGCGCGGACCGACGCGGGCCGGGTGATCGAAGTGCTCGGCGTCGCCACGAGCGTCGGGATCGAGAAATTTTCCGTGGGTGCGCAGACGCCCGACGACGGGAGATGATCGCGCGGGCGGGGCGCGACCGCGTATTCGCGCGGGCCCTGATCCTCTCGGCGGTGTTTCATCTCTCGGCGGTCACGCTTTTTCGCGTCGTGATCTACTTTCCCCGAGAGGACACGCGTTACTTCCGGGTGTCGATCGTTGAGTCCGCGCCGTCACGGCCGCTGAGCGTGCCCGCGGCGGCACCCGGCGGGGACGGCTCGCCCGATCTCACGGGGCCGCACTTTGGCGAATCCCTCACGCTGAGCGATCCGCTGCAGGAAGCATTGCCCGCGATCGAACTTCCGACGCTGCCCTTCGAGAAACTCAACCTATTGCGCTTGAGACAGGAGGCGTTGCAAGTCAGTTCACGTTACGACGAGATGTTTTCTTCACGGCTACGGCTGAATTCGGGCCTCGATGCGGTCTCCGAGACCCTGAGCCGGCTCACGTTCGGCGGGCCGGCGAAGAATGATTTGCCGCAGCCCATCAGCCGGCCCGCGCCGGGATTCGAGGCGTACGTCGAATGGTTGTCCGAGCCCAAGGACCGCCAGGTGTTCGTCGTGCAGCCGATTGAAGCGCTGCGCGGGCTGGGAGCGGACGCGATGCCCGAGCCGATTACGCTCGTGTTCCGCGTTGATAGGGACGGTGCGGTGTCGAACGTGTTCAGCCCAACGGGGAGGAGCGAGGGCCTCGTTGCCGCGGCGGTCGCGGCGCTGCGCACGTACCGGTTCGCACCGCTGCTGGGGGACGGGCCGGAGTACCAGGGCGGCACATTCATCCTGCGCGCGTCCGGAGACGGCGCATGATCGAACTGCCGCTGACCCAGGCGCTCATCCTGTATTCCGTGCTGCTCGCCGTGCTCGCGGGCGGGATCTGGCTGTATACCGAGCTGTCCGTGCGGCGTCCGCAGCGCAAGCTGGGCCAGCAGTTCGTCTGGCGGTGCGCGTTCTGCGGCTGCACCTATCTCGATGAGCAGGCAGAGCGCGTGTCCCAGTGTCCGCGTTGCGAGAATTACAACACCGCGGCCGAGTCCGCGCAGTCGCCGACCGGCCGCGCGCTCGACCCCGAACCCGAACGCGGACCGGCGCAGGGCACGTCGCGCGGCAAGCGCAAGCACCAGCGGCGGCGCGGCCCGCGCCGACGGCGTTAGCGTCTGCGATTCGGGCGGATGCGTCACACACCCGCGATCGGGGTTTGGTGGAGGGTGAAAACCGGTGTACTATGGCCGTGGTCTGAAGGAAATCCAACGCGATTAGCGCGAGGAGCAGGCTGTGCGACGAAGCGAACTCTTACCCCGGATGCGCCGCGCGTTGGCGGACGAACGCGGCAACTGTTTTCTGTACGGCTGCGTGACGGTCGTGGTCATTTGCTTGCTGGGCGGGCTGGTTGCGTTTCTCTCGCTGCGGTACATGATGTCGCAAGTGCGCGAGAAGTACACGGCGCCGGCGGCGGTCGAATTGCCGACCGTAGAGATGGCACAGGCGGACATCGACGCGCTGGTGACGCGTGTGGATGCCTATGCGGACGACCTGCGCGCCGACAAGCCGCTCGAACCGATCAAACTCACCGAGGCGGAAATCAACGCGCTGTTGCAGAACCACCCGGACCTGAAGGACACCTATGGCGACCACATGTACGTCACGCTCGGCGAGGGCACGGTCACGGCGCAGATGAGTCTGCCGCTCGATTGGCTGCCGCTCTTCCGCGAGCGGTACTTCAACGGTACGGCGACGTTTGACGTTGGGTTTCTCGACGGCCGGTTCCAGATTTACCTCAATTCGGCGTCGGTCAAGGGTGAGGACGTTCCGACTCAGCAAATTCGGCAGCTTCGCGGCGAGAACCTCGGCGAGACCTGGGATGACGATCCCGACGCACGCGAACTGATGAGAAAGATAGACACGATCTCGATCGCCAAGGACGGCGTCACCATTACGCCGAAGGCGCCCGCGTCGGGCACGGGCGTACCGCCGGCCGAAACCGCCGCTCCGTCCGCGGAGGAGACACCGCCGGCGGAGGGGGAGACGCCCGCCGCGGAGGCCACGCCGGAGGCGGCGTGATCGCGACGCGGTGAGCGGGCGAGTGTCCATGCGAGCGTGAGCCAACCGGCTGTTGAGATTGCTTCGTCGCGCAGCCCGCTCCTCGCAATGACAGGGCGTGCGTTCTCGCGAGCCCGAAACTCGATGCGGACGACGGGCCGACGCGCGGTCCGCATTCGGCCTGCGACGCCGTGCAGTGGAGTTTATCCGAACAACTTGCCGACGCGTGTCCAGAAGCCGGACGGCGGGGTCTCGATGGGCAGGCAGCCTTCGTGCATGGGCTTGCGGGGGGGCGAATCGACGACGCGGATCGTGACGACGGAGATGTTGTCCGTGCCGCCGGCCTCGAGCGCCTTGCCTACGAGGACACGCGCGGCGGACGTGAGGCTCTTGAGTTGCAGGCAATCGGCGATGTCGTTGTCACCGACGAAATTGCAGAGGCCGTCGGAGCACAGCATGAGCGTATCGTTCTTTTCGAGGCGTACGCCGAAGAGATCGACCTCGACCTCGAACCGTATGCCCACGGCGCGCGTGATAAGGTTTTTCATCGCGTGGTTGCGTGCCTCTTCCTCGCTGAGGAGCCCGCCGCGGACTTGTTCGGCGACGAGCGAATGGTCCTCGGTGAGCTGGATGAGCTGGTTGTCCGATCGGAGCAGGTAGACCCGGCTGTCGCCGACCTGGCCGACATACGCGCAATCGCCGATGATGGAGACGACGGAGAGCGTCGTGCCCATGCCGTGGAGTTCGGCGTTATTCTCGGATTCATCGAACACACTGCGATTCGCCGCTTCAAACGAAGCGCGGATGTGTTCGGGGACGTTTTCAGCCGGGCGTTCATAGTAGTAGCGCGAGAAACTTTCGAGCGCGAGCTGGCTGGCATGTTCGCCGGCGCTGGCGCCGCCCATCCCGTCGGCGACGGCGAAGAGATAGCCGCAGCCATCGAGCAGATCGACGTCCTGCGGCCCGCCCAGCATGGCGGAGTCTTCGTTGCGCTCGCGGCGTTTGCCGATGTCCGAGATGACGTGCGCGACGAGGTAGCTGTGCGCCCAGTTCTGTTCGAAATTGCCCCCGTCCGGAGGTCCCTGGCGCAAGAAATCGAGTGAGCTCATCTAGATCCGAATCGGGGTGCAGCGGATGAACGACACGGTCCCGGCCCCTCCTGCGCCCGCCGATGATTTTGCGCAGCGGACGTATAGTAAGCGCTGACGTAGAAGTATTGCAATGGGGTCTTGCGGCGGGAACGCGCGGACGCAGCTGCTGCCTTACCGATCGGATCGGGGAGTACTAGCGGATGGCGTAGCTCGGGCCGGGCTCCTTGCATTGGACCTGGTAGACCCGTTTGCGCGCGGTGATGAGCAATGTGCGGCCGTCGGGCCCGCCGAACGCGCAATTGGTCGGCATGCCCTCAAAGTCGATGTTCTCGATGAACTTGCCGTCGGACCCGAAGACGGATATCCCGCGGACGGTGCTCGTCCAGACGCGGCCGGCGGAATCGACGGCCATGCCGTCCGGATTCTTGATCTCGCAGAACACGCGCGGGTTCGAGACCTCGGCGTCCGCAGCGAGGTCGAACGCGCGAATCTGTCCGCCGCTGAAGTCGGTGACGTAGAGGATTTTCTGATCGGGCGAGAGGCCGATGCCGTTGGGGTAGCGCAGGTCGTCCGCGAGCAGCTTGAGGGTGCCGTCCGGGAGAATCGCGTATACGCCGTTGAAGCCGGTGCCGGTTCCGTCCTTCTGGCCGACGCCCTTGGGATCGGTGAAGAAGACGGTCCCGTCGGCACGCACGACCACGTCGTTCGTCGTGTTCAGCGGCTTGCCGTTGTAGCTCTCGGCCAGCACGGTGATCGATCCGTCGGCCTCGGTCCGCGTGACGCGGTGCTTGGTGCTCTCGCAGGCGATGAGCCGGCCCTGGGGGTCGAGCGCGAGACCGTTCGCGCCGTTGCTCGGCTGGCGGAACGGCTTTCCGTCGATGCCGAAGATGGTGTTCCGGGGGACGTCGCTGAAGACCCAGCGGCCGTCCGCGAGCCAGACGGGTCCCTCGGAAAACGTCGACGTCTCGGAGACGAGTTCGACGGGGCCTGCGGTGAGTTGGCCGGCGGTGGCGGCGAGCAACGCGCAAACGAGTGCAGTTGACATGGTCGTTCTCCTGGAATTCCCGGGGGCCAGAGTCTGTCACGCGCCGCAGCTCTTGTTCAATCAACGTCCGGTTTGTTACCGTCGCAAGCCCTACGACCTATACGTCTTGAGTTCGAGCGTGATGTCCACTCCCTGGAAAGTTTCGTTGCACGGCGGGCACTCGGGCGCGTATTGCGATCACGCGACCGGGTCGCTGACCGACGTGCTGGACGCCGCCGTCGCGTTTGGATACTCGACCTTCGGCGTCACGGAACATGCGCCGCGGATCCACGAGAGGTATCTGTTCGACGAAGAAATCCGGCGGGGCTGGGGCGTCGCCAAACTGGCCGAGATGTTCGACGCGTATGCCGCGGAACTCGCGGAGCTGGTGGGCAAATACTCGGGTCGGCTCGAGGTCTTGCGCGCGTTCGAGGCGGAAGCCGTGCCGGACGGCGCATACGCGGAGTTGATGCTCGGCTATCGGGCGCGGTACGGCTTCGATTATATGGTCGGTTCGGTGCACCACATTCGGGAGATCATCATCGACGGTCCGCCCGAGTTGTACCAACAGGCCGCGAGGGCCGAGGGCGGGCTCGAGGGACTTGCGGTCGCGTATTACGAGTCGGTCTCGCGCATGGCGCGGGCCGTGCGGCCCGAGGTGGTGAGCCACCTCGACCTCGTCCGGCGCAATGCGCCGACCCCGGAGAGCGTGGAGACGCCCAAGGCGCGCGATGCGGCGTTCCGCGCGTTAGACGCCGTCGCGGAGGTTGGCGCGATCCTCGACCTGAACACGGCCGGCATCCGCAAGGGGCTGGGCTGCCCGTACCCGAGGCCGTGGTTGTTGCGCGAGGCCCACGCCCGGGGGATTCCGTTCTGTTTCGGAGACGACAGCCACGGGCCGGAGCAGGTTGGCTTTGGGATCGATGCGGCGCGCGCGTATCTGATCGAGAATGGCGTGACGACGATCACAGCGCTGACGCGGCGCGGCGGGGCCATTGTACGGAAGACGGTCGCGCTTGGCGGGTAGGGGTGTCGCTAGGTCTAAGAGATTGCTTCGTCGCACAACCCGCTCCTCGCAATGACGTAGATGGGCGGGCAAGCCATACTCGCGAGCGCGCGTTTCGATGCGGAGGACAGGCCTAAGCTAAACCCCGCTTAGGCCTGCCACCCGGCGTGCTGGCTGAATCTTGTCTGCTTCGTCGCACAACCCGCTTCTCGCAATGACAGAAAAAACAGGACGCCCCCGAACGGTTGGGTGGAACCGTCCAGGGGCTGGCCCCCGGGTCAGAGGGGCCCTTGAGGATCATAAAAACTATCGCGCGTGCGGCTCGCGAGTACGCTCG
>CAYPNI010000007.1:56707-61336 GCA_964411925.1 uncultured Nitrospirales bacterium
GCGTGCGGCTCGCGAGTACGCTCGTCCTCCCAGCCGCGTCAAGCGTGCGGCTCGCGAGTACGCTCGCCCTCCCAGTCGCGTCAAGCGACGTGTGCGGGGGAGCGCGCGCCTAGTTGATCGAGATCTGCCGGGGCCGTACGCGATCGGACTTCGGCAGGGTGACCGTCAGCACGCCATCGGCGAGCTTTGCTTCGACCTTGCCGGTGTCGATCGTGTCGCCCAATTGGAACCGCCGGTAATACGTCGCCGGGATCCGCTCCCGCAGACGGTAGGCGCCTTGTGCGCCGTTTCCGTTCACGCGCGCGGTGATGTGCAGCGCGCCGTCGCGCACTTCGATCTCGGCGTGATCGCGCGTTACGCCCGGCACTTCGGCCTCGACGATGACGGCGTTCTCGTGCTCGACCACGTTCACGCGCGGGGCAATGAACCGTTCACTCTGACAGGCTGTGCTCATTCGATGAAATCTCCCTTGGTTTGGCCGCGGCGGGCCGTTCATGCGGTCCCGCCGCGCGATTGGTTTTGTTAGTCGACCTTGACTTCGATCCGGCGCGGCTTGCGATCTTCCGGCTTCGGCAGGGTGACCGTCAGCACGCCGTTGTCGAATTTCGCCGATACCTTGCCGGGATCGATTCCGGCGGGAAGGGCCACCGAGCGCGCGAAGCTGCCAAACGACCGCTCGATACGGTGGAAGTTCTTGTCCTTCTCTTCCTTCTCGTCCTTGCGCTCGCCCTTGATCGTCAGCACATTGTCGGCGACCTCGATGTGAACGTCGTCCTTGTTCATGCCGGGGACATCGGCCTCGACGACGTACGCGTCTTCCGTCTCGCGCACGTCCATCGCCGGCGCGTAGCGGCCCTGGTCGGCGGCCCAACTGAAGGGCTTGCCGAACTGTTCGAACATGCGGTTGATTTCATCCTCCATGTTCCACATTGCGGGCCAATCGTTCGTCTGGTTTCTGCGTGTCAGGAATCCCATGATTCGATCCTCCTCGGCCCGTTCCGGGCCTCAATTTTTCGGGCCTCCATCGCGGAGGCCATACCGTTTGGCTGTTGCGGTGGAATGGCAATGGACATGCCAACCGGGCAGACGCACGTAAGCGATTGGTTTTGATGGTGTTGCGAAGATTGAAGCGGGACAGGCACGAACGCGCGAGGGTTGAAAAATCGAGCGGCGCGTCCACTTCTGCGACACGGGCAGTTTTCGTAGAACGTGCCAGGAGCCGCTTTTGACAGCCTTCCAGCCCTGTGTTATCCTTCGGCAGTCGTAAATTGTTGACGTGTGAGATGAGGGAGGCGGGGCCGTGCAAACATTCGCAGGCGGGTGGCGCGGGCGCTCAATCGCGGTCGTCTTGGCTCTGTTCATGCTTGTCGGTGGCACCGCCGCGTATGCCCAGAGCTATGACCCTGACCAGGACCTTCCCAAGCCGACCCTGTGGCAAAAGCGCCTCGAGAAGCTCGGCCGCGGGCTTTCGAATATTCTCTTCGGCTGGGCCGAAATCCCGCGCGCATGGCACGTCGGCGTCCAGCGCCAGCAGCCGCTGACCCAGATCCTGACCCACGGAACGGTCGTGGGCACCTCCCGGTTCCTCATCCGCACGGGTCTTGGCGTTTACGAGACGTTTTCGTTCTACACTTCGAGCAAGGAACGCCGGTACGAACCGATGATCGAACCCGAGTACCTGTTCTGACGTTCGAGGCGGGGCGCTAGCAGGGGGAACACGGGCGGGGATTCGACAGGGATCGACCGTCCGGCGTCATTCGGCGCATGTCGCGCGCCGCGGGGGTCGCGCCGTTTCATGAGCCCGAACGCGCAAGTCGAGCGAATTCTCGACGAGCTCGTCTCGCTGCCGAGTCTGCCAAGCACGCTCGGCCGCATCATTCAGATGCTCGACGACCCCGAGGCGCGGCTCGCGGACATCGGCCGCGTGATCTCGCGCGACCCGTCGCTCTCGCTCAAGGCGCTGCGGCTGGTGAACAGCGCGTATTACGGCTTGCGCGACAAGGTGAATACCGTCGAGCGCGCGGTGATCCTGATCGGCGTCAAGTCGATTCGCAACCTCGTATTGACGGCGACGGTGTTCGAGACGCTCAAATGCGGCGAGGAACAACTCCTGCGGCACTCGCTCGCCGCGGCGACGGGCGCGCGCCTGCTCGCGAAGAACGCGGGCCCGCACTCGCCATTCGACGACGCCGAAGAAGCGTTCATGTACGGCCTGCTGCACGACATCGGCAAGATCGTGATGCGGCAGTACCTGCCGGCGGAATGGTCGCGGATCGTGCCGCCGATCACCAACGGGATCCTCGCGCACGAGATCGAGCGCAAGGAGCTCGGCATCGACCATGCCGAACTCGGCGCGCTGCTGGCGCATCGGTGGAAGTTACCCGAATTGTTGATCACGTCCATCGGCAGCCACCATCACCTGGAGCGCTGCTCGAACGACACGCAGCGGGCGCGGGCGGCGTATCTCGCGCTCACGGATTGGATGTGCTACGAGGCTGGGTTTCCCGCGTTGCAGGGCGCGATGTGTTCGACGGCGGACGAGATGTGGGCGACGGCGGGCTACCAGCCCGAGGACCTCGCCGAACTTGTACAGGACCTGCGGGATTCGTCGGCGGTGGTGGAGGAACTGGCGGCGCTTGCCGCGGCGTAGTGTGGTTCAAGGTCTGTTGTGCGGCGGGCTCACGCAAGGTGCATCCCGGGCGGGGTTGTGCCACCAGGTTCGCACAGGCCTAAGCACAACGCGCGTAGCTCTGTCACCCATCAAACACTCTGTGAATCCCCGTGCTAGACTCGCCCGGCCATGCGACTGACTCGTCTTCACTGCCGATCGTTCCGCTGCCTGCGGGACATCGAACTCGCGCCGGGCCCGGAAATTAACGTCATCCGCGGGCGGAACGCGCAGGGGAAAACATCGCTGCTTGAGGCGGTGTTGTTCGCGGCGACCTCCAAGAGCCACCGGACGACCGTCGAATCCGAACTGGCCAACCGCGACTCGGAAGAATTCCACATCCACCTGGAGGTGGACCGCGGGGACCGCACGGTCAGCGTCGAGGCGCACTGGTGGAAGGGGCAAAAGCGGGTCAAGATCAACGGGGCGGCGCAATCCCGCCTGAGCGACCTGCTGGGGAAAGTGCGCGTGGTGCTGTTCGCGCCGGAGGACATCGGGCTGGTCAAGGGCGGCGCGGCGGTCCGGCGCCGGTTCATGGACATGGCCCTGTCGCAGCTCGATTCGGCGTACCTCGCCGCGCTGCAGAAGTACCGGGAGGTGCTGCGGCAGCGCAACGAATTGCTGCGCGGGCACCGGCCAGACCCGGCGTTGCTGGATGTGTGGGACGTGCAGCTTGCGCGCGAGGGCGGCGTATTAATTCGCGCGCGGGAAGCGTTTTTCGGCGAACTCGGCCAGCTCGCGGCGGATGCCTACGCGCGCGTGGCGGGGGGCGAGCGCCTCACGTTGACGTACACTCCCGACAGCCTGGCCGATCGGCTGGCCGACGTGCTCGGCGCCAAACGCGAGAACGACATTCGCCGCAAGATGACGGTGCACGGTCCACACCGGGACGAAGTCGAAATCGTGGTGGCCGACTCGCCCGCGCGCAGCCACGCGTCGCAGGGGCAGCAGAAATCTGCCGCGCTGGCGATCCGGCTTGCCGAAACGGCGCTGATCCAGGCGCGCGTGAGCGAGCACCCGATCCTGCTGCTCGATGAAGTGCTCGCCGAGCTCGATGCGCAGCGCGCGCGTCATCTGTTCGACGCGATTCCGCAAGGCGCCCAGTGTTTCATCACGACGACCGACCTCACCCGTGTCATCGCGCCTGAGCACCGGTCCGTCACGGAATTCGTGATTGAAGACGGCGCGGTTCACGCGGACGCCGCGAAGGCGGGCCATGTCGACTAGCGACGATCCCGTCCGGCTGGGCGAAATCCTGGAGGCGCTGAAGGCCAATTCGAAACTCGGCGCGCATCTGGACCACGCGCAAATCTGGGAACGGTGGGAGGACCTGGCCGGGCCGGAATTGGCGCGCCGGAGCCACCCGATGAAGGTTCGCCGCGGGGTATTGACGGTGGCGACCGTCAGCCCGGTGTGGATGCACCGATTCTCGTACGAAAAAACCAATATAATCGATAGAATCAATAAAATATTGACGACGCAGACCGTCGAAGAAATCTTTCTGACGCTGCCCGCCGACGAGGGGATTTCTCTCCCGGATTCCGAGCCCTGAAAATCGCCACTATCGCCCCTAAATACGGGGCGATTCGTTTGTTTTGACCCCATCAAATTGCTATACTCAGGCGTACCTTCCAGGGGTGGCCATACCGGCCAATTTTTGCGGGGATAAGTTTCGTGGCTGAAACAACTTACGGCTCACAATCCATCCAGGTCCTCGAGGGCCTGCAGGCCGTCCGGAAACGCCCGGCCATGTATATCGGCGATACGGGCACGCGCGGGCTGCATCACCTGGTCTACGAGGTGGTGGACAACTCGATCGACGAGGCGCTGGCGGGGTTCTGCACCAAGATCGACGTTACGGTCCACGTGGACAACAGCGTGTCGGTCGTGGACGACGGGCGCGGCATCCCGGTAGACAAGTTCACCAACACGAAGGACCCCAAGCTCAAGAACAAATCGAC
>CAYPNI010000008.1:0-60778 GCA_964411925.1 uncultured Nitrospirales bacterium
ATGAACGTGGACAGCGCGGTGCTCATCACCGGCGAGAGCGGGACCGGCAAGGATCTGCTCGCGCGGTCGATCCATTTTGGCGGGCGGCGCAAGGAACAGCCGTTTGTGCCGCTGTCCTGCTGCGCAATCCCGGCGCAATTGGTAGAAAGTGAGTTGTTCGGGTACGAGAAGGGCGCGTTCACCGGTGCGGACGCCTCGCGCATCGGCAAGATGAAGGTGGCCGATCGGGGGACATTGTTCCTGGATGAAATCGGCGAGATGCCGCTCGAGGCGCAAGCGAAACTCCTGCGTGTGCTTCAGGATAGTTGCTTTTATCCCGTGGGCAGCGTCAAGCAGGTACAGGTGGACGTGCGCATCATCTGCGCGACGAACCGCACGCTGCCCGACGCGATCGCGTCCAGCCTGTTCCGCGAAGACTTGTACTACCGGATCAACGTATTGAACATCGAGATGCCTCCGCTGCGGCGTCGCCGCGAGGACATCCCGCTGTTGGTCGAGTTCTTCCGCGAGAAGCACGCGCCGCGCGTGAACGCGCAGACGCGCGAGTTTCACCCCAAGGCGATGGCGCGGCTCACGGCGTATGACTGGCCCGGAAATATCCGCGAACTCGAGAATTCCATCGAACGCATCCTCGTGTATTACGGCGAGGCGCGCACGATCATGGCCGAGCACGTCGAGGCGTTGCTGCCCGGGGCGGCCGGGCGGTCGGGCCGCGAAGTCCACGCGCTCGAAGAATTCGAGGGCATGTCGCTCGAGGAGGCCACGCGCCGTCTCGAGGAGTATCTCATTCGCAAGGCGCTCGAGCGCCACGAGCAGGTCCAGTCGCGCGCGGCCGAGTTCCTCGGCACCACCCGCCGCATTCTCAAATACAAAATCGACCAGCTCGGGATTCACGCGTCGCAGTAATCCGCCGGGTCTTTACAACCGGGCCGAAGAATCGTTATAACGTCGCGCCGGATCGCGCGTCCCCATCCGTCGAGGAGAATTCATGAGCGTTACCGTTGTCGGTTCTGTCGCGCTGGACACCGTCGAGACGCCTGCGGGGCGCAACGAAGAAGGGCTCGGCGGCGCGGCGGTGTTTTTCTCGCTGGCAGCGGCGAACTACACGCAGGTGCATCTCGTCGGCGTCGTGGGCGAGGACTTTCCCGAGGATCACATGCGCCTGTTGCGATCGAAGAAGATCGCGCTCGAAGGCCTCGAACATGCCAAGGGCCGCACGTTCCGCTGGACGGGCCGTTACCACGAGGACGTGAACCAGCGGGACACGCTGGACACCCAACTCAACGTCTTCGAAACGTTTCAGCCGAAACTGCCGGACGCCGCGCGGGACGCGAAGTATCTATTCCTCGGTAACATCCACCCGGAGCTGCAACTCGAAGTCCTGCGGCAATCGCGTGCGAAGTTTGTCGCGATGGATACGATGAACCTCTGGATCCAGACCGCGCGCAAGCCGCTGGAGGAAGTGCTGGCGAAGGTGGACTGTCTCATCATCAACGACGAGGAGGTCTACCTGCTGACGGGCGACCGGAACATCGTCCGTGGCACGCGAAAAATACAGGACATGGGGCCGTCTATCGTCGCGTCGAAGAAGGGCGAGCACGGCTGCCTGCTGTTCAACGGCCAACAGATTTTTTCCGCGCCGGCGTTTCCGATGGCCGAGGTCGTCGACCCGACCGGCGCGGGTGATACGTTTGCCGGCGGGTTCATGGGCCACGTTGCCGAGCGGGACTCGACGGACTTCGACACGCTCAAGCGCGCCGTGATTCATGGCAGCGTTGTCGCGTCGTATACCTGCGAGGAATTCGGCACGACGCGGCTCGCGGCCGTGCATCCGTCTGACATCCGGACGCGGTACGACGCGTTCGTGGAACTGTCCCGCTTCTAGCCGTTGAACGATTCTGATCGATGCGAGGCGCCGCATGTGCAACGAAGCGACCGGAAGGGCGGCGGGCGACCGTCTCCCCCGGGACGCGCCCAATCCTGTGATACACTTTAATATGGCGTTCGAGTAGCACGGACATTCGTCATCGAGGGGACATGAACGTCCAAGAGTGGGAAGTGCCCATCCGGGCCACGTGGCACAAGTCCAACACGCTCGTCGAGCTGGCGTACGACATCGACGGCGTCGAGCTCATCATCGTCGAAGAAGAAACCCGGCAGCGCTGGCACATCGAATTCAGCGAAGTCGTCGGCATCAAGATTCTCACCGAAGAGCACATGGAGTGGAGCGTGCTGCCGGTCCCTCCGGACGGCGGTTTCTTCGAAATGACCGATTCGCCGTGGATCGCCGCGCTGGGCCTCACCGAGACGAACGACCAGGACATGCCGCACCACTACCTGATCTGCTGCCGCCGCGAACTCATCGAGATTATCGCGTACGAAGTCGCGTTCTCGCAGTCCTGAGCGCCGCCCGCCCTCCCGCGGCGCCGGTCACTTGTTCAGTTCGGCAACCTTGGATTCGACGATCGCCCGGATCTGTTTGAGCCGCGCAGGCGACGTGGCCTCTGCGCGCATCACGAGCACCGGCGACGTGTTCGATACGCGCAACAGTCCCCAACCGTCCGAAAATTCGATGCGCGCGCCGTCGATGGTGACGACGTCGAAACCCTGATCCTTGAAGTATTTCGTCGCCTGCTCGACGATTTTGAACTTGCGCGCGTCCGACGACTCGATCCGTATTTCCTCCGTGGCGTACATCTTGGGCAGGCCGTCGAAATGCGCGCTGAGCGGTTTCTTCTGCGCGGCCACGATCTCGAGCAGGCGCGCGGCGGCGTAGACGGCGCAGTCGAACCCGTACCAGCGGTGCTTGAAAAACATATGTCCGCTCATCTCGCCGGCCATGAGTGCGTCGAATCGGCGCATCGCGTCCTTGATCAACGAGTGTCCGGCCATCCACATGACGGGCTTGCCGCCGTGCGTGGCGACGTCCTCATACAACACGCGGGAGCATTTCACTTCGCCGATGATCGTCGCGCCGGGTTTGTCCTCCAGCACCGATCGCGCGAAGAGCAACAGGAGCATGTCTCCGGCGATAATATTGCCCTTCTCATCCACGGCGCCGATGCGGTCGGCATCCCCGTCGAACGCAACGCCGAGGTCGGCCTTCTTGCTCTTGACGGTCGAGACGAGCTTTTTCAGCGTGGACGGCAGCGTCGGGTCGGGATGGTGGTTCGGAAAGTTGCCGTCCACGTCGCAATAGAGCGGCACGACCTCGCAGCCCATCCGTTCGAAAAGTGGAACGGCAATCTTCCCCCCCACGCCGTTGCCCGCGTCGACAACGACCCTGAGCTTGCGCTTGAGCTTGATGCGTCGCTGGATTTCGGCCTGATACTTCGGGACGATGTCCATTCGCGTGATGGTCACCGGCTTTTTCGCGTCGGCAAACTCTCCGCGCTCCGCAATCTCGCGCAATTTCTGGATTTCCTTGCCGTGAATCGTCGAGCTTCCAACGGCGATTTTCAGGCCGTTGTATTCCTTGGGGTTGTGGCTGCCGGTGATTTGAATGCCGCCGTCCACGTCCTGCGAGAACAGCCCATAGTACGTTACGCCGGTCGGCACTTCGCCGATGTCGATCACATCCACGCCCGACGCGGTCAGGCCGTCGGTGAGCGCATGCGCGAACGCGCGCGACGTAAGGCGGCCGTCCCGACCGATGACCATCCGGTTGTGTTTCTTCTTGCCCTTGAGATACACCGCGAGCGAGCGCCCCAGCCGCTCCACGATTTCCTCCGTGAGGTCCTGTCCAGCGATCCCGCGCACGTCGTACTCGCGAAAAATGTGTTTCGGCAACTGCATCGGATAACGGCTCCTGGGTTGGATGGTTAGGATTCGGCCGGCTGGGCGTCCAGACGCCGGATTAGTCGCTCCACGAAATCGGCCCCACGGCCAAGTGCCGCGAGATCGACGTCGCCGCTCGCGTCGGGTTCGCTGTTCCAGTTCGCGGGCACGTCGCCGTCCGACGTTGCGATCACGCTGATCGCCTCGAACCCGCGCGACATGGGAATGAGCGCGTCAGTCGGCAGGTTGCGCCAGATCATCGGGCGCGCCGCGAACTCTGGCGCGACGGCATGCGCCGCCTCGATCAGGTGCCGGCCCGCGGAGTATACATGGAGCATGCCCTCGCCGGTCACGTAGCGGAGCTGGCCCGCGCCGACCCCGGCGACGTTGACGAAATAAACCGATTCCCTGTCCTCGCGCAGTCCGCGGAACAGATGCCGCATGCCGCTGAGCCAGGTCTCTTTCGCGCCCGTCGCGACCAGCATGACGTCGCTGGACGCGAGCGGCCGGGATTTGAGGCGTTGCGCGAGCGCGAGCAGGACGCTCACGCCGGAAGCGTTGTTGTTGGCACCGTGGGTGTATGGCGCGCGGCGCGCACCCATGAACAAAACCCACGCACCGGCGAGCAAAATGCCGACGGCGACCGCGCAGAGCAGCAGATCGGGCCGCAACACCGCGCCGGTGAAAATCCCGAAGCCCTGCGCCCCGCAGGACGCCAGGACGAGAAGCATCGCCGCAACAAGCCCGACGTGCAACCCGCGCGTCTGCCCGGCGCGGCGGCCCTCGGTCCACGAATACGCCTTGGGCGAGTCGTAGTGCGCGGTGACGATGATGACCCGCCGGGCTTTCGCCGCCGGGATTCGCGCGGTGACGTTTTGCGTCTCGAACTGCGGGAGCAGCCGGCTCATCGTCGAGTAGCCGGTGAACTCGGCCATGTACATCAGGAAAACGGCGACGCCGTAGACGAGCGCGACCCACGGCCAGACCAGGCCGAGCAACGCGACGAACAGAAACTCGGCGTAGTACATCGAAAAGAGATAAGGGTACGCCTCGATGCTGTAGAAGTCCTCGATTTGCGTGAGCGGCGTGTGCTCGGTGAATCGCCGCGCGATGTACTCGGCGGCCTTTCGCTCGTTCTCCGTGATGCCGCCACGGTGCGGCAATTCGCCCGCGAGATAGTCGATGTCGCGCCAGAGCGATTCCCGCTCCAGCGCCTCCTCGGTCACGTGCCCGTTCGAACTGGCAACCCCCATGCCGCGAAGGATATCACCGTCGCGAATGGCCTCGCCAGCGAGCGAGTCAGTTCGCCGCCAAACCGGACGCCTACGCGTTTCCCGCGCTACGCGACCATCTTGTGCGGGTCGATGACGAACTTTTTCGCAGCGCCCTTGTCAAAGTCCTTGTAGCCCTGCGGGGCCTTGTCGAGCGAGATGACCGTGGCGTTGACCGCCTTCGCGATCTTGATCTTGTCGTGCAGGATGGCCTGCATCAATTGCCGGTGATACTTCATCACGGGGCACTGGCCGGTCGTGAAGCAATGCGACTTTGCCCAGCCCAGGCCGATGCGGATGCCGAGCATGCCGATCTTGGCGTTTTCGTCCACACCGCCCGGATCGCCGGTGACGTACAAGCCCGGAATGCCGAGCGCGCCGCCCGCCCGCGTGACTTCCATGATCGAGTTCAGCACTGTCGCCGGGCGCTCGACGCCGGCGTCGGTCCCGTGGCCGCGCGCCTCGAACCCGACGCAGTCCACTGCCGCGTCCACCTCGGGCACGCCGAGGATCTGCTCGATTTGTTCGGCGAGCGTCGCCTTCTTCTTGAGATCGACCACTTCACAACCGAAACTCTTCGCCTGCTTGAGACGCTCGGGGATCATGTCGCCGACGATCACGCAGGCCGCGCCGAGCAGATGGCACGACGCCGCGCACGCGAGCCCGACGGGCCCCGCGCCTGCGACGTATACGAACGTGCCCGGGCCGACGCCGGCGGTCACTGCGCCGTGGTATCCGGTCGGGAAAATGTCGGACAACAAGGTCAGGTCCTTGATCTTTGCCATTGCTTCGTCTTTGTCCGGAAACTTCAGCAGGTTGAAGTCCGCGTAAGGCACCATGACGTATTCCGCCTGGCCGCCCACCCAGCCGCCCATGTCCACGTAGCCGTACGCCGCGCCGGGCCGGGCCGGGTTGACGTTGAGGCAAATCCCGGTCTGCCCCGCCTTGCAATTGCGGCACCGGCCGCACGCGATGTTGAACGGCACGGAGACGATGTCGCCCTTCTTGATGAATTCGACGTCGCGCCCGCACTCGACCACCTGGCCCGTGATCTCGTGCCCGAGAATCAGTCCGCGCGGCGCCGTGGTCCGGCCGCGGACCATGTGCTGGTCGCTGCCGCAGATGTTGGTCGTCACCACCTTGAGGATCACGCCGTGCTCGCACTTGCGTTTTCCCAACGCCAACTTCGGATACTCGATCTTCTGGACCTCAACGACGCCCGGCTTGATGTACGCCACTCCGCGATTCCCGGCCATTGCAAGACCTCCTCAGTGAGCACGCTCAGCCCGATCGGCGATTATGCGCCGCGACCGGCGTTTTGGCAAGGGCACGAGTGGTAGACAGGATTACGGGATGACAGGATGAAGAACAAAGGCGAACGATGATCGTAGCGCAGGCGTCTCGCCGGCAAAGCGAGGACGCCAGTGTCTTCAATTCAAATCAATCGCTTCCATGCCAAACGCCTCGGCGACGCCGGCGTGACACACCTTGCCGTCGTGGACGTTGACGCCGCGGCGTAGCGCCTCGCTCTTCGCGATCGCCTTCTTGAATCCTGCGTCCGCGAGCAGGAGCCCGTATTCGAGGGTGACGTTCGTCAGCGCATACGTTGACGTGCGCGGGACCGCGCCGGGCATGTTGGCGACGCAGTAGTGCACCACATCGTTCACGATGTAGGTCGGGTTTGTGTGTGTCGTCGGGCGGGACGTCTCCGAGCAGCCGCCCTGGTCGATGGCGATGTCGAGCAGCACGGAGCCGGGGCGCATCCGCTTGACGAGCTGGCGCGTAATCAGCCGCGGCGCGCGCGCACCGGGGACGAGCACGGTGCAGATGACGAGATCGGCGTCCGCGACCGCCTCCTCGATGTTGGCCTTGTTCGACATGATCGTCGTCACCTGGCCCTGCATCGCGTCGTAAAGATAGGCGAGCTTCTGGGGCTTCACGTCGAGCACCGAGACATGCGCGCCCATGCCGACCGCGACGCGGCAGGCGTTCGACCCGGCGACGCCCGCGCCGATGATGACGACGTCCGCCGGCCGGACGCCGGACACGCCGCTGATGAGGATGCCCATGCCGCCGGAGATCGCTTCGAGGCATTGCGCCCCCTTCTGCACCGCGAGGCGGCCGGCAACTTCGCTCATCGGCGTCAGGAGCGGCAGCGTGCCGTCTTCGAGCTGGATCGTCTCATAGCCAATCGCCGTGACACCGCTCCGCATGAGCGCGCGGGTCAGTTTTTCATCCGACGCAAGATGCAGATACGTGTAGATGATTTGCCCCGCGTGCATCCATTTGAGCTCGGGACCGAGCGGTTCCTTCACCTTCATGATGAGCGCGGCGCGCTGCCAGACCGCCTTGGCGTCCTTGACGATGCGCGCGCCCGCGGCGCGATAGGCCGCGTCCGGAATGCCGCTGCCCACGCCTGCGCCGGATTGCACCAGCACAGTGTGGCCGTGCGCCGTCAGCGCGCCCACGCCCGACGGCACAAGCGCGACCCGGTTTTCGTCCGACTTGATCTCTTTTGGCACCCCGATGATCATCGCCACCTCCCGATTCGCACGCGCCATTTTGAAGGTTCGCCGTTCGTTTGTCATGTAACCGTTCGGAACCGTCCTGAATGGCCCGGCGACGCCTCAGAACGCCCCAGCCGTGGGCCCTGTGGTAAAATTCAACCGTAGTGCAGGGGGTCCGGACGATGACCATTCGATTCATGCTCGCTGTCGGGCTTTGTCTTGGCGCCGGGAGTGTTCAGGGCGACGACAAGGCGCCGGTGACGTTGTCGGGAACAGGCAAAGGCCCCGTCGAGATTCGTGATTCGTCCGGCGGCGTAACGGAAGTCATCACGCCGAAGGACTTGACGCTCAATCAGATGCCCGCGGACGCTGTCGCGCGGGAGAAGGTGTATCGCGAAAAACAGAATGAGCGCGCGCGGGAACTCGAGGCCCAGCGCGAAACGGCAGCGGCGGATGTAGCGGCGAAGGAAGCCGAAGCCGTCAAGGCGGAGGAACAAGCCGCGGCCGAGGCTGCTGCGAAGGCACTCGCGGCGGAAGAGGAATTCGACCCGACCCCGCGCAAAGTGAGGCGGAACACGGTCCGGGGCACGCGCTACGTCGCGCGCGAGCCGGTCGATCCCTCGCTGCGAACGCCTGAGAATTCAGGCATCAAGCGGGTGGAGCCGGCCGAACAGTCCGCGCCAAAATCGGGAAATTCCCAATCGTGGCCGCCGGCGCGTCCAACGCAACAGCTCCCCGCCGAGAAGCCACTGCCGACGTACCAGCCGAACTGACTCGTCGAGGGCTACACGACAGTTTGGCTCTTGCCGCGCCCGGCGTCCGGCGGCTCCTCATCTCGACCCGTCCTTGCGCTCTCCGCTACTCTAGTCCGCGCCCGGTGCGCATCTCTCGTGTCATCGTGAGCGAAATCAAGGACTTCAGACGTGACTGGCAAACCCGCAACACCCACACGCCTCGACCGCCTTTGGCAATCGCCGGAGTTGGCGCGGCGCTTCGTCAACAACGTGCGTCGTGCGATTCCGGGAGGGGAACTGCAGCTCGAGGTAATGCTGCGCCTCGTTGAAACGACCAGCAAGCCCGTACGGCGCTTCCTCGACCTGGGCTGCGGTAGCGGCACGCTGGGCGCCGTATTGCTTCAGGAGTTTCCCGACGCAACGGGCGTCTTCGTCGATTTTTCGCCCGCCATGATCGAAGCCGCGCGCGAGAACCTCGCCGCGTACCGCTCCGCGCACTTCGAATCGCTGGATTATGCGGACCCCGCTTGGGCCGAGGCCGTCCGCCCGCGAGGGCCGTTCGACGCGATCGTCTCGGGTTTCTCGATCCACCATCAACCGGACGACATCAAGCGCCGGATCTACCGCGAGATCTTCGAGTTGTTGGCGCCCGGAGGCGTTTTTGTGAACGTTGAGCACGTAAAACCCGCGAGCCCGGCCGTTCACGCACTGTTCGAGGACCATTTCGTCGAAAACCTGTTCGCGCAGGAACGGCAGTCGGGCGGATCGCGCTCGCGAGAACAGATCCGCAAGGAGTTTGTGAATCGCGAGGATACCGAGGCCAACATCCTCGCGCCCGCAGGCGACCAGGTCGAGTGGCTGCGCGACATCGGATACGTCGACGCGGATTGCTTCTTGAGCGTATACGAATTGGCCGTCCTGGCCGGACGGCGGCCCCGATGAAGAACTGCTGCCCGGCGTGGGGCGACCGGCACATCGGGCAGGCTCCCGCTTGCTTGGGGATGACAACAGGAGCGATGTCTCTGTGCGGGCGGTAGTCCAGCGCGTCACGCAGGCGTCCGTCACCGTCGAAGGCCAGACGATCGGGCAAATCGGAGCCGGCCTGCTCGTCCTCCTCGGCGTCGGCGTGCAGGATACGGAAGAGGAAGCGGCGGGCATCGCGAAGAAGATCGCGCAATTGCGCATCTTTAACGACCCCAACGGCAAGTTCAACCTGAGCATCGAAGAGGTCGGGGGCGCGGTGTTATTGGTGTCGCAGTTCACGCTCTACGGCGACGCGCGCAAGGGCAACCGGCCCTCGTTCATCGAGGCTGCACGGCCCGATCAGGCGATCCCGCTCTACGAATCGGTCGCCGCGCACCTCCGCGCGCGTAACGTTCCCGTCGAGACCGGCCAATTCGGCGCGCACATGTCAGTCCAACTGACCAACGACGGACCCGTGACCATCATTCTCGACACGACAAAGTAAGGAGGGTCGCGCTGACGCGCGACCGTACGCTTTGTGACTCGGCAAAGCCCAACGCCGTCATTGCGAGGAGTCACGCCATCGGCGTGACGACGAAGCAATCTCCCCGAGCGAAAACTACCCCCTTGACACGCCGCACCAAATGTATTAAAGTCTTAATACACTAAATAATTCGCCATGCAAATCCACATTTCCTCAAACGACGGCCAGCCCATCTACCGGCAGATTGTTCAGCAGATCAAGCTCCTGGTGGCCGCGGGCAGGCTGGCCCCGGGCGATGAGCTCCCGGCCATCCGCAAGCTGGCCGAGGAACTCGTGATCAATCCGAATACGGTAGCGCGGGCGTATCGCGAACTGGAATCGTCGGGTCTGATCGAGTCTCGCCAGGGCTCGGGCACGCGCGTCACGGCGAACGGTTCGCCGCTGAGCCAACGCGAGAAGACGCGTCTGTTGACAGACCGAGTCGATGCGCTGCTCGCCGAGGCGAAACAACTCGGCGTGGACTTTGACGTGCTCCGCGCGCTCGTGGACAAACGCCGTTCAAGAATGGACAGGGACTAAGGGAGACTCCGATGATCGATCCTCAGGCCGACCCCGTCATCGAAGTATCGAACCTCGTTCGGCGATTCCGACGCACCGAGGCGCTCACCGGCGTATCGCTGACGGTGCCGCGCGGCTGCGTCTACGGCCTCGTCGGCGAGAACGGTGCCGGCAAAACTACGCTGATCAAGCACATTCTCGGCGCGCTGAAACCGCAGCAGGGTCTCGTGCGCGTCTTCGGGAAGGACCCGATGCACGATGCCGTCGCGGTGCTCGCGGACATCGGCTACCTGTCCGAGGGCCGCGACATGCCCGGCTGGATGACCGTTCGCCAACTCATGCGCTACACGGCGGCTTTCTACCCGCGCTGGGACGGCGCGTTCGCGAAACAGCTCGTCTCCGACTTCGAACTGGACCCCGGCCAGAAGATTCGTCACCTGTCCCGCGGCAAACGCGCGCTGGCGGGATTGCTCATCGCGCTCGCGCACCGGCCCCCGCTACTCGTGCTCGATGAACCCTCGTCCGGCCTCGACCCGATCGTCCGCAAAGACATCCTGGGCGCCATCGTGCGCACGGTCGCCGATGAGGGCCGGACCGTCTTCTTCTCGTCGCACCTCCTCGACGAAATCGAGCGCGTCTCGGACTACGTAACGGTGATATCCGGCGGGCGCGTCGTTCTGTCCGAGCGACTCGACGCCCTCAAGGATGCCCATTCCCGCCTCGTGATCCGTTTCGAGGCCGCGCTGGATCGCGCGCCGGATCTGCCGGGCGCCATCCGCATTACGGGCGCGGCGCGCGAGTGGACGGTGCTCTGCAACGGCCGGCGAGACGAGGTGGTCGCCGCGGCACAACGCCTCCACGGTTCGCTCGTGGACGATGCCCCCGCAACACTGGACGACATCTTCATCGCCTACGCAAAGGGCCGCAAATGAATCCGCGCATCATGGCCGGCCTGCTGTTCGAGCATGTCACGCGCACGTGGCAGTTTGTCTTGGGTGGATTCACCGTCGCGGCGTCGATCATGCTTATAGCGCTTTCGAGCGAGAGCGGCACGCTTCATCAGGATGTCGAACCCACCGGACAGGCGATCGCGTTGTTTATCGTCGCGATCGGCCTGTTGTATTCCACAGCCGACGGCGATCGCCTCACGTGCGACATTCCCCAGCGCATCACACTGCTGCCGGTCAGCACACCGACGCTTGTCGCCACGCGCCTGGCGTACGGCGCGGCGGCCATCGCGGCAAGCAGTCTTCTCGTTCATGGATTCCTGCGCGTCGTCGCGGACGGCTGGCCCGAGGCCTGGTGGCTCTACCCCGTCGTCGCCGTGTCGATGTACTTGATCATCCAGACGATCGCGTTTGCCGTCGGTTGCTTCGGCGATTGGTCGATTGGGCTTCTGATGGGACCGTACATACTGCTGATGTCCAGCGTGTACGAGTACGAGACCCGCGTGCCGGACACGTGGAAGTTCGGCATGCTCCCGATTCTGTTCGGCGTCTGTGTTACGGTGTCCGCCGGCGTGGTCCATCTGCGCCGCACGGGCCGGTGGGATCCGGAGGTGTTCCTGCCCCGCCGCACGCAGATCCGCGTGGCGGACCGCGGCCGCGAGCTTCCGCCGTTCGAATCGCCCTCCGCGGCCCAACGCTGGTTCGAACTGCGTCGTCTGGCGCCCTTTGCCCTCGTCTACGCCGCGGGCGCGCTGACGCTTGCGCCGCTCAGTGTTCTCTCAAACACCTACGCCGATCGTTTTTCCTCGGATTACACCGTCGCGGAACGTTGGTACTGGACCGTGGGCCAGTACGGCATGACGATCCCGTTCGTCTTCATTTACTCCGCCGGCACCGCGGGCGCATTTCTGGCCTTCCTGAATGCGCGTATGCAACGCGGCCCGATGATTGCATTTCTGTTCCTGCGGCCGATGTCCACGGAAAACATCGCGTACGCGCGCGTCGCCGCCGCGGTGCGCGGGCTCGGACTCTTTTTCATCATCACTGTCTTGCTGACAACGGCTCTTTGTTCGTTCTTCCTGCTCATCGATGGCGAAGACCCCTCCGACGCCGTCACAGGCCGTTGGAGCGTCGGGACCCTGGTTATGATCTTTTCGCTGATGTTCCTGGCGACTGCAGCCGCCGCATGGGCCGTCTATTGGAGTGCGAACCTATTTGCTGGCCTGATCCTGTACGCGATCGCGGTCCTGCTCATCATCTCGGGAACCACGTCCACATCCTCCGCAGCCGCGGAGGGCCTGTTTCTCTTCGCGTGGGGCTGCGCGGGCGTAGCGATGGCCGCCCTGCTCGCGTTCGCGTACCGCGAGGGACTGCTTCCCGGCCGGCGTCTCGTGGGCTGGCTCGCGACTGGGATCGCGGCGTCATTCGCGCTGTGGTTCGCCGGACATTGGGACCGAATCTCGCGCCCCGACGTCGCTCGTGCTGGAGCCGACGCCTCCGCGGGAATAGTTTGGCAATACGACACGCTGCCCATCTACGCTGTCTTTGCGTTGTTCCTGGCGCTGCCCGCCGCGACCATCCCGCTGACGATGCGTTGGGCGCGCCACCGCTGACGCGTCGATTGCAGGCAAGCCGGCCCCGCATGGTCTAATGTCCGTGGAGGCACATGCGAATCCTGATCGCGGGTGGCGGCCGGCTGGCGGTGTCCGTCATGGATCCGCTGCTCGACGCCGGGCACGAAATCGTGGGTCTGCTGCAGAACGGCCGGCAGACGCGGCCCGGCCGTCGTGGGTTGCTCCACGCGTTGCGCCTGCTGACGCCCCCGTCGCTTGATCCGGCTGCACTGGCGCTTCGCCGCCGCATCCCGATCTTCTGGCTCGATCGAATGGACGAAGCGGAACTCGCGCCGCTTCGCGCAACCGAACCGGATCTATTGCTCACGGCGGGTTTTAGCCTCATCTTCAACGACGCGATGCTCGCGCTGCCGGGCCTTGGCTGCGTTAACGTCCACTCCTCCCTGCTGCCGAGACACCGCGGCGCGAGCCCGTTCGCGCAGGTCGTGTGGGACGGGGACCGTGAGACCGGCGTGACCTTTCACGTAATGGAACGCCGCGTGGACGCCGGCGCGATCCTCGCACAGGAAGCGCTGCAACTCACCTCACTCGACACGAGCGTCACCGTCTATTACCGCTGCTGCGACCTTGCGCGTGAGATGACAGCCGACACGATCGCCGACATCGAACTGCACGGCCTCGTGGGTACTCCGCAGGACGAGTCCGCGGCAACCTTCGACCGGAGGTTTTCGGAGGCCGGCGCCGCTGTTGAGTGGCGCGACTCCGCCGAACGCATCGAGCGGCTTGTGCGCGCCGCCGTGGCGTATTACCCCGCCTGGTTTATGCACCGCGGCCGCCGCGTCGAAATCACGCGCGCCACCTTCGACCCGCGGGACGTGAATGCCGAGCCGGGCACTGTTCTTGAAACCCGCCCCTACCCCGTCGTCGCGACGGGCCGGGGCCGCCTGATCATCCACGCGGCGCACTTGTCCCGCCCTGTCCCCTGGTCGTGGCCGGCAATCTGGGCGCCGCTGCGGCGCGAGGAATGCTTGACGGCGTGAGTCGAATGCGACTCAAATGCAACCGGCCACAGTGTCATTCCCGCGAAGGCGGCAATCTACCTTCGAGTCGAGATTGACCTCGAAACGAGATCCCCGCCTTCGCGGGGATGACAGTGGTGATGCGTCGTATCTATGAATTCACCGTCTTCCATCTGCGTCATCTGCGGACAAGGTCTTGATCTCCGATTCAGCTAGAATCTGCCGATGGACATCGAAATCCGCGAGTACCGCGACGAAGATGAAGCCGAATGGATGCGCGTCCACGCCATCATCCTCTCGATCTCGCATAGCTGGAACTATTCGATACAGGAGCGCCCGCCGTATGCGGGTTATGAATCGACCCGGCTCGTCGCGGTGCACAACGGCAACATCGTCGGCCTGACGGACGCGCAGTACGAGAACCACCCCGGCGAACTGTGTTTCCTCAAGGACACCCGCGGCGGTTACGTGACCGAGTTCGGCCGGCTGCCGGAGTACGGCAAGTTGGACATCGGCCCGCGGCTGATCGACGCGACAATCGCCGACGCGCAACGCCGCGGGTTCCAGCGGCTCGAATACTGGTCGCAGGACCGCAATGCGCAGCGGTTCTATCGCCGGCTGGGCCTGAAGGAAATCGGCCGGCATTACCGGTTCCGGATGGTCTGCCCGCAGCCCGTGGCCGACGAGTTGTTCAAGACCGGCATCGGCGTCGAATACATCTACGGCGTCTGCATGCCCGAGGATTGGCCCCGGATAAAGTCCGAGCGGGAAATCCTGACGAAGCACCCGCTCGAACCGCACCTGTGCATCGGCTACGAGATCCGCGACTTCTCGCGGAAGTTCGCGCGTTGACGTACCCGAGGCCGGGATTGAAACCACGCGGGCCGTTTCGGGATTGTAGGCGCGGGGAGAAACGGGCTACATGACCATGCATCGACGAGCCGCCCTCGCGCTGCTCGTGTCCGTCCAGGCTGCCGCGGCGGCGGCCGAAGGGCGCTCGGACCTCTACACATTGCTCAGTGAGCGGTCGTATCCGCCGCGCTACGACCTGGTTTCGTTGTTCAATCCGTGGGGCGAAGCGCTCGAGATACATCCGGCACTGCCCGAGAACTTCGGCGAGTGGGTGGCGACGGCGGCACAGGTATACGCCGACCAGCACATCCGGTTTGACGGTTACATGGGCAGCGATGACGACGGGCAGCACTATCGCGCCGCGGCGGACGGCCTCGACAACGCGTACTACGGCGAGGCGCAGCGCGCGGGCTACCGGGTCGTCGCCAACGGCGAGGCTGACGACGTCACCGAGCGGACGTGGATTTGCCTCGATCTGCCCGTCCACGCGATTACGCTCGCCGGCTACCCGTTGCGAGCGGCGATCGCCAGCGACTACGCCGCGGCGACGGACCTTTATACCCTCGGCGGCACATTCCCGGAGAACCAACCGATTACCCAGTTCTTCTTCCGGCGCGTGCGAAATCTGCGCCTGTTTCTGCAACGCGAACAACAATACGTGGAGTTGCGCGTCACCAAAACCCAGTATCGTGATCCGGATTTTCGTCCCGACGCATCGTTCGCGCCCGGGGACCTCGTATTTTTCGGGCACTACGGCGACCCGGAGGGCACGGGCGGCATCTGGCATCCGAAACATTCGGGCATCGTCGGCACGATCGATGCCCGCGGCCTGCCGGACGTGGTCTACAACATGCGCGTCTCGCAGAGTCTCATTGACCATTACGACGGCCGAATCAACCAGACGCGCATCATCGAGGGCCGCGAGGTCTACTTCGAACGCTTCTCGGATCGGTACTCGTTGATCGGTTTCGGCCGGATTGCGCGGGCGTATGTTCCGCGGTTCGAGGCGTTGCTGCCGCCGTGATGCGCGTCATTGCGCTCGCCGCCGTTTGTGTGATTCCGCTGGCATGCGGCGGGACGGCGCGTGCGCCGCACGACGCGGGCACGCTGCGCATCGGAAACGGGGGCGAGCCCAAATCGCTCGACCCGCACGTGGTCACCGGCATCATCGAGGAACGGCTGCTGTCTTCGATGTTCGAAGGCCTGGTAAATCTCGACTTCGAGACGATGCAGCCGATTCCGGGCGTCGCTGAGACGTGGGACGTTTCGGACGACGGGCTCGTCTACACCTTTCATCTGCGTGCAGACGCGCGCTGGTCGAACGGCGACCCGGTCACCGCGGACGATTTCGTCTACAGTTGGCGACGCGTGCTCACGCCCGCGTTGGCCGCGGAGTACGCGTATCTCCTGTACCCGATCGAAAACGCTGAAGCGTTTAACTCCGGAACGTTGACGGATTTCGACGGGGTCAGCGTGTCCGCGCCGGATCCCCGGACGCTCGTGGTCAAATTGCGCGCGCCAACGCCGTATTTTCTCACGCTGCAAATCCATTTCAGTTTCTATCCGGTCCACCGGGTCACGATCGAGAAGTTCGCGGCGGAGACCCGGCGCGACACGGCGTGGACGCGGCCGGGCAACCTCGTTTCGAACGGGCCCTTCGTGCTCAAGACGTGGACGCCGAACAAGGAGATCACGGTCGAGAAGAACCCGCATTATTGGGACGTCGCCAACGTCACACCCGATCGCGTCGTTTATCTTCCGATCCAGGATCCCTCGACCGAAGAGCGCCTGTTCCGCGCGGGCGAACTGGACGTGACCAATCAGTTGCCGGTGTCGAAAATATCGGATTATCAGGCAAGAGAGCCTGAAACTTTGGTCATCAGTCCCATCATCGCGACCGAGTTCATCCGGTTCAATACGACCCGTGAACCGTTCAATAACCGGTGGGTCCGGCTCGCGTTCGCGTGCGCGATCGATCGAAAGGCCATCGTTGAACACGTGATGAGGGGCGGGCAGACGCCCACGCTGACGTTTGTGCCCCCAAATCTGGACGGGTACGAATTCGGAAAAGAATCAGGTGAAACGGTGGCGTCTCACTCGTTCGTTCCCGACGCGGCCCGAAAGTGGCTGGCCGAGGCGGGGTACCCCAACGGCGAGGGGTTTCCGGAAGTCGCGCTCATTTACGACACCAACGACAACAACCGGCGCTACTGCGAAGCACTGCAAAACATGTGGCTGAAGAACCTGGGCGTACGTGTGCAACTTCAGAACATGGACGGCAAATCGTGGCTATCGGCGATGATGAATCTGGACTACGACATGGCGCGGTCGTTCTGGGTCGCGGACTATCCCGACGCGTCGAATTTTCTCGAGATGTTTTACGCAACGTCCGGCAATAACCGTACGGGATTTGCGGATGCTGAGTATGAAGCAGCGCTTCGCGATGCGGCGAAGAGTATCAGCCACGCGGAACGGCATCGCCTCTACGAAACTGCCGAATCCAGACTGCTAGCGGCGGCGCCCATCACTCCGGTATATTTTCAGACGCGGGCCTTCCTGCGCGACCAACGCCTGCGAGGCCTGACCCCGAACAATCTCGGGCGAATCGATTTCCGGCGGATCTCGTTCGAGCCGTAACCACACAGCCGGATACTGGGGGAACGCGATGGGTTCCAAGCCACGCGTGTTACTGCTTGAAGAAAACGCGGGCACGCTCGCGCGTCTCAAGGACGAGTTTTCTCCGCTGAGCACCTATTGGGACATCGACTACGCGGACTCGGCCATCGGCGGCATCAAGATGATCCTCGACGGCCCGCACTACGAAGTCGTCGTGATCGATATTGCGCTCACGTCAGAAGACCCGGTGCGAATCCTCTCCGCGATCGCTGAGCGGTTTCCGCACACGATCCGTTTTGCGTTGACGGACCAGGCCGACGATCAGCGGATCACGCGCACGGCGAACCTGGCGCACCAGTTCATCTACAGCCCGTGCGAATACCACACCCTGCGCATCCAGGTGACCCGCGCGATCGCAATGCGCGAGAAGCTCCGCCGTTGCCCCCTCCGGCAGAAACTGCACGAGATCAACGCGCTGCCGCCGTTACCCACGTTGTACCGCGAGGTGATGAAGGAGATTCATTCGTCCGACCCGTCCGTGGCGAAAGTGGCGGCGATCATTGCCAAGGACGTCGCGATGAGCGCCAAGCTGCTGCAAGTGGTCAACTCGGCCGGCGTGGGGCTGCGCAACGAAGTAACGAACGTGACACAGGCGGCGAGCCTCCTCGGCATACAGCGCATCAGCGCGATGATCCTCATGGTGGAGATGTTCGACCTCGTCGCGACGAGCGACCTACCGGCGGGCGTATCGCTCGACGCGTTGTGGGACCATTCGCTCAAGGTCGGCGAATACGCCAAAAAGATCGCGCAGTGCCAGACGAACGATTTGCGCTCGATTGACGCGGCGTTCACCAGCGGGCTGCTGCACGATTTGGGCATGTTGCTGGTCGCATCGAACTTTCCCAAGGAACTTTCGAAGGCGCTTGCTCACGCGCGTGCCAGGAAGATGTCGCTGTTGAACGCGGAACTCGACGTCATGGGTGCGACGCACGCCGAGGTGGGCGGTTACCTGCTCGAATTGTGGGGTCTGCCCGATGCGCTTGTGGAGGCGATCACGTTTCACGACTTCCCGTCGCACCTGCCCGAGCGGGAATACGAAACGAACACGGCGAACCTCGAATTTGCGCCGCTCGTTGCCGTGCATGTCGCGAATTATTTTTGCGAGGAAGCGCAGAAGGCGCAATACGGCTGCCCGGAATGCGAATTGGACCGGCAGTTCCTCGAGGACTCGGGTCTGCTCGACCAGCTCGAATTCTGGTGGGAACGGTGCGGCGAGGGACCGCCCGAAGACTAGGGGGTCAACGCCGGGTGAATTGGATGTAGTCGGTGAGGATGGGCGTACCGCCCTCCGCACGGACCTGCGCGGCGATCTGCCCCCGGTGATACGCGCCGTGCATGATCAGATGATCCAGAATTTGAACGAGTGGCGAGCTGAAGGGTTGACCCGCGAGGTTGGCGTAGTCGATCACGGCATCGAGCCCCGCGTCGTCGATCTGGTCGAGCTTCATCCCCCAGGTACCTCGGAGCCACTCGAGCCGCGCTTCGATTTCCGGCAGCGCGTAGTCCGGCCACCCCTGCGTCAGGACTTCGCCGGGTTCGAGCCGGCTCAACCATACGTATTGCGCGCCCACAATGTGTGCGAGCAGCTTGCGCCCGCGCTCTGAAGGCGTGGGCATCGCACGCAGTGACTCCAGCGCGCGGCGATTTGCCCAGTCGTCGTACTCGAATTTCTCAAGATAATTTGCAACGCGACGATCCATGGTTCCTCCCGGTATATCGGCAGCGTACGTCCGGAGATTGTGCGGTTACAAGCGCGTAAGCCGGCCCGCGCGGCGTATCTCCGATCCTGAAGTCCCAGTCCGCGCTGTGTCGGTACTTTCCAACCGTTTCGCGGCTGGCGTACAATCCGCCGCCGCCCGGCCGGCGGAATATGCCTTCCCCCGCGGCGTACAGGAGATCCCATGCGCCAGACGCTCACCGCCATCGCGCTGCTCAGCATGAGCAACGTCTTCATGACCTTCGCCTGGTACGCGCACCTCAAGAATCTGTCACACAAGCCGTGGATCGTCGCCGCGCTGGTCAGTTGGGGCATCGCGCTGTTCGAGTATCTCCTCCAGGTGCCGGCGAACCGCATTGGGCACCAGGTGATGAACGTCGGCCAGCTCAAGATTCTCCAGGAAGTAATCACGCTGACGGTGTTTGTGCCATTTGCGGTGCTGTATCTCAAGGAAACGCCGCGGCTCGACTATCTGTGGGCGGGTATTTGCATTCTGGGCGCGGTTTTCTTCATGTTTCGACAGTCGCTCAACCCCTGAGCGCCAGCGCCCGCCTGAGCCGGCGTTCGGCGAATCTCGCAAAGGAGAGATTGATGCTGCGCACTGCGCGAATGCCGCTCGCATTCCTCGTGATGGTCTCCGCCTGGATGCCGCATGTCCGCGCGGACGAGCCCCTCGAGGGCCCGGTACCGCTTGACGACCGAGCCGCGCTCGAATCGTGGATGGACGGCGTGATGGCGGCGCAACTCGAAGGGCACCACATTTCCGGCGCGACGGTCGCGGTCGTGAAAGACGGCGAGACGATTCTCGCAAAGGGCTACGGCTATGCGGACATTTCCGCGCGCCGGCCGGTTGACGCCGCAGCGACGCTGTTCCGAATCGGGTCCGTGTCAAAACTGTTCGTCTGGTTGTCCGCGATGCAACTCTCCGCACAGGGGAAGCTCGACCTGAACGCGGACGTCAACCAGTACCTTTCCGACATCAAAGTGCCGCGCCGGTTCGGAGCGCCGGTGACGATGAAGAACCTCATGTCGCACACGCCGGGATTCGAGGACCAGGTCATCGGACTGTTCGGGCGCGACGCGGAGAACATGCAGCCGCTCGGTACGATTCTGGATCGGGAAATGCCCGCGCGTGTCCGCAAACCCGGCCACATCGCGTCGTATTCGAATCATGGCACGGGCCTGGCGATGCACGTCGTCGAAGAAATCACCGGACAACCCTGGCAGGACTACATCCAGTCAAACATTCTCGACCCGCTTGGGATGGACCACACGGTGCTGGCGCAGCCCGTGCCCCCGGAGTACGAAGCCGATCTGTCGAAAGGCTACGCCTATCAAGGCCGTGTGCTCGTCGAGAAACCTTTCGAGTTCGTCCCGCTCGGGCCGGTCGGCGGCGTCAGCGCTTCGGCGGGCGACATGGCGAAACTGATGCTGATGTTTCTCGGGGGCGGCGCGTATGGCGACGCGCGCGTGCTCGACGAGGCGACGGCGAAGACGATGCAGTCGGACCTGCACCGCATGGCGCGGGGCGTCAACCCGATGGCGTACGGCCTGATGGACACCAGCGGCCCGGACCTGCGAATCATTGGCCACGGCGGCGACACGATCTACTTTCACACTCTCTTCGCCTTGTTTCCGGAGCACAACGCGGGCCTGTTCGTGTCGTACAACACCGTCGACGGCGCCGCGGCGCGGGGCGTACTGCAGGACGCGTTCACGAAGCGCTTCTTCGCGCCGGGCGAGCCGCCGCAGCTCGAACCGCCGGCGGATTTTGCGTCGCGCGCGGCGCGTTACACCGGCGCGTACCGCGCCAACCGTTATTCGCACCGCAGCCTCGCCAAGCTCGGCGTGGGGTTGGCCCCCGTTAACGTCAACTACGACGGAAACGGTGCGTTGAAGATTAGCTCCATGGGTAACGTGCGCTGGATTGAAATCGGGCCGAACACGTTCCGCGAGGCTGACGGCGACGCCCGGATCGTGTTCATCGAGGACGAGGGCGGCAAGATCACGCATTTTGCGATCGCAAACCTGCCGATCCTCGCCTTCGAACGCATCGGACCGCTGGGCCGCCCCGAAGTGCATTTTCTGCTGTTCGTCGCGACCGTCGCGATGTGTTGCCTCGCGATCACGTTCTGGCCGGTCGCCGCGATCGCCAGATGGCATTACGGCGTGCTCGTGTCGCGTCAGTACTCGATTCCGCTTTACGCGCGCCTGCTCGGCTGGATTGCCGCGGCCACTGTGCTGACGTTCGTGCTGATGCTCGCGCGGGGCGTCGAAGACCCCAACGAAGTGGCCTTCGGCCTTCCGGAGTTCGTCAAGGCACTTCTCGTGCTGCCGCTCGTCGTCGCCGTGCTCGCGGCCGGAATGGCGGCCGTGTCGTTCCGGCTCTGGACGCAGCCCCGCGGCCGGATTGTCTGGCGATTGATCTACGGCGTCTTCACGCTGTCACTCATCGTTTTCGTCTGGCAGGCGTTCTATTGGAACCTGACCATCGTGCAGAACCTGAAGTTTCTTTGAACCGCGTGGCTGCGCGCGGGATTGCGAGTACGCTCGCTCGCCCACGCCGGAAGGCTAGTTTACGCAACGCGCCCGAATCGCTTCGTACACCGCGTATGGCACGCGCACCCGGCCCATGAGCAACCCGTCTCCCTTGACGTTGCCGTGGCAATCCGATCCGCCGGAGATTAAGAGTCCGCGCTCGGCGGCGAGCGTCGCGAACCGTTGCTGATGGTGCGGCCCGTGCTTCGAATGAAACACTTCGACGCCGTCGAATCCTTCGGTAAGCAGTGATTCCAGCCGCGATTCGAGATCGCCGACGCCCGGATGCGCGACGAACGCCAGACCACCCGCCGCGTGGATGGCGTCCACCGCTTCGCGCGGCGTCAGCGTCTCGCGCGGGACATACGCCGGGCGCCCGGCCTTGATGAATTTGTCGAACGCGTCCTGGATCGTTTGCGCGTGCCCGGCTGCGACGACGGCCTGCGCGATGTGCATGCGGCCCACGACGCCGCCGGCACGTCCCGCGATGTCGTCCCACGACACCGGCACGCCCAACTGCGCCAGCCGCTCGACCATGCGCCGGCCGCGATCGGCGCGCGCGGCGGCCATCCGCCTGAGCGTCGCGATCAGCGGCGCGTCGTCCGGCCGCACGCCCAGGCCGAGAATGTGAAGTTCCTTGGAACCCGCGCGCGAGGAAATCTCCACGCCGGGGAGAAACTCGATCCCGTGACTCGCGCAGGCCGCCGCCGCTTCCGGCAACGCCGCCAGCGTGTCGTGGTCGGTGATCGCGATGGCGGACGCGCCAAGCTCGGCGGCACGCGCCGCGACCGCCGCCGGAGCGTCTGCGCCGTCGGAGTAGTGCGTGTGGAGGTGGAGATCGACCCACCGCGGATCGGCGGCGCCGCCCTCCGGCGTCACGAGGCCCCCGCGGCCGACGCGGGCTCGTCACGCAATCGATCGAGCACGGCGTTCACGAACCCGGCGGAGTCGTCCGCTCCGTACGCCTTGGCGATTTCGATGGCTTCGTTGATGGCCGCCTTCTGCGGCACGTCCGCGCGATAGCGCATCTCGAAGAGCGCGACGCGCAGGATTGTGCGCTCGATGCGGCCGACGCGTTCGGGCGTCCAGCCGGTGAGCGCGCCGTCGATCGCGGCGTCGAGTTCCGTCGCATGGTCCAGCACGCCTTCAATCAACTCCGAAGCGTATTCGCGCGAGCCTTCACGCGTCGCGAATGTCGCCCAGAACTCGGGCAGCGCGTCGCGCCAGTCGCCGCCGGTGTGCCCGAGGCCGTAGAGAAACTCGAGCGCGCGTTCGCGCGCGCGTCGCCGAATGGAATTCGTGCCCCCGCTCACAGCTTCTCCATCAGGCTGGCCATCTCGAGCGCTGCCATGGCCGCATCAAACCCCTTGTTGCCGGATTCCGTGCTCACGTGTTCGGCCGGGCGCCCGGCCGGATTGACCGCGCCCGCGCGCGCCTCGGCCTGCTCGACGGTGTCCGTCGTCAGCACGCCGAATATCACCGGAATCCCGGTGTCCATGGCCGCCTGCGTCACGCCTCGCGCCGCCTCGCCGGCGACGTAGTCGAAATGCGGCGTCTCGCCGCGGATCACGCATCCGAGCGCGATGACCGCGGCGTATTTGCCCGATCCGGCCATCTTGCGCGCGGCGAGGGGTATCTCGTACGCGCCGGGCGTCCACGCGATCGTAATCGAGCTGTCCGCGACGCCCTGCCGCGTCAGGCCGTGGAGCGCGCCCTCGAGCAGCCGTTCCGTGATGAACGAATTGAACCGGGACACCACGATGCCGAACTTCTTTCCCGTGCCGCTGGAGTCGCCTTCCACTACGTTCGCCATTATCGCGCGTTTCCTTCCCCGCCGGTGCCGGTCAGATCCTGGACTTCGTCCTGCGCCCCGAATTCGGTCAGCAGGTGGCCGAATTTGTCGCGCTTGGTCCTCAAGTATTTCGTATTGTGGGGGTTCGCGGGAATTTCAATGGGAATTCTCCCCGTAATCTCGAGTCCATAACCCTGCAGCCCCGCGCGCTTGATCGGGTTGTTCGTGATCAGCCGCATGGTGGTGATGCCGAGATCGCGCAGGATCTGCGCGCCGATGCCGTACTCGCGCGGGTCCGGGTCGAACCCCAGGTGCAGGTTCGCCTCGGCAGTGTCCATGCCCTGGTCCTGTAACTGGTACGCCTTGATCTTGTTTACAAGCCCGATGCCGCGGCCCTCCTGCCGCATGTAGACGAGCACGCCCGCGCCTTCGCGATCGATGATGCGCATCGCCTCGTGCAACTGGCTGCCGCAGTCGCAACGCATCGAGTGGAACACGTCGCCCGTCATGCACTCGGAGTGCACGCGCACGGCGATGTCTTTCTTCCCCGCGATTTCACCCTTCACGAGGGCGAGATGGTTCTGGTTATCCACTTCCGTCTCGTACGCTACCAGCCGGAACTCGCCGTACTCCGTCGGCAGGGTCGTCTCCGCCGCGCGGCGCACGAGCTGCTCGTTCAGGCGGCGGTACTTGATGATGCTCTCGACCGAGCAGATGCGCAGGCCGTGTTGCTGCGCGAATTCGCGCAGTTGCGGCATGCGCGCCATCGTGCCGTCGTCGTTCATGATTTCGCAAATGACCGCCGCGGGGTTCATGCCCGCCATGCGCGCGAGATCGACGGAACCCTCCGTCTGCCCCGCGCGGACGAGCACGCCGCCCTCGCGCGCGCGCAAGGGAAACACGTGCCCCGGGCGCACGAGGTCTCCGGGCTTGGACGCGGGGTCCACCGCGACCTGGACCGTCCGCGCGCGGTCGTGCGCGCTGATGCCCGTGGTCACGCCGGTCTTGGCCTCGATGGACACATGGAACGCCGTGCCGAGCCGGGCCGTGTTCTCCGCGGACATCGGCGGCAATTGTAGCTCCGAAATGCGTTCGGGCGTCATCGCAAGACATATCAGCCCGCGCGCGTGTTTCGCCATGAAGTTGATCGCTTCCGGCGTGACCTTCTCGGCGGCGATGACGAGGTCGCCCTCGTTCTCGCGATCCTCGTCGTCCACGAGGATGATCATCCGGCCCTGGCGCAAGTCTTCCAGGATCAGTGGAATCGATTCAGGCATTCCGCACCTTCCTTTCATCACGCGAACCCGTGCCGCGCGAGTAAGTCCTTGCCGATACCGCCGGCCGCGCCGCGCAGGTAGTGGTAAATGTGCTTGCCGAGCATGTCGGCCTCCATGTTCACACGATCGCCGGCGCGCTTGGTGTGCAGCTTCGTGCGCTTGAGCGTCTCGGGGATCACCGCCACATCGAACGAATCGCCGCGCGGATCGACCACGGTGAGGCTGATGCCGTCGATGGTCACGGAACCTTTCGGCACGAGATATTTCGCGACCTCGACCGGCGCCCGAAAACTCCACACGGCGAACTCGCCCGCGGGCTGCACGCGCTCGACCTGCCCGACGCCGTCCACATGCCCCTGCACGAAATGCCCGCCGAACCGGTCGCCCGCGGCCATCGCCCGCTCGAGATTGACCGCGTCGCCCGGCTGTAAATCGCCCAGCGTGGTCTTCGCGAAGGACTCCGGCGACACCTGCACGCGAAACGAGGTCGGCGTAAACTCGGCGACCGTCATGCACGCGCCGTCGATCGCGATGCTGTCGCCGACGGCCATCGACTCGAGCACGCCACGCGCAAGAATCGTCAATTCCGCGCCCGTCCGCGCCGAGACCGCGCCGATTTCTTCGATGATTCCGGTGAACATCAGTGTGTCATCCCGAGCGCATGCGAAGGATCTTGAACCGGCATCCTCCGCCTACGCGCTGACGGCTCTCTGGTCTCATTCCTGCACCACGTAGGCCTCGATGAGGATGTCCTCACCAACCGGCGTCGCTTTCATATCGCGCAACAGGATCGCCTCGCTCATGGACTTTACGCCCGCGCCCGAGACCGCTGGGACCGCGTCTTTGCCGCCGATGATCTTCGGCGCGACGAAGAACATCACCTTGTCCACGACGCCCGCCTCGAACGCCGAGGCATGCGTCGCGCCGCCTCCCTCGATGAGCACGCTCGCCACGTCGCGCCGGCCGAGTTCGCGCATCAGCACGCGCATGTCGAGCCCGCCCTCCGCGCGCGGAATCTGCAGCACCTCGTCCGCGCCCCGCGCCGTATGGCCTTCCGGCACGGCGACCCAAGTCGGCGCGTCGCTCTCGTGCCGGAAGACGCGCTTGTCCGGCGACAAGTACTCGTCTGCATCCAGGATGATGCGTATCGGGTCTTTGGCCTTGCCCTCGGCCAGGCGCGTGGTGAGGCTCGGGTCGTCGAGCATCACCGTGCGGCTGCCGACGAGGATCGCGTCGACTTCATTCCGCAGCCGGTGCACGTACGCGCGGGCGGTCTCGCCGGTCACCCACTTCGAGTCCCCGGTGCGCGTCGCGATTTTCCCGTCGAGCGACATCGCGCATTTCGCGATGACGAACGCGGACCCCGTCGTGATGTGTTTGACGAACGCCTCATTCATGCGCCGGGACTCAGCCTCGAGCAGGCCGACCTCGACGTTGACGCCCATCTCACGCAAGGCGGCAATGCCCCGCCCGGAAACCTTCGGGTTTGGATCCACCATCGCGACGGCGATGCGCTTCGGACGGCGTTCTTTGAACAGGTCCACGCAGGGCGGCGTCTTGCCGTTGTGGGCGCAGGGCTCAAGGGTGACGTAGATCGTCGCGCCGGAAACGTCGCCTGCCGCGCGCAGCGCGTTCACCTCGGCGTGCGGACCGCCGGCGCGCTCGTGAAACCCCTCACCGATGACGCGCCCGTCGCGCACGACGACGCAACCGACCATCGGATTGGGGCTGGTGCGCCCGCGCCCGCGCTCGGCCAGGGCCAGCGCGCGCTCCATGTAGTCGCGATCGGTCGCCATAAAACGAAATCGTCCCGCGTGCGTGCACACAACACCCTCGGGACGACGAAACCGCGACGCGCGCCCATTCATGCCCTGCCGCCGGCCACACGACCGGCCGCCGCAGCCCGGGCACACCTCAGGCGCACACGCGTCTCAACCTTCTACCATCCGGACTCTAACCGTCGGCCCTGGAATTTCACCAGATCAGCCCCGGACCAAGGTCCGGGGGTCGCGGGCTGTACCGCCGGTGGGGAATTTCACCCCGCCCCGAAGGTTAAGCTATGAACTATCTGTACAGAGTATACCCGTGCGCCGAAACCCAGTCAAAACCCGCGGCTCCCGTGCAGGCCGTTGCTAGTGTAAAATCCAACATGGTTCGTCGCCGCGCCCACGGATTGGCCCTCCCCATTCTCGCGTTCACGGCCGCCTTCGGGTCGGCCCTGCCCAGCGCCGCAGACGACACGGTCTACTCTCTCGACTACCAGTTCGATCTTCCGGTCGGCTCGCGCCACTTCCAGCGAATCAAGATGGAATCGAGCATCGCCGATACGCTGCACACCGGCGCGACCTCGAAGAACGCTCCAACACGTACCGCCGGACTCGAGGTAATCTACGAAGTTGAAATCGTTGAGAAGAAGCCGAATGCCGGGCCGACCCGGGCTGTGTTCATCGTGAAATCCGGGAAAGCCACCGTCAACGGCGCGCCTTCCTGGGCGCCACGGCCCGACACCCGGATGGACGTTCGCCGCACGGCGGAAGGCTACGAAGTCGATGGATTTCCCGCGTATCTCGATCCGGCGGTCGCTGAGCTGATCAGAATTACGTTCTCGCAAGTCTCCGACGAATTTCAGATGGAACACGACGCGTTCATGCCCGATTCGGCAAAAATCGGCGACGTGTGGGGCGTCGATCTCGAGGCGTTCCGGCGCATGCAACGCGGTCACGCGCTGTTGTATGACGAGGCAAAACTGGAGGGCAGCACATCGCTCGCAGCGCGCGCGACACTGGGCAACACCGATGTCCTGATTCTGGAGACGAGACTCACGGCGGACGGAATTCGGCTCACGCCCGAGCCTGGCCTCCCGAAGATTGCCGGAACGGGCCAATTTACCGCCCAGGTCGTGGTGCCCATCGATACGACGCTCGGCCCGAAACGTTTCAAGCAGGAATCGAATTTTGTGTTGCGGAGCCAACCGCGCAACGGCAAGTTCATTGAGCGAAACGGCTCCGGTTCAATTCAGATCGACTTCGACTACCCCGATCAGCGCGCGCGGACGCCGTAACGCGGCCCGGTGCCAGTCTCGCGACTTTCATTCCGCACTCCCGTTGATATCCGCGGCGGGAAATGTTTGAGAATCGCGCATCGGGTACTATAGGCCGCCGCTCGCGGGCTGCCGTTCCCAACTCGCGACAGCGTGACAACGATCCGGAGTGTAGCGTGCCGAAGACTCGCATCTTCTCGCCCAAACGAATCGCCGTCGGCGTCTTCCTGCTGACCGTCGCCGCGGCGTTCCCCGGGATCACCATGCTGCACATCGAAACGGACGCGGCGGCGGGATACATTCCCCGGCGCGGCCCGGAGGCCGAGTTCTACCGGCGCTATCTCGATGAATTCATCCCCGACTTCGGAACGCTGGTCATCGCGACGGGGGACGTGTGGCGGCCCGATCGGTGGCAGGCGCTCTGCGATCTCTCCGAGGAGCTTGAAGGCCTCGACGTGGTCGAACGCGTGATCGGCCTGCCGAACGCCGAGTATGTGACGGGGACCTCGGAGCAGGTCGAGGTCGAGGACTTCGCGGATCTCGTGCCGGAAGCCGGCAACGCGCTGCGCGACATCGCAGTGGGTTACAAGCCCTACATCGGTACGTTGGTCACGCCCGACGGCCGCGCGGTCGCGCTCTACGTTCCCTCGGCAGAAGACGCCGACGCGCTCAAGTTCGACAGCGCCGTAACTCCGATCATCGACAAGTACGCCCCGGTGTTCAAGGACAGTGCGGGCGGCGACCTCTTCCAGAGCGGCGACCACTACGTCAGCGCGGAGATCGCGCGGTTGACGGCGTCGTCGAACCTGATGATCGGCGCGTCGATGCTCATCATGTTCATCGTTGCATCGATCGCGTTGCGCAGCATCATCGGCGGATTGATGGCGGTCGCCTCGGGCATCTTCGGCGCGTACTTCACCTTCGCGCTGATGGGCTACCTGGGTCTCACGCAGAACTCGGTCAATTCGCTTGTCCTCAATCTCATCATCCCGTATGGGACGGCTTATACGATTCACGCGGTCGATTACGTCAAGCGCGATCGGCAGTTCTTCCTGGGAATCGTGCCCGTTTCGGGAGTCTCGGCGTTTCTGTTCGCGGGGCTATCGACCATGATTGGCTTCGGCATGACGGCCATCAGCACCGTGCAGAACATCATCCAGTTTGGTCTTCTGGGCGCGTTCGGCGTGCTCATGATCATGTACACGACCGCGTTGCTCACGTTCCCCATCACGGCGCGCCTGGCAGCTCGGCAGCCGGCAACGGTCGAGCATCCCACGCCCAGGCTGATTCTTGCGGCGATGCGCATGTCGAAGTTCCGCGTCGTCTCGATCGTCGTTCTTGTGCTGGCGGTCACCATCTACGGCGCGTTGCAGACCCGGGTGAACTACGAAGCGATTGACTATCTCCTTCCCGGAAACGCAGCCCGCATCAACGCCGATCGCGGCACCGCACTTTTCAGCCGCCACACGATGCCGCTCGTGTTCTCGGGCGCGAAACCCGGGGATGCGCTCGATCCCGCCACCTGGGCCAAGGTTGACGCGCTGCTCACCGGCCTCGAACGCGACTATGCCGGGCTGCGGACGTCCTGGCTCTACGATCAGGTCGAGCAACTGAGCCTCGCGTTCACCGCGGATGAGCCCGAGCCTACGGCGATGCCGCGCGATCCGGACCTGATCGCGCAATACCTGGTGCTCTTCGATGAGCACGACCTCGAACCCTACGTGGATTCCGATCGCAAGGACCTGAACGTGGTGTTGGGTATTCCGTTCCGGAATTCAGCGTCGTACAACGCGTTCCACCGCGATCTCGACCGGCGCCTGGCCGATGCCGGCTTGAATGCGGAGATCACCGGACGGCAGCACTTCTTTTTCGAGGTAGGCGATCTCATTGCGGTTCAGAATTTGCAGTCGGTCGGGATGGGTCTGGCCGTGTTGTTCGTGAGCTTCGCGCTCATGGCGCGCTCGGCCCGCGTCGGCGGGATCGCCACGCTCGTCAATGCCGTGCCCGTCGCCGGGTGCATCGCCGTCGTGGCGCTGCTCGGGTTCGACATGGATATCGGCAGTTCCATCGTCGCCGCGGTTGCGCTCGGCATGGTCGTGGATGACACGGGCCACCTCATCACGCGGTATCGAGCGCATCGAAGTGCCGGTCTCCCGCCTGAACTCGCCGCGAATCGAATGGTGTCCGAATTGTGGTATTCGGTTGCGGTTACGACTACCGTCATCGCCATTGGATTCTCCGTCGCCAATCTTGCCCCGCTGGTCCCGTTTCACACCTTCTCCCGCACGCTCACCGCGACCATGATCCTTGCTGTCTTTTGCGATCTGCTGCTCCTGCCCGCGTTGCTCATTCAGTTCGACCGGGAGCAAAAGCCGGCCGCCTGAGGCGGGACACGATTGCGCGCCGCCGCCCAGGGTGCTACGTTGTCGCGCAACCAGCTTCCGGAGGGGTTCCCAATGATTACCGGTCCATTCCGCGGGTTCGACGTCGCGATCATCGATCCGGGTATCGCCGTGGTTACGTTCAATCAGCCCGACCGCATGAACGGAATGACGATGCCGATGAAGCGCGATCTCATCGAGGTCGTCGCCCAGGCGCAGATGGACGAGACATTGCGCGTCGTCGTGTTCACCGGCTCGGGCCGCGCATTCTCCGCGGGCGACGACATCGCCGCGCCGATGGACGCGCAGGACGCGCCGGACGGGATCGTGCCGGACATCCCCATGGGGTTCAGCCGGGCGCGAAACCACGCGCTGGGGACGTACAACGGCTTGCGGACGTTTTCGCAGGCATTGAACCGCGCGGTGCGCGACCTCGACAAGATGACAATCGCCGCGATCAACGGCGCGGCCATCCAATCCGGAATGTCGCTCGCCCTCTCGTGTGATTTTCGTATCGCGTCAACGGCCGCGCGCATCGGCAGCGGCACACTGCGGTTCGGGCTGTTGCCGGACGAGGGCGGGCACTATCTCCTGTTGCAGAATCTCGGCCTTGCGCGCGCGATCGAGTTTCTGTTCCGCAACAGAATTGCCAACGCCGAGGAAGCGCTCGCGCTCGGGCTCGTCAACGACGTGGTCGCACCGGACGCGCTCATGCCGCGCGCGATGGAGCTTGCCCGGGAACTCGCGAACGGGCCGCAGGTGTCCATGCGCCTCCTGAAGCGGTCGCTTTACCGCGCCGCGGAATCGAACTTCGACGTCGCGCTCGAAGACATCGCGTCCAAGACTTCGGTGTCCGATCAGCATGCCGATGCGCGCGAAGGCATCGCCGCGTTCCGCGAAAAACGCAAACCCGAATTCAACGCATGGCTGAACGAATAGGCGCCTCAGACGACGGCCGTCGCGATTCAGGCGCGCAGCGGCGCGGCCGCTCGCGCGTTCTTCGGGCTGAATCGAAACGCACCACTCGTGTCATTCCCGCGAAGGCGGGAATGACACCGGTGAGAATTCAGAAGCAAATGCTCAGTTCATCGCGCCAAGCGTTTTGCAACGAAAACGATTCGCTTCAAGCGCACACGTCATGCCACCGTTGAGCATCAAAGCTTCTCGAGTCGCGCCCGGGCGTTGTAATCCGGGATCCCCGACTCGGCCGATCGGCACGAGCGATCCAACAGCCGGTTTCCCTCGGGCCAATGGACCTGCACGCTGCCCTCCTTCACCGGCGACAGGAGCGCGGCCCCTTCAAACTCGCCGAATTCGCTCACCAGCCGCACGCGATCGCCGTCCGCAATGCCGAATCGCGCCGCGTCCCCCGGAGCAATCAGAACAGCCTCGCGTTCCGCTCCGGTCAACGCGTCGCGCCGCTCCTGGATCATCGAGTTGAACTGCTTGCCCCGGCGCGTCGTTACGATCAGTTGTCCGGCGGGGTCCGCGGGCATGGGGATCGATACCCGCTCGAACGTCGCGCGGCCGTCCGGCGTCGGAAAGCGTCCGCCTTCGCACAGGTGCGCGCCGCCATACTGAATTTGGTCTCCACGGCGCTCGAGGCGTTGAATGCCGTCGTACATGGGCACAACGCGCGCGATTTCCTCGCGGACGGCCGCCGTTGAATCGAGCGACAACGCGTCTGCGTGTTCCGGCTTCACGCGCCGCGCGAGGTCGAGGAAGACCTCCCACTCGGGCCGCGCCTCACCGATTCGGCGTCCCGCAATCTCCGGACTGAAAATAATGCGCCGCTCGGTCGACGTTTCCGTCACACCGCCGGGTGTTTCGTAGCGTGTAGCGGCCGGTAACAACAGGACCGCGTCCGCGGGATCGACGAGCATTTGCGAGGACAACACGAGATCATAGTGCACACGGAGTGGAATCCGTGCCAGCGCGTCTTCGACAAAATCCGGATCGGGCAACACGTCAAGGAAGTTTCCGCCGACCGAGAACAACACATCGAGATCGCCGCGCGCGGCGGCCTCGAGCATCTCAGGCGCATTCAGCCCCGGCGCGCCGGGCACGGGAAACCCCCACTCCCGCGCCAGCGCGTCCGCGTTTTCCGGCGTGACCGGTTTCCCGCCGGGAAACGCCGTCGCATACGCACCCATCTCCGCGCCGCCCTGCACGCCCGAATGCCCGCGAATCGGCATCAGGCCGCAACCGTCGCGGCCGACGTATCCCCGCGCGAGCCCGAGGTTTACGATCGCGCGCACGTTATCGACACCGTTCGCGTGCTGCGTGATCCCCATGCTCCACACGAGCACGCCGCGCGCTGCGGCGCTGAGCCGAACCGCGAGATCTTCCATTTCGCTACGGCCGAGGCCCGACCCAGCTTCGAGCGATTCCCACGTCTGGGCCGCGAGGTGTTCGCGCAACGCGTCGAAGCCTTCCGTATGCGCACGGATAAACGCGTCTTCGCAGCCGCTGCGTTCGATGAGCGACTTGAGCACGCCGCTCAGGAACGCGACGTCGCCGCCGGGCCGTACTTGATAGAACCGGTCGGCGAGCTTCGTGCCGAACAACGCACTCTCGACAACGGACGGAATCCAGTAGCGTTCCATGCCCGGCTCGCGGTATGGGTTAACCACCAGAATTTGCGCGCCGTTCTTCTTGGCGTGGTGCAGGTATTTCGTCGCAACGGGCTGGTTGTTCGCCACGTTGCTGCCGATGAATACGATGACGTCGGCGCACAACCAGTCGCGGTATGAACACGTCGTCGCGCCGACGCCCAGCATCTGCTTGAGCGCAACCGTGCTCGGCGAGTGGCACACCCGCGCGGCATTGTCGATGTTGTTCGACCCCATCGCGCGCACGGCCTTTTGCGCGCAGTAGTAGGCCTCATTCGGCATCCCGCGGCTGGTGAGATAAAACGCGGCACGCTCCGGAGTAGACGCGCGCAATCGCTCCGCGACAAGCTGCAGCGCGTTGTCCCAACTCACGCGCGCGAACCCGGCCTCCCCGCGCCGCCGCAGCATCGGATGCGGAATGCGGCCCAGGTCGCGTAACTCGGCGCCGGTCTTGGCGCGCAATGCGGCCGCATCGCGCAGGATCCCCGCATCGAGCGGCCCCATGGTGTTGAGCCGCAGCAATCGCAGGCGGATGTTGCACAGGTGCACGCCGTCGAGCGTCCAGTCTTTCAGCCCCGTCGTGCCCAGCGCGCAGCCGTCGCACACGCCCTCGTTCAGGATGCGCCATGCGTATGCGAACTCGTCGCGGTTCTCCGAAATCGCGCGCAGGATCTCGACATAGTTGTTCGGGCGCTGTTCCCCGATGCCGAACGGCTTCCAGCTCGCCCAATTGGACGGCGTCCAGCCTTTACGCGTCATCGCGCGCCCGCTTTCGCGCCCAGCCGGTCCGCGTGTGAGTACACGGTCGCGCGGCCGCCGCGGCAGAACCCCGCGACGGTGATCCCCAGCCGGTCGGCGGTCTCGACCGCCAGCGAGGATGCCGCGGACACGGCGAGCAGAATCGGCACACCGGCGCGATATGCCTTGTATACAATTTCGTACGACACACGGCCGCTGACGAAGAGCACGGCGGCCTCGGACAGTTGCCCGGTTTCGAGCAGCGTGCCGGCGGCCTTGTCAACGGCGTTGTGCCGGCCAACGTCCTCGCACACGGCGAGCGGCTCTCGCGACGCGGTGAACAATCCGGCGGCGTGACAGCCGCCCGTCGCGCGAAAAATCGGCTGGCGCGCGTGCATGGCATCGCGCAGCGCATCGATGTCCGCTACGTCGAGTGCCGCGGCGTCGTTACGCGGCAACGGTGGGCCGTACACGGCGATGTCAGTGAGCTCGCGCGTGCCGCAGACGCCGCAGGACGCCGACGCGATTGCCGTCCGCCGGCCTTCCACGCTCTGCGCGACCCACCGTTCCGGGCAAACGACGTCCAGCAGCGAGACGAGGCCCGTTTCCGGGTCCGGCGTCTCCGTGAATGACATCGCCGCATCCGGAGCAGGGACGATTCCCTCCGTGAACAGCAGCCCGCGCGCGAGCGCGCGGTCGAGCCCCGGCGTGCGCATCGTCGTCGTGTATGCGACGCTGTTGAGCCGGATGTGCAGCGGCGCCTCGACGACCAGCGTTTCCGTCGAATCCGCCGACGATTCGCCGTCCAGTCGCGCCGCGGTCACGCGCTTTGTGCCGTCTTCCGGCTGCATGATATGTTCACCCACTCGTCGTTATCGTAATCCTTATCGGCATCGTTATCGTAATCGGCCGCACCCGGCGGAGAGGGCACGATGGACACCAATCGGAGAGACTTCATGAAGGCGGGCGGAATCGTTGCGGCGGCAGGCGCGCTCGGCGCGGCGGCGCCCGCGGGCGCGGTCGAAATCAACGCGGTCAATCCGACGCCCGAACAGTTCGAGGCGTTCAAGGCACTGCCGGACGGCGGTCCCGTGCTGATGCTGAATCTGCTCAAGTTCAAGCCGGACGGCGGCCAGGCCGAATACATGAAGTACAGCGCGGGCGTGCAGCCCATGGTCGTCAAGCACGGCGGAAAGATCGTGTTCATGGCGCGGACCGAATTCTGCCTCATCGGAAACGCCGACTGGGACGCGGTCGCGATAGTGCAGTATCCGAGCAAGAAGGCGTTCATGGAGATGACGTTCTCGCCGGAGTACCAGGCCATTCACCATCACCGTGAAGCGGGCCTCCAGGGCCAGGTGCTCTACGCGATGACGCAGGGCGCGCCGGCCTAAGTGCCCCGGCCCGATCCTACCCTCGTGCCCGTGAAGGGCTTCTACGGCTGGTACCTGCTGGCCGCAGCGTGTTTCATTTACGGATTCGGAATCACGCCGGGGTATTACAGTTGGGGCCAGTTCTTCGCCGGACTCGAGGAGGATTTCGGATACACCCGCGCCGACCTCGGCATGTTCTCGGGCATCTTCACGTTCCTCTACAGCGCGGTCGGTCCGCTCGTGGGTTGGGCGCAGCGCCGTTTCAGCATCCGCTCGGTGATGACGTTTGGCGCGCTCATGATGTCCGTGGGCTACTTGCTCGTGTCGCAAGCGGACACCAAGATCGAGTTCTTCATCGGCTTCTCCGTACTCGGCGGCATGGGCGTCGGTCTCTCGACCATCGTGCCGTGCCAGACGCTCGGCCAGAACTGGTTCCTGAAACGCCGCGCGCTCGCGATCGCGTTGATGATGGCTTCGGGAGGCGTCGTCGCGCCGTTTGTCACCAACGTTGACGAGTACATCCTCCAGCACTACTCGTGGCGCACCGGCTGGGAGATCATCGCGGGCATCTCGCTCGGCGTGGCCCTCATCGCGGCCGTGTTCGTCCGCGATACTCCGGAACAAATCGGCCAGCATCGCGATGGCCTGCCGCCCGACACGCAGAACCTCGCGAAGTCTTCGATCTCCGATCTCTGGACCGCGCGGCAGGCCTTCCGCACGCATCAGTTCTGGCTCATCGTGGTCGCGGGTACGGCCTACGCCGTGCCCTGGGGCGTCGTGATTTTCCACGGCGCTTCGCACATCCGCGCGATTCCCGGGCTCGAAACCAGCGCCGGCGCGCTCATGGGCACGCTCGCCATCATCAGCATCTTTGGCCGGCTGTCGGGCAGTCTTGGCGACTGGTTCAAGCCGCAGTCCGTGCTGATGGTCTCGCTCGTGCTCGAAGGCATCGGCTGCGTGGGATTCCTGTACACAACGTCCTACTGGATGGGCGTTGCATCGTTCCTGCTGGTCGGGCTCGGGTTCGGCGCGGCGTACGTCAGCATTCCCGTCGTCTTCACCGATTTCTTCGGCCGCGCCGCGTTTGGGCTCACGTCCGGCGTTCGCATGATGATCACCGGCGTATTCAACGGCCTCGCGCCGTACGCCGCGGGCATGCTCTTCGACAATACCGGTTCGTACACGATTCCGTTCTGGGGACTATTCGCCGTCTCAATGCTCGGCGCCGTCGCCGCTGCCGCGGCGCGCAATCCGGGCGCCCCACGCGCGATGGAGAACGTCGCTCGCGTCGCTGCTTGATCCGCGACTCATGTCGCGCCATTCTTTTCGCTGTCCGGGCGCCTCTGTCTGCCGGGTTCGACCAGGGAATTCCGCTCATGACAAGACTACTTCGGCTCAGCATCACTGCGGCGATCGTTGCACTTTCTGCGTCGCCCACGGCCGCCTCGGCGCAAGAGGAATCCGCGGCGGGTTTCGTGGGCGGACTCAAGGATCGTCCGTCTGACGCGGAGGCCCGGCCCGTCCTCAACAACGTCGCGCAGCCCGGCGACGAAATCCTCACGCTGCGCTACTTCAAGATAAAGAAGGGGACTTTCCCGGAGTTTCTGAAGGCGAGTCAGGAAGGCGTGTGGCCATTCTTCGAGAAAATCGGGGCGCGCGTCGTCGGCATGTGGAAGGTGATCCACCCGGAGGTCTCGTCCGATCCGGAAAGCCCGGACTACGACGAGGTCTGGTTGATGACGCGCTACGCGAGTGTCGATCACTGGGCGGCATCACGCGAACCACAGAAGCACGGCGGCAATGGTCCGGACTGGGTAGCCTGCCGCGACGCGCTCGAAATCCGGCGCTCGCTCACACTGGAGACGCACGTGCAGTTTCTCCAGGGTAGCACGTGGCAAAGCCCGCCGGCGTTTCTGCCGGGGCTCGAGGAAAGTCGCAACCGCTCAAACTAAGCGACTCCCTCCTGTTGCGCGGAATCGCGCGCGGCGAAGGTGGGCGTACGTTCGCGCCGCTCAGTACGTGCTGTCGAGAAAGTCCCGGATGGCCGCGGTGGTTTCGAGCGGCATCTCATTGAGCGAGTCGTGGCTTGCGTTCTCCACGACGAAGTGCTGGGCACGGGGCAACAGCCGGCGAAGTTCCGCGTCGATCAACTCCATCATCGGGCGCGTAAGTTCTCCGCGCAGGAGGAGGATGGGCGTGTCCAGTTTCGCGACCGCGTTCTTGTCGACGTCCGGAAAGGGGGCGGTGGACGCCACAAGCGCGCCCCATTCGCGCGCGTTCGCCCTGAGCCTCATCTTGACCACGTCGACCAGCCGGTCGTACGCGCCCGGACGCATCAGGAAATTCCACGCGAGGCGGAGCGAGTCCTCGGTAAACCCGTTAGAATAGACCTTCGCCGACGGCGCGATTACGTCATTGAACAGGGACTCGTACATTCCCTGGCCACCCTCGATCGTGGGCAGCCATGGAACGAGCAAGGGTTCGGCGAGCACGAGCGAACGCACGCGCTCGGGATGCTCAAGCGTAAACAGAAGAGCGGCCAACGCGCCGTGAGAGTGCCCGACCAGGTTTACCTGTTCGAGCCCGAGCGCATCGAGTAACGCCGCCAGGTCCTGCGCGTCAGTCGTGGCCGAATAGTCCGGCGCCGGGTTGGGGTTGTCGTTCGGTACGTTGTACCTTCGGCTGTAGGCGATTACGCGGTACCCCCACAGCGCGAGTTCTCGCGAGAAGACGTCAAACTCGCGATAGTCCTGCAGCGTACCGTGCACGCACACGATCGGGTCACTCTCGCCCATTTCCGTGTAGTGCAGTTCAACGCCGTTCGCAATAATCTTGACAGGCGGCTCGGCGAGAGCGACGGACCCCGCGTTCCAAATAAACGCCGTTAGCAATGCTGCCCACTTCACGGCATCGACCCTCGACGCATGTCCTACTCTTCCAGTCCGGCCTGTTTTTTCCATCGGTCGATGAGGATGTGCAGTTGGGTGACCTGCGGGTCGATCTTGGGCGGATTCCTGAGGCGGCCGATGAATCCGAGCCCGTTTCGAATGCGCGGGAGCATGCTTCGGCCGACGTGGTCCGCGCCGTATACGAGCCGGTACTCGTGCTCGATCCGGTTGTCATACAGTACGCGGTGCAGGAAATCCGTGCCGCGATCCAGCCCGAAGCTGTCGCGCGTGCCGGCCTCGATGTACACCGCGAGCCCGGAACTCCGCAACACGCCCGCATAGTCGCGCGCGATCGTCGCTGGATTGTTTCTGGCCCAATACGCCTCGTCCAATGGCCGTCCGTAAATCTCCTCGAGCAGATCGGGCGCGCGCCAGAACTTGTCCTCGAGCTTTACGTCCTTCCACTCGAAGGCGGGCTCGATGCCCGGCTCGAAAGCTATGACGGCGTGAAACCGGTCCGGATTCTTGAACGCCGCGCGCAGCGATCCCATGCCGCCCATGGACACGCCGCCGATGTACGTGTTCTCCCGCTCCTGCGAAACACGGTATTTCGCGCGCAACGCGGGCAGGAATTCGTCCATCAGGAACGTCTCCCACTTCTGGCTGCCGTCGCGATAGTCCATGTAGAAGCCGCGGCCGCACGACGGCGTCGCGACGACCATCTCCGGGCACTCATCCGCCGCCCACGCCTCTCGGAACGCCCCGGCGACATTTTTCAGAAATCCGTTGTCGCCGTTGCCACCGTGCAGGAAAATCAGCAGCGGATTCGTCTTGCCGGAGGTCGAGTACCCGTCGGGCAACAGCACGGTGTACGCGACCGGCGAGGGAACCAGTTGCGTCGCGAGTTCTCCCTCGTCGAATGCCTGGGCCCAAATCGGCGTGGAGACCGAAAACACGAGCGCCCACGCCAGAGATCGTCCCGCGTGGGCGCCTCGGTGCAATTCTTTCATTGGTCCGGCCGCTTCACTGGCCCTTCAGGAGTTTTCGTGGCCCATCTTGCGGTTCAGCACGGCGAGGTCCTTGAAGTAAAGGACCGGGTCGAGCGGCTGGAGGCCCGAACGATACGCCCGCTTCATTCCGAGCGCATCCACCACCGGGGTCACGAAGTTCCCCGTTACGTTATTCGGCGCGTCCTCGTGCTCCTTGATCGCGCTCCATTCGTCGATCAGTTTCTTGACTTCGGCGTACTGCTGCTCGGTTACGGTAGCCACGATCGTCGTTGCCAGCGGCTCCTTATCACTCGCGCGTTCGGACTTGATGGTCTCTTCACCAACCGCCGAGGCTACGGGCTTCCCGGCCTGAATGTTCATCCCAAACGCGCCCTCGAACGTGTCGCCCTTGTACGCAGCAACCGCGGCCGTCCCGGCGGGCGCACCGGCGGACACAGGCTTGGATACGAATACTACGCGGCACTCCTTGGCTTTGCCGCCGCTGGCATCGATTTCATACAACGTTTCCCCGGCGAACGCGCCGGTGGCGGTCAGTGCAATTAACAGGGCAAACAGCGCAATCGACGATTTCATGGCGGTGAATCCTTCCGTTAGCTCCGCACCCGTGGAGAAGATCGAGAATAACACAAAACGCCAACTGTCAAAACAGCGCGGGTCTATAACGTGCTCGCCTGGATCGCGTTGAACAGAATCTTGAACGTCCCATGCGGCTGGCCGCGGCGCTGCAGGGAAATGCCGAAGAGGAAAATCTTCCCCTCGCCGTAGCCCACTTCAACGATCGCGGGCTTGTCGCGCACGAGTTCTTCGCCGCGAATCCAGCCGCTTTCGAGCAGGACGGTGTCCGAATAGCGCGAGATCACCTTGACGGGAAACCGCTTGGCCGCGGAACGATTCGGATCGAGCGACTCCTTCTCCTCCGCAGGTTCGCCTTCCGGCGCGGCGAGCTCGAACACCTGCGACTCCGCGAAGTATCCGGAGTACCACTCGGGCATGCCATACCCCACGGGGTGCGAGGTGTCGATGTGCAGGCGAAGGATCGATCCCGGAGAGTAGAACTCCGTCGTCGGCTTGCCGCGGACGACGTTGCGCACGGGCACGTTGAAGTAATCGATCACGAGATTGCTCGACTCGTCCATGCAGATGAGGGTCCCTCCGGCCGCGACGAACTCCTGCAGGGCCACTACGCCCTCGTGGCCGATGCCGCCCACGTACTCCGGCGCGGTCGAGTCCTCGGGATAGCCGTTCACGATCCATTCCGGCCCGGCGGACGGCAGGATGATGCAGTCATACCGATCGCGAAGGTTTCCCGCGCGAATGCCCGCGTTGTGAATTGTGTCGTACGGAATCTCATGGTTGTCCAGCGCGAGCCGCGTCCACCCCTCCTCCATGCTCGCGATGTACGGCTGGTACAGCGCCGTCCGTGCCGGTTCGGCGTTCGTCGCGCCGCCCGAGGAATTCGTCACATTCTCGTTCGTCGCCTCGATGCGCAATGATAGATCGCCGGCGAGTTCCTGCAGCTTGGCCGCCGGAAAATCTTTCGATTCGACAAGCGCCGACCCCGCCGGCATCTGATTCGTCGCGCCGGACGCCATCACCACGCGGACCGGGATCGTGTTGCGATGCAGGCGTGACAGCAGACGCGTCGCGTCGTTTCCCTGCGGACGGATGAGATAGCGTTCGCCTGTACCTGAGACGCCTCCCACCGGGAACGGAACCTCTTCGAGCTTCGTCACCGCCGCCTCGAAGGGACGCGCGACCTCGACGTATCGCACGCCCATCTGCAACGGCAGCGTCCATCCCGCCATGTCGTAGGGCTGCTCGGCCGGTCCGCCGGGATACATCTCGCGGTCTGGGTAATGCTGCCGCTCCATCATGTCCATCAGGTGCGGACGGAACGGCTGCGCGGTGTACAGGATGCTCGTACCAGCGGGATACTCGACACCGTCAGCGGTGAACGCGGCGTCGGCGCGATGCACTTCGATCGCCGTCGCGTGCAGCCGCTCCAGCATTTCGTACGCGCTGCGAGGATCGTGCTGACCGGGCGGCACCAGCCACGCAAACGGCGGCTCGGTCCGGCCCAATTCGATCGCTTCCTCGCCGAACTGGATGAAATTGCTCTGGAATCGGTCGTGATAGCGCGCGGCGAGCGTGAACAGGCTCATCGCGATGTCGAATTCGTACTCGACGATGTCGCGCAGCCGCCACCAGCCGCCGGGCCACGGGTCGGGGAAGTTCGTCTGCGCGACGTAGTCCGGCAGGCCGCGCGTGTGGCCGTCGAGCTCGGACTTGCGCTGGAAGATTGGCGACGCGAGGTTCGCGCTCGCCGCTTCGGTCAGAATGCCGACCATGTTGTGCCGGTACGGCGTCGTACGGAACCCGCCCGCCCACCAGTTGTCGTAAATCGCGCTGTGCACGACGCCCTTGCGGCCGTTCAGCGCGAGGTCGCCCGCCATGTGCCCGCCGATGATGAGCAACGTCTGGTCGATGCCGGGGTGCACGTTCTGGTTCTTCGGATCGTAGAACGGCGGCACGAAAAGCCGCGCGCCCTCGTTGCCCATCTGGTGCACGTCCCACACGATTGTCGGGAACCATTGCTCGTAGAGCACCTTCGTGGTGTTGCGCGTTTCCTGCAGGTTCAGCATGAACCAGTCGCGGTTGTTATCGTGCCCCGCGTATTTCTGGTAGAGATTGGGCATGCTCGCGCGGCCTTCCCACGGCGTGCCGATCGACCGCTCGTACCATTCGGCGACCATGATCTGCCCGTCCGGGTTCGCACACGGCACGAGCAGGATAATGCAGCGGTCGAGGATGTTCGCGATGTCGGGCGTGGTCCGCGCGACCAGGTTGTACGCCAGTTCCATCGACATCTGGCTCGCCGCGACCTCGGTCGAATGCAACTGGCAGTTGACGAGGATGGGCACCTTGGAGACGCGTACCAGGTCGGCGCGCTCGGATTCGCCGGAGATCAGCCGCGGGTCGGCGATCTTGCGCTGCCGGGCCTTGTCCACACTGAGGTCGTCGATCGCGTCCGGCGACGTGATCGTCGCCAGGATCATCCGGTTGCCTTCGGTCGTCGGGCCGATGTCCTCGACAATCAGGCGATCGGAATTCGCCGCGAGGTGTTCGAAGTACTCCACGATCCGTGGCCACTTGACCAGCGTGTAGTCCGCACCCACCTCGTGCCCGAGAAACTCCGCCGGGGACTGGAGCTGGCCCCAGGCGCCGGTGCACGCAGCCGCTATGTAAATGGATACCGCCGCACGAACGAGTTTCACGAATGCCTCCCAAGCTGTCGGGACTCAGGGTTCAATAATCTCCTCCGCGCCGTCTTCATTCAAGAGTTTCAGTGAACTCACCGAACCGTCGGATTTCAGGATCGTATGGGTCCCGTCTGACACGCCGACGAGCGACACGCCGGACCCCTCATCCGAGGTCGTAATCTTTACGCGGGGCTTGCCGTCTGCCGTGATCAGCCGGAAGATGACTGTCTCGGGATAGCCGACCTTGCCATCCGGCCATTCGAAGTCCGGGTTGCCCGGTTCGAGCTTCATCTGGACGCGGACCCGGCCTGCCGAATCCACCAACTCGAATCCGGTCGCGCGAACCATACCAGGTTGGTTCTGCGCGTGCGCCGGGCGCATCTGGATCAATTGGGTGGCGAGCAGACCGAGGTTAAGGACCGAAAGTACAACGAGAATGCGGGTGACGTTCATGGCGTAGACCCTCCCCTTCGGGGGCCGTCCCCGAAGCTTTTCGAGTATAACGATGCGGGGCGCTGCGCGGGTGACAGCGCGAAAGGCCTTAGAACATGGGCCTTGACACTTTGTCAGGGATTCGACATCCCCGCAGGAAATCGGTAGAATCCGGAATTTAGTACACATACGAACTATCGGACGACCCGAGAGGATTCTTCCCATGGATTTTAGCTACTCGACCGCCGAACTCGAATTTCGCGACGAAGTCCGCGACTGGATCGACAAAAACATCCCCGGCGACTTCGGCTCCGCCGCCTGGCCCAAGCCCGGCGACCCGGCCGAACTCAAGAAGGCGACGTTCGACTGGATGCAGAAGCTCTACGCGGGCCGCTGGACGGGCATCGACTGGCCGGAGCAGTACGGCGGCCGGTCTGCATCGCCCATCGAGCAGTTCATCTTCATGGAGGAGATGGCAGACCACATCACGCCGCAGCCCTACCACACCATCGGTGTCGGCATGGCGGGACCGACGATCATGGCGCATGGCACAGACGCGCAGAAAGACCGCTACCTCTCGAAAATTCTCTCCGGCGACGAAATCTGGTGCCAGGGCTTCTCTGAACCCAACGCCGGCTCCGACCTTGCCGCGCTGAAGACCACGTGCCGCGATGCGGGCGACTCCTACGTCGTCAACGGCCAGAAAATCTGGACTTCGGTCGCGCACCTCGCTGACTTCTGCATTCTTGTGACGCGCGCGGACTCCACCGGCGCGAAACATGCCGGGATGAACTACCTCATCGTCGATATGCACACGCCCGGCGTCGAAGTCCGCCCGCTCGTGCAGATCACGGGCGACCCCGAGTTCAACGAGGTCTTCTTCAACGACGTGAAAGTGCCGAAGGAAAACCTGCTCGGCGGCGAAGGCAACGGCTGGATGGTGGCGATCACCACGCTGATGCACGAGCGCATGAACATCGCCGCGCTGCTCTACGGCCGAATCAAGCGCACCCTGCACGACGTCGTGCAAATGACGAAACAGGTCAAGCGGCACGGCCGATACCTCTGCGAGGACCCGGTCGTTCGCCACAAGCTCGCGTACTACGCCGCGAACGTCGAGACTCAGCGGCTGAACAACCTGCGCATGCGCGCGAACGCCAACGCCGGCAAGGACCCCGGCCCAGTCGGCTCGATTTTCAAGCTGATCTGGTGCAAGGCGAACATGGACCTGCTGGAGATGGCTGTGGACGTCCTCGGGCCTTACGCCGAACTCCTGCCCGGCAGCGCCGGCCACCACACGATCGCCGACGAATGGATGCGCCACTGGCTGCGGTCGCGCGCGAACTCCATCGAGGGCGGCACGACAGAAATCCTGAAAAACATCACGGGCGAGCGCGTGCTCGGCCTGCCACGCTAACCCGCCCCTGAAACGAGGAACCGAATCATGAACGTCACGATCAGCGAAGAACAGACGATGCTGCAGGACTCGGCGCGCAAGTTCGTGCAGAACGAGATCCCGCTCGAGCGCGTGCGCAAACTCGCCACGGAACCCAAGGGCCTCAACGACGAGCTGTGGACCAAACTGTCCGAGCAGGGCTGGCTTGGCATCCTCGTTCCGGAGGAACACGGCGGGCTCGGCATGGGCGTGCAGGAACTCGCCGTGGTCGCCGAGGAACTCGGCCGCGGCGTGGTGCCGGGGCCGTTCCTGTCCACGGTCCTCGTGGCGCACCTGATCTCCGAGAGCCGCAACGACGCGGCCAAGGCCGGCTGGCTCGGCCGGCTCGCTTCCGGTGAAGCGCGCGGCGCGCTCGCGCTGTTCGAGGACTCGCCCGAAATCGATCTCTCGACGATCGCGTCGAAGGCCGTCAGCAGCAACGGCGGACTGCTCCTGAACGCGAAAAAACAGCTTGTCGGCGATGCGCTCGCCGCAGACGTGTTCGCCGTCGCCGCGCGCAACGACGATGGCCGGCTGGCGTTTTGCCTCGTCGAGGCGAGCGCGCCGGGCGTTGAAATCCGCGCCAACAAACTCGCGGACCTCACCAGCCGCTCCGCGAACGTCACGTTCAAAAACGTCTCGGTACACTCGGACGCGATTATTCTCGACGGCGCGGAGAACGCATATCGCGCGATGCTGAATGTCGCGAACGTATGCATCGCGGCAGACTCGATCGCCGGAGCGGATTTCATCCACAAGAAAACGGTCGCGTACGCCAAGGAACGCACCCAGTTCGGCAAGCAGATCGGCTCGTTCCAGGCCGTGAAACACCCGCTCGTGGACATGTTCGCCGAGCTCGAGTCCGCCAAGTCCGCCGCGTACTACGCGGCCTGGGCGCTCGACGCGAAAAGCCCGGACGCCGACGCGGCGGTCGCCATCGCACGCAACACGGCAACGATTGCCTATCGCAACATCACGAACGGCTGCCTGCAAGCCCACGGCGGCATCGGCTTCACCTGGGAGTACGACCTGCACCTTTACCTGAAGCGGGCCAAACACAACCAGCACCTGTACGGCTCCGCCGAGGACTACAACGAAATCATCTGCGAGAAAATGCTGGGGATCTGAACCATCCATCCGAGTGTGGCAGGCTTAAGCGGGGTGTGCTTAAGCCTGTTCCCGACCTCGCGCTCAAAACGACCCTTTCGAGGGTGGCAGGCTTAAGCAGGGTTCAGCCTAAGCCTGTTCCCGACTTTGCGCCCAAAGCGACCCTTTCGCGGGTGGCAGGCTTAAGCGGGGTTCAGCTTAAGCCTGTTCCCGACCTCGCGCTCAAAACAACGCCTTCGAGGGTGGCAGGGCTAAGCGGGGTTTGCTTAGCCCTGTCGTCAGTTTCGCGCGTCAATGGGTCCTCAATGGCACAAATTCTCGATCGATCGGAATAGGGGATTCCCCAAGCTCTGCCCACGCCCGCGCGCTTGACCATTCCCAATCTTCCGCGCACTCCACCAAACCTTTGCGCACGGGGTTGTTATGAATGTAGGCAATCATCGCGTGTACGGTCCTCGTACCGTGCACATTGCGATCGAAACCGGGGCCTTCCTGCCAGAATCTGCCTTTCCGGACAAGGATGCGTTGGTGATCTGTCAATTTCTCCTCTGGAGTCGTTCGCAGCAGATTCATGTACCGACGCGCCACCGATTGCTTTATGGACTTCAGTATGTGAGAAATCGAGTAGTCTTCCTCCAAAGGCAGAATCAAAACATGGGCATGGTTCGGCATGAGTACAAAGGCCCACAAGTGGAATTGATGGGTTCTGCTGGCCATGCTCAATGAGCGGACGAACCACTCGCAGGTATCGTTGTCCGAGAACAGCGGCAACATGTCTACGCAGGAAAACGTCAGCTCGTGCGCGTGGCCCGGCACGTCGTAATGACGAATCGTCCTGAACTTCGTCACGAACGCCGAGTTCTCCGAAGTGTGGCAGGCTTAAGCGGGGTTTGCTTAAGCCTGTGGCCCTGCACCTGAAAACACAGGCTTAAGCCTGCCACACACGAAACCTATTCTGCGGCACCTGGATGCTGCTTGGCGAGCCCGTCCGGCACGCGCACGAGCTTCATGGTTGCCGCCTGGACGAACGCCCCGCGCTGCCAGGCCGTGCAGCGGCTCTCTCCGTTCACGCAAAACTCCGCTTCGAGGTGAAACGTCGCCTTCCCGAATCGCTTCACCCACATCTTCGCGAGCACTTCGTGGTCGTGCAGCGCGATGCCGCGGTGGTAGTCGATGTGCGTGTTCACGATGACGGGCGCGATCCCCTGTTTGCGCATCGGTTCGAGCGGGTAATACGTGTCGAGCAACTGCAGCCGCAGGTCCTCGAGCCACCGGATATAGACGATGTTGTTGACATGCCCGACGAAGTCGATGTCGTAGGTCTTTATTCGAATCGGCAGTTCGACCAGCAGCGGCCGCGGTTCATCGGTCATTGGAAGTCTTCCCTCTGGCTGCGTCCTTGAGCGCGCGGTCGATATCGCGCTTGGCTTCGCGTTCCACGATGGTATCGCGTTTGTCGCCGTGCGCCTTGCCGCGGCACAGGCCCAACTCGACTTTCGCGCGGCCGTTCTTGAAATATACCTTGAGCGGAATCAGCGCGAGCCCCTTCTCCGCGACGCGCTGCGTAAGCTTGAAAATCTCCTCGCGGTGCATCAGCAGCTTCCGCGGCCGCTCCGGCTCGTGATTGAAAATGTTCCCGTGTTCATAAGGCGCGATGTGCGCGCTCACAAGAAAAATCTCGCCGCCCTTCTCGCTGACGTAGCTGTCCTTGAGCGTCAGTTTACCGGCGCGCAGCGACTTCACCTCCGTCCCGGTGAGGACGAGGCCCGCCTCGAACCGCTCCAGAACAAAGTAGTCCCGCCGCGCCTGGCGGTTCTCCGCGATGAGTTTTTCGCCCATTTCAGGTCAGAGTATAGAGGATCGTCAGTGGGCAGCGGGGCGAGCGACCCACCACAGTGACTGTGAACCAGTTGGCGGCTCCGGCCGCGCCGTCATCCTGAGCGAAGCGAAGGATCTTCTCGCGGTCCATCGCCACAGACGAGAAGATCCTTCGCTTCGCTCAGGATGACACCGTGGTGAACCACGCCCGCACATTAGCCGGAGCTATTGCCGCCGCGGTCCCCAGGACGGCCCCTCGCAGGTCAGGTGGCTCAGGTTCGGCACGAGCCGAATCACACCGGTCTCCACCGTCGCGGTGTACAACTGCGCACGGCCCGTGCGCGAAGAGTGAAACATCACGTGGCGCGAATCCGGCGACCAAGTCGGCGATTCGTTGCTGCCCATCGACTGCGTGAGCGGCCGCGCGCCGCTGCCGTCGGCAAACATCACCCACAGTTCGAGCCCTTCACCGTCCTTCTCGACGATGTACGCGATCATGCGGCCGTCGGGCGACCACGTCGGGTCATACGCGCTGCCACCCTGGTACGAAATGCGCCGCTGCGCGCTGCCGTCCGCACCCATCACGTACACCTGCGGCCTCCCTTCGCGGTCGCTCACGAACACGATCTGCCCGCCGTCGGGCGAGTACTGCGGTCCGGTGTCGCCGGCGGCGTTGCGCGTGATGCGTGTCTCGTTCGACCCGTCGAGGTTCTTGCGATAGATCTCCGTATTGCCGTCCTTGCTGAGCACGAAAATGATGTGTGAACCGTCCGGCGACCACGAAGGCGCGTGGTTCAACCCCGCCCGCTTGGAGAACACGGACGAGCCGCCGGTCCGCCGATCGTAGACGTAGATCCACGGAAAGCGATCCTTATAGGACATGTACGCGATTCGCTGGCCGTCGGGGCTGATCTTCGGCCGGATGGAAATCGATCCGTGCTGCGTCACCTGCGTGACCTTGCCCGCGTCGTAGTCCGCGAAGTAGATCTCCTTCTTTTGCGTCTGTCCGCCGCTGAATACGATCTCCGTGGACGCAACGCCGGGTACGCCTGTCATTTGCCTTACGATTTCATCCGCGAACTGGTGCGCAAGCAATCGGGACCACTGCGGCTCCGCGCGCAGGCGCTTGCCAATCACCTGCGAACCTTCGGGCACGTCGTACAGCCGCGTCTCGGACACGAGCACTTCGCCCTCGTTCCGTACCACGCCGTGCACCAGCAATTCGGCCGGTGTGCTGCGCCACGGCACAAAATCGATGCGGGAGGGATCGACGGCGAGGCCGCTGAACCCGGAGGGGTAGTTGTTCGGCGGCACGACAATGAACAGCCCCGTAAAGTCGAGGTCGTTCGCCAGCACCTGCGCGAGCGCGGGCGCATAGCTCTGCACCGCGGGCTCGGCGGCAAAATTGGGAATGGCAATGCCGATGCGCGTGTCTGCCCGGCCCGTCGTTACGATTTCGACCGCGCTCTGACGCTGGGCCGAGGCCGTGAGCGTCGATGCCGCCGCACAAATAACCACGCTAAGACCCACGAATCCTCTCACCCCGTTTGGAATCCGGTTCACAATGTCCCCCCCGCGTTGTTGAAGGCGCCCACAAGGCTAAATGTGTAATAGACCTCGGCCTGGTTCCCGTTGAACTCGATCGGCAGCGGCGGCAGCGGCTGCGCGCTGATCACGGCCTCGACACCGGATTGTGCGAGCGCCGGATGGGCGCCCGGCGTGCGCACGACCGGTTGCGTCAACAGCATGCCGTCGCGACCCACCGTAAACGATATTTGCACGGACGCCTGATCGCCTTCGAGTTTGACGCCGCCCGGCTGCATCCAATACTTCTCTACTTTCCGCTGCACTTGCCGGCCCCACGCGTTGAGCATCGGCGGGAGCATTTCGCTCTTGACGCCCGTCTCCGGCGGCGGCGCCTTCGCGACCACCTCCGGCTGTGGCAGTTCCTTCTTCGGCGGCGGCGGTTTGGGCGGCTCGGGCTTCTTCTCCGGCTTCTTCTCTTCCTTCTTGGGTTCTTCCTTTTTCTTCGGTTCTTCTTTCGGCTTGGGTTTCTCGGCGACCTTCTTCGGTTCCGGCTTGGGTTCGGGCTTGGGCTCTTCTTTCTTGGGTTCCGGTTTGGGTTCTTCTTTCTTGGGCGGGGGTGGAGGGGGCGGCGGCTGCTTCACCGGCTCCGGCGCGGGCTCAGGCGTCGGCGGTGCCAGAAACGTCACCTCATAGACCAGCGGAATCGGATTCGGCGGCGGCTTGCGCCATTGGAGGCTGGCCGCGGCGAGGATCGCGACGTGGAGCAGCACGGACGCCACGATTGCGATCCGCAGTCGCTTGCCCCGGCGCAAATACCGCCAGTGATGGGTGTAGATATCTTCCACGGGATCCCCCTAACCCCTTAACGTCGTTGATTTTAGCCTCTGTAGCTGCACGGGGTCAATAATTAATGAGCCGTGAGGCGGACGGGGGCCTAGATCAGCGCAAACCCATGGAACAAACAATCCCCCGGAAGGCCGGTGAGGTTCCCACGCAGCCCCTCGCCCCTTGCGCGATTCACATAGCCCAGATATCGTTTTCATCCGGCGTGCGAAATGGGCGAGAGGAGCGGTTGCGGCGTTTATGAGGGAATATCACCGATCTGCGAGGTTTCGGGCGGCCACATTCGCTGCATTGTCCTTCTTGGCTGCCACCGCGGCTGTCGAGGCCAGCGACCAGCACCTGTTATGGCGGCAGTCGTTCGGCGGTGGGTTCTACGACTTCATCGCCGAAGTGGATACCGATGCCTCGGGAAACATTTACCTCACCGGCATGTTCTACGGCACCGTGGATTTCGATCGCGGCCCGGGCACCGCGTTCGCGTCAAGCAACGGAGACGCGGATACGTTTCTCGTCAAACTCGACAACGACGGCAACTTCGTATGGGTCCGCTCGTTCGGCGCTTCGCAGGCCGAGGTGCCGTTCTCGCTTACGGTGGACGACAGCGGGAACGCCGTTGTGACGGGTTCGTACCACGTAGTGACGGATTTCGATCCTGGGCCAGGTACGGCGATTCCGCCGATGCTGGGTGATGCGGACAACCCGGACTCGTTCGTCGTCAAGTTCGACACCAACGGCGATTTCCAGTGGGTGTACCCACTCAATTCCGCCGACGTGGTCGAAGCCTACGCCACGTTCGATTCAAACGGCGACCTGCTCCTTACCGGAGAGATCGAAGGCTCGATCGACTTCGACCCGGGCCCGGGCACGGCCAATGCCACGATCACCGGAAACTTCGAAGCCTACATTCTCAAGATAGATGCGGATGGCAATTTCATCTGGGTCGCGACAGCACCCTCGGCCCCGGCCACGCGCGGGCTCCGGATCGTGAGCGATTCACAAAACAACGCGATCGTCACTGGGGAACTGGTCGGTTCGGTGGACGTGGACCCCGGTGCCGGCACGGTCACCGTCAATGGCGCAGGCACGATCGACGCCTTCATTTGGAAACTCGATTCGGACGGCGACTATGTCTGGGGCGGGACGGTCGGGGGGCCTCAACTCGACTACGGCCGCGCGATTGCCGTCGATGCCTCGGACAACATTCTCGTCGGAGGCATCATCCAGGACACGGCCGACATGAACCCGGGCGCGGGCGTGTCCAACTTGACCAGCGCGGGAGACCATGACGCGTTCGTGCTCAAACTCGATCCCAACGGCAACTTCATTTGGGCCGTCCGAGCGGGCGACACGGGCGTGGACCGCGTCGAGTGTATCGTACCGGCGCCCGATGGCTCGCTCTGGGCCCTGGGCGCATTCGAGGAGTCGCCCGACTTCAAGCCCGGTCCGGGGATGGACGTGCTGACGTCCACGGGCACGTACAACGGGTTCATGTGGAATCTGTCAGCCGGCGGATCCCACATGGCTGCCCTGCCGTTCCGCGGCACCAGTACGGTGGAGGCGTGGACCGGCGTGTTCGATTCCGACGACGAGTTCATCATTGCAGGCAACTTCGAGCAGACCATGGACGCCTCGCCCGATTTCCAGACGCATAATCTGCATAGCGTCGCGCTTACGGACGTGTTCCTCGTGAAACTTGGAGACGCGCCCATACCGGGTGAATTGCAGGCGTGGCCGCTCGCGCTCGTGTTGATCCTTGCCGCCGCATGGACGGCCCGCCGGCTTCGACGTCACGCACGCAACGGCTGAGTCTCGTGTTCGCTGCGCCACCGTCCATCCGCGGACGAATCGGCGGAGTCGGCAGGTTATAGTAGTCAGATGTTGTCGCGCGCCGGCTTGGTTTCCCCCGAACAATCCGCTTCCGCTCCCATCGTGGGGTCATACATCCGCGCAACCATTTGGTTCCTTGCGCTCGTCACGGCGTGTTGGGCACTGGGGATGGAGGCAATCCACGGTCATCTGTTGCCGTTCTACGCGCTCGTCCATCCCGCCTTCGCCAAAAATCTGGACCCGCCGGCGGAAAATCTTCTGCGACTCGGATGGATTCTCTTCGCGCTTACGATACTTTTCGGGACGCTCGCGGCGCTCAACCGAACCCTTCTCAGCCAGTTTGTCGTGAGCGGGTCGCCGCACCTGACTCGGCGTCAGCTCGCCTTACTCGTTGCTTTCGCCGCTGTATTCCCCGCCGTCGTCGCCATGATCCGCGGCGGCCCGGACGTTCTGGCGCATCCGTACTCGCGTCAGGCGTACGAATACATCAGCGATATCGGCGCGGGCGGTTCGATTCGCGGCCTGTTCCGCGACTACGAAAAGATCCATCCCTACTTGTCGATGCATTCGAAAGTGCACCCCCCCGGCCCGATCGCGATTCTGTGGCTGATGTCGTTCGTCGTCGGCCGCACGCCCATGGCCCTCTCGATCGCCACGATCCTGTTCGGCGCGTTGTCCGTTGTGCCGATGTATTACTGGGCCAGGGACGCCGTCGGCGCGCGCCGCGGGCTGGTAGCGACGCTGCTCTTTACCACCGTGCCCACCATTGTCCTGTTCACGGCGACCAGCGCGGACATCACCTTCATGCCGTTCACGCTCACCACGCTCTTTCTGTTCTGGCGCGCGATCCACTTCCCCCACCGTCATTGCGAGGAGCAAAGCGACGAAGCAACCTCCGCAACCCGTGGCTCCCCGATCGCGCGATCCGCCGTCTACGCCCTGGCCGCGGGCGTTCTCTACGGCTTGCTCGGTCTGATTTCGTACTCGCTGCTCTCGATCGGCGCGTTTTTCGCCTTCGTGGGACTGTGGCGCCTCACCGACGCGCAATACCGCTGGGCTGTGTTCCGCACGGCAATCGTCATGGCCGCCGCGGCGGTCGGCGTTCACCTGCTCGTCTACGTTTGGTCGGGATACAACTCCATCGACGTATTTGTCCTTTCGAAGAACCAGTTCGACACGGACCAGGCGAACCTGAATGTGCTCGATCCGCGCGTGTCGTCGATCTGGTGGAAGGTGTTGAACCCGCTATGCTGGTTCTTCTTCCTGGGTGTGCCGGTCTCGGTATTGATACTCGGATGTTTCAACGATTCACAACTGCGCCGCAACGCATTCATCTGGATCGTTGGTCTGTCGCTCGTCGCCTTCGATATACTCTATCTCGCGCGCGGCGAGGGCGAGCGCTCGGCGATGTACATCGTCCCGTTCGCCGTGCTCGCCGCCGCGTGGCGGCTGGACGGCGTCGTGGCCGAGGCCGGAAACTGGCGGCCGCTCACGGCAACGCTGGCTTTCCTTGGACTCCAATCCATCGCGATCGAATGCGTCCTCTACACGTATTGGTAATCCGGCATGTGGCGTGATCAGACCGTCTCGGTCATCTTCCCGACGTACAACGAAAAGGAGTCCATCCGCGCGGCCATCGAAGACTTCTTCGCCTGCGGCCACGTGGACGAGATCGTGGTCGTGAACAACAACGCCGCCGCGGGCACGGACGACGAAGTGCGACAGACCCGCGCCCGACTGGTCCACGAACCGCAACAGGGATACGGCCACGCGATCTGGCGCGGGCTGGCCGAAGCCACCGGCGACTTGCTGATCATCGCCGAGCCCGACGGCACCTTCTCCGGTAACGACGTGTACAAGCTGCTCGCCTACTCCGACGACGTCCCGGTCGTCTTCGGTACGCGCACCTCGCGCGAGTTCGTCTGGGAAGGCGCGAACATGGGTTTCCTCATCAAGGCCGGAAACTGGGCCGTCGGCAAGCTCATGGAGTTCCTGTTCAACACGACGATACTTACCGATGTCGGCTGTTCCATGCGCCTGCTGCGGCGCGACGCCTATGAGCGGGTAGCGCCGCAGTTTTCCGTGGGCGGCTCCGCGTTCGGACCGCAACTGATGTTGCTGGTCATCCTGAACGGCATCCATTTCACCGAGATTCCCGTCAACTACCGTCAGCGCGTGGGCGTTTCCAGCGTCACCGGGAACAAGTTCCGCGCGGCACTTCTCGGCCTCGAAATGACGCTCATGGTTTTGCGCTATCGGCTGCTTTCCTGGTTCGGCTGGCGGCCGAAACCCGGCAACGGCGCCCGGCCCGTCCGCGATCCGTCGCGCGGGCAGGAATCCGGAAAGTGATTGAACGCGGAGCGTCCTCCGCGAGGCACTGCGGTCTACTCCGCCTCGCTCCCCTCCCAACGCAAGAGCAGAAACGTCTCCGGCGCAACCCTGCCAAGCCGGTAGGGCAGTAGTCCAATCCCGTGCCAATAGAATCCGGCCTGCGCCTGGGTATCGAAGGTCGTCGCAAATGCAGTGTACGGTTCTTCGATTCGCTCCACCAGCGTGAACCCCTGTGGCGTCGGCGTCCACGCGCCGGACGCGTATGCGTCCACCAGGAGCAGGCTTCCCGGCTCCATCAACGGACTCGGCCGCTCGCCGAAGCTCTCCTGTTCCGCGAAGGCCAGCGGCGTTGCGCCGCCCTTCATCAGGTGGTACTCAAGGCCCCAGAACGCGACGTAGTGCAGCGGCGCTTGGTCCGCGCTCGCGCGCTCCAGTGCAGCGCGGGCCGCGTTCGCGTCGTGCTCCGCGACGTCGGAGTCGGCAATCAACAGCCAGACGCTCAATCCAATGCCGAGCAGTGCGCTGGCAATCGGTACGGCAGGACCAGTCCTCTGTAGTGCGAGCACTACCGCGACGGCAGGCAACAAGGGCACCAGCACCCGCACGTTGATGTAGTGATTCACGAAGATCGTGAACACGAGCGTTCCGACTACCCAGGCGGCGAGCAAGACGGCGTCCCGCGCCGGGAGGTCGCCGAGCGCGCGGACCGTTGCCGAAAGCACGAGCAGGCCCGCCGCCGTGAACACGCCGACGTGGATTAAGACTTCGACGTCGAACGGTTCCGGAGTGCCGATGAGCAACTGAATCAGAGAATATCCGTCCAGCAGCGGAATCGAGACGCCGACGGCCAGAATCGCCAGGGCCGCTCCCCAGCTCACGCGCCGCCGCCACGCCGCGGGCACGACCAGCGGCAACAGCGCTCCTCCGAGAAATACCAGCGTCAAAAGCGGCCGCGTTCCCGGTTGCTCCGACGATCGCCAGTGTTCCGCGCTTGCCACACCCACGGAGTCGAGGATGGGCGTTATTCCGTAACGCAGGTACGTGTAGGCCTGCAGCGCGCCGAGAGCTGCGATGGGAATCGCCAGCCAGGCCCACCACGCACGGAGTCGCGGCCGGCGGAGCACTCCGTCGACGAGCAGCAGCGGGACTAGCGTGATGCCAAAGTACTTCGTGAGCGCCGCTGCGGACGCGCACGCGGCCGCGCAGAACATCCATCGCCACGAATTCCGTTCGCAGCCACGCCGCCACGCGACGATCGCCCAGACATAGCACGCGAGCATCGGCACATCGGTCATCAACGTTGACGCCGAGACGAGGAAACCCGGGGTGGCTGACGCGGTCAGGCTCGCGACGAGCGGCCGCGCGCCGAGGTCACGAGCGAGTTCGAAGGTGCCGAGCGCAACTAGCCCCGCGAATAACGACATGCCCGCGTGCAACACGAAGAGGTTCCACCCGGATAGCGCGCCCAGCGCTGCCAGGAAATACGCGGTTCCCGGCGGATTGTGGCTGATCGTGTGAATCGGGACCCGCGTGTAGCCGTAGTCAACGTCGAATCCGAAAAAGTCGCCCGGATGCCGCGCGATTTGTTCCGCGACCCAAATGCTGAGGTGGTCGTCCGCCTGGAACGGTTTCCCCGCGAACGGCGCCAGCAACACGACAGGGAGCAAAAACGCCGCTGCGCGCGCCAGATTCAGCGTCCCACGGCTCTTCGGCTCCTTCACGGCGCGTCCAGCGTCGCCGGTGCGTAGTCCGGCCCGGTCCAACGGTATAGCCCGTACTCTTCGCGCTGGACGAGCCCGAACTTGTACGGAATAATTCCGGTCAGGTGTGAGTAAAAGCCGGCTTCATCCAGCGGATGATACGTCGCGACGCCGAACCGGTTCGGACGCGCGTAAAACTCTTCATCCACGAAGTCCGAGGGCGGATGGCGCCACTTCTCCCGGCCCTCGCTGCTGACGGCAATCAAGTCTCCGTGCTGCATATGAACGCGCAACTCTTCGCCCCAGTCGGCGCCATCGACAAGAAGCACGCCGGCCCCCGCCTGTTGAACGTAGTACTGAAACCCCCACTCGCCGGAGTAATACAGCGCCGCACCGTCTGACTGCGCCCGCGCCGCACCGCGTTTCGCCGCCGTCCGCGCGTTCTCGGCGACTGCGTAGTCCCCCAACAGCACCCACACCGATAGCGCCAGCCCCGCGGCCAGTGGTATCCCATGGACGGCGCGACGCACGATCGCTTCACGCGCCGGAACGGGCACGTTTCGCGCCAACAGGATGCCCAGCGCGGGCGCAGCTGGGAGCAGCGTGCGCGCGTTGATCAAGTGGTTCACATACACCGTGTAGAGGATCGCCCCGAATACCCACAACACGAGGATAAAGCTCTCGGGATCGCGCCGCTGGTTCGCGTCATGGAATGGCAACCAAACCAGCGCCAACCCCGCCGCCGACATCACCCCGAGATGCGCCGCGATCCGCCCGTCGTACGGCGTAATCGTGCCCAGCATGAGTTGCAGGAACGGATAGTCTCCCGCGCCGAAGAGCAGCAGCACTCCAAGGCCCAGCACGACGAATACAATCGCGACGGGCCGCATGAACGCCGGCGCGAACAGCGCCATCGGACCGAAACACCCGCCGACGAAGAAAAGCGTGACCAGTTCGCGGTAGACGATCGAGTCGCCCTGGCGCACGCTTGGATCTTGTGCCACTTCCGCCGCGACGGACAACAGATTGACGCCGTAGAGGCGCCAGGACACCCACCAGAACGCGATTAGCACCAACGCCGGCACGAAGAACGCCGCGATCCACGGCCCCGGCCGCATGCGTCGCAGCAACGCGTACAACACGATCAGCGGCGCCGCGGTGACCGCGTAGTACTTCATCAACGCACCGGCCGAAATGAGTGCAATCGTGAGCGCAAGCCATCGCGAATCCCGCGTGTCGATCCATTTCACGCCGGTGTACATCGCCCACACGTAGAACGCCACCAACGTGACGTCGGTCATGACACTGGCCGCGGAGACCAGAAACCCCGGCGTCAGCAGCATCGCCGCTGTCGCCAGCAGCGGACGCGGCGAAAACCGCGCGGCGATCGTGTAAGTGCCGAGGCTGCACAGCCCCGCGGCGAGCAGGCTCGCGAGGCGCAGCACCGGTTCGCCCCAGCCACCGATCGCGCCAAACACGGCGAGCACGTAGGAAAACCCCGGCGGGTTCTGGTTGTACATGTACATCGGCTCCGAGCCGCCGCCACGCTCGATGGACCCACCGAAAAAGTCGAACGGGTGCTCGACGATCCGCTGCGCGACCCAGATGAACATCGGCTCGTCGATGTTGTACGCCCGGTTCACGAACGGCGCGAGTAGAAGGATTGGCAGCGCGAACGCCAGCGCCATTTCGCGCCGATTCCGCGTTGCAACTTCTAGAACGTTCGCCATCGGAACTTACCCGAGCCCATGAAGCTCGTTATCCTAATCGTTATCGTCATCGTTATCGTAATCGCAATCGCGCCGGACAACGTCACCGTTCGAGTGTGGCAGGTCTAAGCGGGGTCCAGCGTAGACCTGTCGCCGACCTCGCGAATGTGCCACGCCCAAGCGGCGTCCCGTACAGGTGTATTCGCCGCACATTGCGAGCGCCCGGCCTCGCGCGGCATACTCTGCCGCGCGTCAAAGGGGGCTGCCCATGCCGGGAAAATCCATCGCAGTCGCGTCGGGCAACGATCTGCGCGATCGCGTCGCGGAAATCGGCCGCGCGCTCGGCCTCGAAGCGGCCATCGAGGTCGGCGTCGGCCGCCGCGTCTGGGGCGCGCGGCGCAAGATCGACGTCGTGCTCAAGCACGCCGAAACGCGCGTGAGCCTCGGCATCGAGTGCAAATTCCAGGGCACGGGCGGCAGCGCCGAGGAGAAAATCCCCGCGACGATCCAGGACATCCGCGCATGGCCCATCCGCGGCATCGTCGTCTATTCGGGCGCGGGCTTCTCGCAGAACATGGAATCATACCTGCTCTCGACCGGCATGGCCGTCGAGCTGCGCGACCTCAAGAAGTGGCTGGAGCTGTACTTCGGACTATGACCGCGCCGCGCGCGAACGGGCGATACGCACTCCCGCGGCCTTTCCTGAAATGGGTCGGCGGCAAGGGCCAGCTCCTGCCCGAACTCGTAAAACGCGTCGAGATGGCCGGCGACTTCGGCCGATACCACGAGCCGTTTCTGGGCGGCGGCGCGCTCTTTTTCGAGCTCTACCGCACGGGCAAACTCAAGAAGAAGGCCTACCTCTCCGACAATAATCCCCGGCTCATCGAGGCCTACGTCGGCGTGCGCGATGAAGTAGACGCCGTAATCGATCTGTTGCAGCGCCACAAACGGCGCCACTCCGAGGACCACTTCTACCGCGTGCGCGCGAAATCGCCCAAGTCGCTCGCCGAACGCGCCGCGCGCGTCATCTATCTCAACAAGACGTGTTACAACGGCCTGTATCGCGAAAACCGCAAGGGCCAGTTCAATGCCCCGTTCGGCCGGTACAAGAACCCTGTCATTTGCGACGAAGACAACCTGCGCGCAGTGTCGAAGGCGCTCAAGAAAGCCAGCATCGAGTCGCGTCACTTTCAGACGGTGGCCGATCGCGCAGCACCCGGCGACCTCGTCTACTTCGATCCGCCCTACCACCCCGTCTCGAAGACCGCGTCGTTCGAGGGCTATCACCAGGGAGCGTTCGGCGAGGACTCGCAACGTCTGCTCTCCGAAGTCTTCGCCAAGCTCGCCGCGAAGCGGGTATATGTCCTCTTGTCCAACTCGATGACCGGACTCATTCGCGAACTCTACAAGCCCTATCACATCGACACCGTCCAGGCCGCTCGCGCGGTCAACAGCCGTGCCGATAAACGCGGTAAAGTCGCCGAAGCCCTCGTGAGAAGTTTCTAACACGGGTGCGGGTGGCAGGCCTAAGCGCAGTTCAGCTTAGGCCTGTGCGCGCACCGATCGCCATTGCATTCACGGTGACACGCCGTTACACTGCCGGTTCCGTTCTGGGCGGAGCAGTCTTGATGCGGCTCGATCTCCTGTTGTTCGCGATGGTGCTGGGCATGTGCGCCGTGCTGGGCGCGACCTACATCGTCACGGAGAAGCCCGTCGAAGAAGTCGCGCAGGCGGACGGCACGACAGCGCAGGTACCGCGCGGACACGGCGTGGCCAACCCGGCCGTCGGCACCATGCTCTCCGGCGGGGACGGCGCGGCGCGTTACGAGAACACCTGGTGGCTCGGACTGGCGTTCGGCCTGTTCCAGGTCGTGTTTTTCGTGGCCGCGCTCGCGTTCGGCGCGTACAAGCACGGCGGCCTCGGCCCGCTGAAGATCCCCTTCATCGTCGGCGGCGCGCTCTATGCCGCGGTCTTCGCCGCGATGGTGCTCTCGCACCGCACCTATACCGCGACCAGCGAACACGCGCTCTTCCTCGGTTTCCCGATCCCCACCGCCTGGATGATGTACGGCGTTTGGCTGGTCCCGCTCGTGTTTATGTTCCTCTACCTGTTCACGTTCGACGGATGGATGTACACGGACGCCGACCGCGAGAAGTTCGAACGCATGATGGCCGAGCAGGGCGAGCGGCCCGAGTCGTGATGGAGACGCAGGCCTGATGGAAGCGCAGCGCCAGCTCATCATCATCGGATCCATCGCGATCTACATGGTCGCGTGCATCGCCATCGGCCTGTGGGCCTTGCGCCGCACCAAAAGCACGTCCGACTTCTTCATGGCCGGGCGGCACCTCGGCTTCTGGATCACGGGCCTCGCCGTGTTCTCGACCACGCTCAGCGCGTTCGGCTTCGTCGGCGGCCCCGGCCTCGTCTACCGCATGGGCATGAGTTCGGTCTGGATGATCATCTGCTCGTCGATCGGATTTTGTCTCTCGTTCTACCTGCTCGGCAAACGCCTGCGCCTGTTCGCCGAGGCGCGCAACACGATCTCGCTGCCGGCCGCCGTCGCCGCGCGCTATGGCCACGAAGGGACGCGGTTCTTCACCGCGATTGCGATTCTCTTCGGCGTGTTCGGCTATCTCGGCACGCAAATCCTGGGCATGGCCGTCGTTCTGCGGCAGGTACTGACGAACACCGGCTGGTTCGGCGACGACATCGGGCTGCACATCTGCATGATCGTGTCCGTGTTCGTGCTCGTGTTTTACTGCGTCACCGGCGGCATCATCGCGTCCGTATACACCGACATGATCCAGGGCGCGATCATGGCCGCGTCGGGCGTCGTCATCATGTTCACGGCGATGAACGCGGTCGAAGGCGGGCTGCCCGCCGCCTCGCGCATCATCATGGAAAATGACCCCGAGGCGATGGGCCCCTGGGGCACGCTCGGCATCATGGGCTGCCTCTCGTGGTATTTCCTGTTCGCGCTCGGCGGCGCCGGCCAGCCGCACATCGTCACGAAAATGATGATGAACAAGAAGGTGTCCGACGCCAAGCGCATTCTCGTCGTCAGCATCCTCGGCTACAGTTTCGCGGCGTTCCTCTGGATCGCCGTCGGCCTCGCCATGCGCGCGCTCGTGCTGAGCGGAAAACATCCCGAACTCGCCACGCCCGACGACGCCGCGCCCGCGTTCCTGCAGGCCTTCGCGCATCCCATCGTCGCGGGCATCGTCTTCGCCGGACTGTTCTCCGCCATCATGTCAACGGCCGACAGCTTCCTGAACATCGGCGCGGCCGCGATCATCCACGACATCCCAAAATCGTTCGGGCGCAAGCCGCCCCGGCAGGAACTCCTGTGGGCGCGCATCGTGACGCTCCTGCTCGCGGTGGTCTCCGGCCTCTTCGCGTACTACCTGAGCTCGAACGGCGACCTCGTCGCGCTGATGGGCGCGTTCGGCTGGGGCACGTTTGCCGCCGCGCTCGTGCCCACCGTCGCCATCGGCATGAACTGGAAACGCGCCAACCCATACGCGGCCATCGCCGCCATCGTCTCCAGCCTCTCCATCAACTTCCTGATCAAACTCACCGACTTCACCATCCCCTACGGCATCGACGGCGGCGCCGCCAGCCTCATCGTCTCGCTCGCCCTCTTCTTCGGCCTCTCCTATGCCCTGCCCCAACAAAAACTCGACCCCGACATCGAAGCCATCATGGATATGTAGCCCCCGCTACTAATCCACCGGCGTGTGGTGAATCGCGAAGGCGTACATGTCCGCGATCTCTTCGATCACCTTGGACGTCGGCTTACCACCCCCATGCCCCGCACGCGTCTCGATTCGAATCAGGACCGGATTTTCACCCGTCTGCACTTCCTGCAGTCGCGCGGCGAACTTGAAACTGTGCCCCGGCACGACGCGGTCGTCGGTGTCCGCGGTGGTCACCAGCGTCGGCGGATAGGCCACGCCCGGCTTGAGGTTGTGGTACGGCGAATACGCGTAGATCGCCTTGAACTCGTCCGCGTTGTCGCTCGACCCGTAGTCGTCGGTCCAGTACCGCCCCGCCGTAAACT
>CAYPNI010000009.1:0-15889 GCA_964411925.1 uncultured Nitrospirales bacterium
GGTCCGCATAACCCTGAGGCGACGTACGTCGAGCACAAGTTCAAGGAGAGCACGTTCGACACGGGAGAGATTCTGCTGAACTTCGCCGAGGCCGGCTCGGACGGGAATCCGGCGCTACTCCTCATCCCCGGGCAAACCGAATCCTGGTGGGGATACGAAGAGGCGATGACGCTGCTTCAGGATCATTTCCATGTCTTCGCGGTCGATCTGCGTGGCCAGGGGCGGTCGTCGCGCACGCCGGGACGCTACACGCTCGATAACATCGGCAATGACCTGGTGCGCTTCATCGCGCTGCACATCAAACGTCCCGTCGTCGTCAGCGGGCTGTCGTCCGGCGGCCTCGTGTCCGCGTGGCTCTCGGCCTACGCGCCGCCGGGGATGGTCCGCGGCGCAATCTTCGAGGACCCGCCGTTCTTCAGTTCGCAGGTGAATCCCGCCGTCGGGCCGGGCATCGAGAAGAGTATCGTCGGTCCGATATTCGCCCGGTTCAGCGAATACCTCGGCGATCAGTGGAGCATCGGCAACTGGGACGGCATGTCGGGCGCGGGCGGGCCGGGCCGATCCGGGAGCGGTCCGCCGCAGAATCTCAAGGAGTACGACCCGGAATGGGCGAAGGCGTTCATCACCGGCACGATCATGGTGGGTTGCGACCACGTTCAACTGCTTTCGAGCGTGAAGGTGCCCGTGCTTTACACGCACCATCGGCGCGCGGTGAATCCGCAATCGGGCGTGCTGGTTGGCGCGAGTTCCGACGAGCAGGCGCAACGCGTCCGGGAGCTCGTGTCCGGCGCGGGCCATCCCTTCGAGTATCGATCGTTTCCGGCGATGGGCCACAACATGCACGACGAAGATCCGGAGGGGTACGCGAAGATCGTGATCGAATGGGCGGGCACGCTTCCTGAGTAGTGCTGGTCCCACGTCGTACGCCTCCTGCAGAGGGCATCATGAACCGTAGCGGGCGAGCACTGATATGCACGCGAGCGATTTGTCTCGCGCTGATCTCTTTCGCCGCAGTCCCGATCGCCGCCGAGGTCCACCGGCTCGACGTGCGCGGGGCGACGCTTCACGTGGAAGCCGACGGGCCACTGGGCGCGCCGGCGGTCTTGCTCTGGAACGGCGCAGCGTGCACGACGCGCATGTGGGACAACGTCGTCCCCCGGCTCTCCGACCGATTTCGCGTCATCCGGTTCGACGTGCGCGGCACGGGCCAGTCCACGCCCAGCGCGTCGGACGCCGGCTACACATTCGAGATCTACTCGGGCGACGCGGTGGCCATTCTCGACCACTTCGGCTACGACACTTCTATTGTGTGGTCGATGGCCTGGGGCTCGCGCGCGGCGATTGCGTATGCCGCGTTGCACCCCGAGCGTGTCGCGCTCCTCGCCCTCTATGATGCGAGCGTCGATCCCGCGAATCGCCAGGCCCAGATTGATGGACGCGAGCGTGCGCTCAAGGTCCAGGAAGCCGCGGGGATTCCCGTCATCTCCAGACCGGACGGCTGGAACCGGAACCTCGACGAGGCCGAAATAGAGAAGGCGCTTGGCGCGGCCGAGGCCTTCGGCGATCTGAGGCCGTTGTTGTCAAAAATCCCAGCCCCGACCTTCGTGTGTACGGGCAACTTCGATCCGAATCTCGCGTCGAGCCGAGTCATCGCGCAGGAGATCCCGAACGCACGGCTCGAAGTGATGCCAAATGTCGGTCACGGATCGGTGCTGCAACGGCCCGATCTGACTACTGAGCTGTTCCTCGGCTTCGTCGGTGAGCACAGCGACATCCTGCCGGTCGGCTGGGCGCGCACCTCGACACGAACTGTTGACGGGGAATACATTTCCTGGCGCGAGCGCATCATTGACGATTCCGAGTCTAGTCGTGCCGAGATCAGCGGCAGCGACGGCCTGGTGATGGGCGATCTCGATGGCGACGGACACGAAGACATCGTCTCGGTGCACGAGTCGGACACGACCTACGACGGTCAGCCCGAAGGCCAGATCCGGATCGCGTTCGGTTCCGCCGATCCGAACGCGTGGATCAACGTCGCGCTGGCCGATGGACCCGAAGCGGCCGCCGCGGAGGACGCGGCGATCGGTGATCTGAACGGCGATGGTCATCCCGATGTTGTGGCTGCGTGCGAACTCGCGCACTTGATCTACTTCGAAAACCCGGGAGGCGAAGCGCGGAGCAAGCCCTGGCGGCGCGTCATTCCCGGCGTAACCGAGAACCGCGGTTCATACATTCGCGTGTTCGTCGCGGATTTCAACGGCGACGGCAAACTGGAGGTTGTCGCACCGAACAAGGGCGCGCAGAATCCCGCGCTGGACACGAAGGAAAAACACCCCATTTCGATTTTCGAAATCGTCGGTGACGCGCTGGAGGGTAACTGGAGAGAGCACGAGCTTGGCCGCTACATCATTCCGCAGAACGCGCACCCGGTGGACCTCGACAGCGACGGCGACATGGACATCGTCGGCGGGTCGCGCGGCGAGCGGCGCGTCATGTGGTTCGAGAACCTCGGCGGAGAGGGATTCAACTTCGCGGAGCGTCGAATCGACATCGACGGCGGCGAGGCCGGCGGGTTCAACATGGACTTCGCGGATCTGAATCACGACGGCCGGCTGGACATCGTGCTCGCGTTTGGACTGACGGACCTCGGCTGGATCGAGCAACCGGCGGCCACAACGGACCGTTGGACGGCGCACTCCATCGGCACCTTCGCGCCGGACAGCATGATCAGCGTGACAGTGGCCGACATCAACGGGGACGGCGCGCTCGATGTCATGGCCGGCGGCTACAGCCGCGGCCCGCGGGACCGCGACGGCGACCTGACGCCGAACGACAGCCTGGGCCGGATCGGCTGGTTCGAGCAGCCCGCCGACCCGGCAGGCCAGTGGATTCGCCACGACGTCTCGCGGCGCAAGCGGGGCATGTTCGATAAATTCGTCGCGCGCGACCTCGACCGCGACGGCGATATGGACTTCGTGGGTACGCGCGGAAACAGCGAGCCCTACGACGGCGTGTTCTGGCTCGAACAGGTTCGCAGCGACGCGCCGGGGATCGCGTTTCAGCGTGAGCGGGCGGACGACAGCCGGGAAATGCGGCTTCCGGTGACTCGAAAGTAGGCGCCTCTGCGGCCCTGTACGCAGCGCCATCCGGAGCAAGCTGCTGCACGCACCTCGCCGGAGTACGCGCCGACTCGGTCTGCGGTCGCGATGCCCAGGTTCATCGGTATTGCCGGATTAGCTCAGGCGTTCAATCCGAAGCACGTGTCCCACCAGGATTCAACCGAGTCAGCGTGTCCCGCGCCCTCCAGGTATTTCATGTCGAGCTCGGACACACCATAGTCGTTACGATCTTCGTTGGCCTTCTCGCAGAAATAATTTGCAACGTGCACCGCGGTCAATGGAGTGAACTCGTCGTCGGCATCAAAGCTATAGAGTTCTTCAGGATATCCGGACGGGAAGGCATGATGGCTAATCGCTTTGACGACATCTTCGGGCAGCCCCCACAGATCCAACAGGTAGGCGCCCACCTCGGGGTGCGTCGCACCCACGACCGTGCGCTCCGCCTGAATGAGGGTCACCCCCTGCCTCTCGGCGAGCTCTAATGCGATCTCGAACTCGTCTGGAAGATTCGCCGCCAGGATGAGCACACCGATATCGTGCAGCAGCCCGGCTGTGTACGACTCGTCGATCACTTTCAACTTCGCACCCGCGTTGGTCGCGATTCTGCGGGCACATTCCCCGACGGCGACGCAATGCTCCCACTGGGCGTGCATGTTGAGCTTCGACGAATAGCCCTTCTTGTCAATCTCGCTGAACAGTTGCGCCGCCAGCACGAAACTTTTGAGATTCTCCAGCCCGAGTGTGAAGGTCGCGTAATAAATGTTGGAGATGCGTTCTTTCGCGCCCCGGGTGTTGGCGAGCCTCAACACTTTTGATGTGAGTCCGGGATCCTTCGCCACCAGTTGCGCGACGCGTTCTATGGAGGGCGAGGGCGCGCTCATCTCGCCGAGGATTTTCCAATACAGAACGGGGACCGATGGCAAGGAACCCAGTCGCAGAAGTGTCTTCCGTACTTTGGTGCTAGCCACCCGGCCGCGCAGGGAAAACGCGCGGGAGAGCACCTCTCTCAGAATCTCGGAATCCACCGGCTTGGTCAGGACCTGGTGGGCGACTACGGAGGCTTCGTGCAGCGTTTCTGAATCGAGACGGGCGGAAAGCAGGATCCTGACAATCTCCGGATACCGCTCTCGCACGCGAGTCAGAAACTCAGATCCGGACAGGCCGGGCATTCGGAGATCCGAGACGATGACGTCGAACGATTCGTCGCGTCCTAACCGCGCCAGCGCCTCATCGCCACTACGACAGATCGAGATCTCGCAGGTGTTCCGTAGTGGATGCAGCGCGTGTTTGAACCCTTCCAGAACATTTGGCTCATCATCCACAAACAATACGCGGTTCATAGCTCCCCCGGGCTCCGGCTGCGAAAGTATAACAAAAGGCACTTCCGGGGGTCCGATATGGAACCGTCCAGGCGCATCACAGGTACCCGGTTCGGGCATTCAGCGGAGGAGACTTGCCCGGGATCTGGACGCACACCGTTCATGGCGTAGATCGTCGCTGATCACTGAGGTGGAACCGCCGAGCCCGGCCCTTTTTTCTGATAGGCTCCTGCCAGATTGGTGCCCGCCAGCTCTGGCTGCGAAGCCCTCAAAAGCGGGCAGCGCGCTCTCCGTTTCCGGAGAACGCGCCGCCCTTGGACGGAGAGGGAGGCGTACGGGGCTAGCCGATGGCCTCCGCTCCAAGCTCACCCGTTCGAATGCGGACACATTCGGCCAGGTCGAGGACGAATATCTTGCCGTCGCCGATGGTCCCCGTGCGCGCGCCGCGCACGATGGAGTCGATCGTCGTCTGAACGTAGTCTTCGTTCACGGCAATTTCGAGGCGCACTTTCTTGAGCAGGTTCACTTCAATGTCCGCGCCACGGTAGGACTCGTGGAACCCGCCCTGCGCGCCGCAGCCGAGCGCGTTGGTGACGGACATCTTCTTCACATCCGCCTCGAACAACGCCTGCTTGACCGCGTTGAGCCGCTCGGGCTGGATGTAGGCAATGATCAGTTTCATCTAGTTCATCCTTGTATGAATCGGTTGAGAGTTCGAATTGAGCCGCCGCGGCCAATCACGTGGTCGTGAAGATCTGGAAGCCGCTGTAGGCCTCCATGCCGTGTTCGCCCACGTCGAGCCCGCCGATCTCTTCCTTGGCGCTGACGCGCAGGCCCAGCGGGCTGTACTTGAGCGCGAGGAAGAAGATGAGCGCGGAGCCGAACGCGATGACGCCGTACGCGCCGATGCCGATGAGCTGCGCGATCACTTCCGGCGCGCCGAAGATACCGGCCGCGAGCGTGCCCCAGATGCCGCAGACGAGGTGGACCGAGAGAGCGCCCACCGGGTCGTCGAGCTTGAGCTTGTCGAAGCCGAGCACCGAGAAGACCACGATGACGCCGGCGATCGCGCCGATGAGCATCGCTTCGTACACGGTGACCTGGTCCGCGCCGGCCGTGATGCCGACGAGGCCCGCGAGCGAACCGTTCAGCACCATCGAGAAGTCCGGCTTTTTCTGGACGATCCAGGTGGTGAACATGGCGCCGATGATGCCCGTGGCCGCGGCGAGGCTCGTCGTGACCAGCACGAGCGATACCGCCGCCGGGTCGCCGCTCAGCACGGAGCCGCCGTTGAACCCGAACCAGCCGAGCCACAGCAGGAACACGCCGATCGTCGCCAGCGGCATGCTGTGGCCGGAGATGGCCTTGGTCTGGCCGTTCACGTACTTGCCGATGCGCGGCCCGAGCACAATCACCCCCGCGAGCGCACCCCAACCACCGACCGAGTGCACGAGGGTCGATCCGGCGAAATCGTAGAAGCCGAGGTCATTCAACCACCCGCCGCCCCATTTCCACGAACCTGCGAAGGGATAAATGATCCCCACGAAGAACACGGTGAAGATCAGGAAGGAACTGAGCTTGATGCGCTCGGCCACCGCTCCGGACACGATCGTCGCGGCGGTCGCGGCGAACATCGCCTGGAACAGGAAGTCCGTCCAGTAGGTGTAGCCGCCGCCGACGTACTCGATCGTCTGGCCGGCGTCGCCCGGATCGATGATGAACCCGGCGAACCCGAACCATCCCGGAATGTAATTAAAATCGCCGGGATACATCAGGTTGAACCCGATGAACGCGTACGTCACCAACCCGATGGCGGGGACGGCCGTGTTCTTGAACAGGATGTTCACGCTGTTCTTCGCGCGCGTGAGCCCCGTCTCGAGTGTCGCGAATCCCAGGTGCATGATGAACACCAGGAACGTGGACACCATCATCCAGATGTTGTTTGCGGCGAACAGCGCGTCGTCCGGAGTCACCGGCGCCGCTTCTTCTTCCGCTTCAGGCGGTGCTGCCTCGACCACGTCGGCCGCGGCTTCCTCGGCCCACGCGACAGTCGGAACGAAGAACGCTCCCCCGGCTGCCATCAGCAGCGCAAGGCACGCCGCCCATCGATACCACGTCATACTCATTGCCCTCTCCTTCGGTGTCGTTCATCCCCGCTGCGCGGCGGATTTGTTTTCGTTGTTCACTGCGAAAGTCCACACGAACCGCCTCGGTGAGCTCACGCCGGTGCAGCCCGCGCCGGACCCGATCCGGGTCCTGCTTCCACGGACGTCCAATCCGCGAAGTTGATGTCGCAATGCAACGGCCGTGCCACGCGGTCTGCCGCCAGCGTTGTGACGCGTATTGAGTTCGTTTCGAGAATTCCGACGGGACAGAGAGGCTCGGTGGGCACCGAGAAATACTACGCAAGCGTAGATTATGGAAACTTGCCTACGCCTGCGTATGAAATCATCCGGATCGACACGCGATGGTATGAGATTATGGCCGGATTCGGAGCTTCCGGGTGTGAACGCGCATACCGAAAGACCGGCGATGTCGCGTCAACGCTACCGAATGCGGGAGGTCTTGTACTCGCGGGGACTGATGCCGTGCTTTTCGACGCGCAGGCCCATGATGCGCTCACTGACGCCGAGGGCTTTCGCCGCCTTGCTCTTGTTTCCGCGGCAGTTCTTGAGCGCCTCGACGATCATCTCCTTTTCGACGCGGTCAAGCGTCTCCTGGAGCGTGCCCTTCATCACGGTGTTGCTTGCCTCGGCCGTCTGCAGCGTGGGCGGCAGGTGATGCCCGTGGACCACGTCGTCCTGGCTCAAGAGCACCGCGCGCTCGATGACGTTTTCGAGCTCGCGGACGTTCCCCGGCCAGTGATAGCTCGAGAGCATGTCGATCGCCGGCGTGGACATCCGGCGAATCTGTTTTCCGTTCGCCTTGCTGTACTTGTCCACGAAATGATTCGCGAGTTCCAGAATATCCGTCCGCCGTTCGCGCAACGCGGGGATGTGAATCGGGAACACGTTCAGCCGGTAGAACAAGTCCTGCCGAAATTCGCTCTTCTCGATCTGCTCTTCGAGGTTCCGGTTCGTGGCCGCGATGACGCGCACGTTGACCTCGACCGTCTCCGTGCCGCCGACGCGCTCGAACTCGCGTTCCTGCAGAACGCGCAGCAGGCGGATTTGCGTGTGCGGCGAGAGGTCGCCGATTTCATCGAGGAAAATCGTGCCGCCGTGGGCCAACTCGAAGCGCCCCTTTCGCCGCGTCGTGGCGCCCGTAAATGCACCTTTTTCATGGCCAAATAGCTCACTTTCGATGAGTGTCTCCGGCAGCGCCCCGCAGTTGACCCGGACGAAGGGTTTCGATGCGCGCGGGCTGTTGTAGTGGATGGAATGCGCCACCAACTCCTTGCCCACGCCGCTTTCGCCGCGGATGAGTACCGTGGTGTCGCTCGGCGCGACCTGTGCGACGAGGTCGAACACATTCTGGATCGCGCTGGATCGGCCGATGATGTTCGCCGGCCGGAAGCGATCGCGCAGCTCATCCTGGAGGCGCTGGTTCTCCGCCATCAGGACCTGCTGACCCTGGATGACCTCCTGGCGCAGGCGCACGGCCTGGGCGATGAGTGACGCGATGACGGACATCAGCCGGACGTCTTCGTCAAGCGACACGTTGCTGTCGAAAAGGTGGTCCACGCTGAGCGTGCCGATCGTCTCGTTGCCGATTTTGATTGGCACGCAGATGAACGAGAGCTCGCGCCGATCCAGGTCCTGCCGGGATCGTGTTCGGTTGAGGAACAACGGCTCCTCGGACACCTTGGGCACGGCGACGGCCCGGCCCGTGCGAACGACCTGGCCGGTCACGCCCTCGCTCATGTGGTAGCGGCCCCGGCGGCGCTCGTCCTCGCTGAGGCCGTGCGCGGCCTCGATGTAGAGCTGGCCGGTGTCGCGGTCGATAAGCGTCAGGGTGCCGCGCATCATGCCGGTGTGCTTGGCCATGGCCTTGAGCACGGACTGGACGACATCACGCAGATCGATGCTCTGCTCGAGAATCTGGCTGATCTCGAAGAGCAGGGTGAGTTCGGACGGATCGGTGCGTACTTTGGTGGAAACGCTACTCATGGGCGCTTGAAAACCTACATTCTGGTATGGCTCGTCGGGTAATTCGACGAAATCGTAATCCATGAACACGGAAAATGCAAAAAGGTTGCCAACTCAAAAACGCGGCAGTCCGGGCTGCGGTGGCCTGACTGGGTTCAGGTCCGCGCGCGGAGCCAGTCGAGCAGGTCGCTGAAGAAGCGGTCGGCGGTCAGGTCGTTGAACAGTTCGTGGTAGCCGCCTTCGTAGAGGTGGATGGATTTGTCCCGCGAGGACGCGAGTTCGTAGAGCAGCTCTGCCGCGCGGGACGGTACCAGCCGGTCGGCCGTCCCGTGCACCGTCAGGAAGGGCAACTCGAGCTTCTTCAGGTTCGTCTGCACGAACTCAATCGTCTTCATCATCTCGTAGCCCGTCCGCGCATCGATGAAACCGTGATGCACAAGCGGATCCGAGGCGTACGCCCGGACGACCTCGGGCACGCGGGACAAGCCGTTGATGTCCAGCGCGTGCGCCTTCATGCCCGGAGCGAAGCGCGCGGCCCACTTCGCGATTTTGCGCAAGAAAGGCGACGTGTTGTCATCCGCTTTGACGGCGGGATTGGTGAGCACGAGCCCGCGCACGCCGGGCGGGCGCCGCAGGACGAACGCGGTGACCACGAGGCCGCCCATGCTGTGCCCGAAGAGGAACCGGGGTTCGGGTCCGACTTGGGTGAGTGTCCTTTCCGTGAATTCGTCGGCGTCGTCCAGAAGTCGGTCAAAGCTTTCGATCCGTCCCATTTTGCCCGGACTTTGTCCGTGGCCGCGCTGGTCGTAGGTGTAGACCGCGTATCCCTCGGCGTTCAATCGGTCGGCTACGTGCGCGTATCGAGAGGAGTGTTCGCCGTAACCGTGGACCAGGACGACATGGCCCTTGATGTGACCCGGCACCCATCGCTGGGCAAACAGCGCTACGCCGTCCGAGGCGACAAAGGACTCCGTGCTGTGCCGCGCCGCAGAGGCCACCGCCGCCACGCCGTCAGCCTCCCGCGATCATTTGGAATTCGACCGATGCGTTCTCGCCCTGTTTCGATTGTGTCAGGCTCAGCGTCACCCCGCCGACCGAACGCCGTGCGCTGCCGGAGGCCTCCGACTCCTGGATGAGTCCCTGGATTTCCCCTGCCGCAGCCGGCTGCAACTGGGTAACCAGCATGCGCAACTGCTGCATCATCATGTTGATTTGCGCCGGCGCGCCTGTGCCCGAGGCGACAACTCCGGTCAACTGTTCGGGCGGGCCGAGCAGTTCGACGCGGGACCCATCGGGCATTTGCGCGACCACACTCGGCTGCCCGCCGCGGCCGGGCCCCGGTTGGAACGACAGCCCGAATCCCGCCATCGTCGCCTCGACTTGCGTGCGCGGGACGCCGAGTCCACCCGTGGAGGCGCCGCCCGGCGCCGCGGGCGCTGCGCCGCCGGCCGAGGCATCTCCGAGGCGCGCGCCGGTTTCGGCGCGAAACGCGGGATCGACTTCGAAATCCTTCTGCCCGGAGTCCCGCAGTTCCTTGTTTTCGCTGTACTGCTGCTTGAGTTTGTCCCGGTAAAACGAATCCTTGTTGATCGACACGGAGCCCGGCTCGACGCTGTCGATCGGGAAATTGAGCGTGCGGCCTTCGGTGGGGAGTTGCACGTAATAGAACGACGAGGTCTTCGTGATCAGTACGTTATCGAGACGTTGTCCATTAATCGTGATCGCATCGGCGTACGCCAGGCCGTGTCCCGCGAAGACCAACACCAACGCACTTCCAATTCGTTCAGACGCCGCTCGCACGAGAGTCACTCCTTCCGGTTCCGGTACGGGATCAGTTCTGCATCAAGATGGTCATGGCGCGAACGCTGATATTGAGCTTGTTCGCCTCAGGCATTTCCGACGAGAATTCCTTGTCGCCGCGGAGGGCGTCATAGTCGGACGGCAGGTACGGCGGGCGCGGCGCGAGATAGATGTAGATGCCCTCGCCCAACCGGTGGTCACGATCGAGCAAGCCGCCGTTCCAACTCATGATGTAGCCGGAATACTGCCACTCGAAACCGGCGAACGCGACCGGCGCGCCGTTCGCCCGCACCATGTCGGACAGGCGCGTGCCGATGCCGATGCCGGCCGGCGTCTTCCAGCGCGAGCCCTCGACAATAACGGAGTGAATGCGCTTGTTCGGATACGCCCACTGGATGAACAGGCGCCGTTCGGGGCTGTCGGCGAAAACGACCGTGCCGGTTTCGAACCGCCCCTCTTCCACCGGAATCTTGGCTTCGCCGACGTTGGCCTGGCCGAAGATCGACTTTAACTGTTCGATCGTCGTGTCCACCTTGATCGGGCCCACGCGTGCGCCCGGCACGGCGACCCAGTCAAGATTCTCGTCGAGCGCAGTAGGGACGGCGGACAGAAACTTGTCGAAGGTCCAGCCATAGTTCGAGGCATGCTGCACATAGACCCAGTAGCCTTGCTCGCCGCCGACGTTGTCGGCAACGGGCGCCATATCGCCCTGCACGACGCGCACCCGTGCATCGTGCGGCATGTAGTGGATCAGCGTGCCGTCGCGTCCGGGAGCGGCGCGCAGCGCGAGCGATGTCGCCTCGACAAATGCCTCCGTGCCCGGCGCGAAAGTGTTAGGAGGCGACGCCAGCGTCTCGCCACCCTGTGGCGCGGCACTCGGCAGCGCAAGCGCGGGTGCAGCGGGCGGCGGGAGGTCGAGCGGTTCGAGAGGCTCGGCTTGAGCGGCCAGAGCCAGAAGCATGAGCAAAGCGCACGTCATAGGTAAGGCCCCTTACGTCGTGGGAGCACACAGCCGGTCAATAGAATACCCCTCGTTCGCGACACGTGCAAGACGCCGGCGGCCACCGGGTGTGGCTTGCGCGCGTTGGCGGGATTTTGCTAGGCTTCCGCCTTCCAATGGAGCGATTTCAGGCGCCGAACCTCGGCGGACCAGGGAACCCAGCAAGCCTCTATGCCAAATCTGAAGCAGCAGAAAAAGCGCGATCTCACCAATGAAGTGCGGCGCCAGCGGAACATCGCCGTCCGGTCCCGCTTGAAGACCTTCGTGAAAAAGGCCGAGCAGTCCATCCAGGCGCAGGGCGCGTCCACCGCGGACGCCGTGAAGGCAGCGGTTGTCGAGCTCGACGTTGCGGCGCGCAAGGGCATCATCCACAAGCGCACCGCGGCGCGCAAAAAGTCGCGCCTCCAGCGCAAGGCGAACGCCGCCGCCGCGAAGTAACCCCGCTCTGTTACTCCTTCGTCTCGACCTGGTACTCGAAAAGTGTCGAGTCGTTGTCCGCGGGCATGAAGTAGAACCGCAGCCCCTTCGCCGTCGCCTCAACCTCAAACGGATTTTGAAGCATCGGCAGGCCGGAGCGGTCCCAGAGCGGCACGGGAATCTGGTGGAGCGGCCGGAGCGTCGATCCATCGAGTAATTCGAGCCCACTCAGCGCGAGCGATTTGCCGTCGCCCGCATTCGTATACCGCTTCAGGCCACCGCAGAGAAACTGACGCGTGCCGCGGATCCACTGCATGTCCTGGAAGTCGACGTAGTGCGACGGGTTCGGCGCGATGTCCGGCGAGTCCGCGTTCCCGATCTCGATCCCGCCGCTGGTGGTTTTTCGCGTTTGCCATCGGTAGAACCTGCGCGATCCCCAGGAGACGCCGACGAGTGTGCCGGATTCGGGATCGTGCGCGATCGCGCCGAGATGATCTGGAAACGTGAACAGTTTTTCGGCGCGAAGTTCGGCCGGGTCCACGATAAACACGACGCTCGAACTGTCCGGGCGGTACTCCGCCACCGGCACCCAGAGGCGCGTACCGTCGAAGTCGATGCCGCCGGGGTGATATCGCGCGCCGTCCGTGAGATCGGTTTGCGCAACCAGACTGCCGTCGGTCCGCATTCGAAACAGGTGTCCCTTGCCCTGCGCGCGGGCGCGGTCGATCACTTCCACGGAGGAGACGAACAGGTCCTCGCCGACGCGCGCCATGCCTTGGGGATGAAACGTGTCGAAGCCGGCCACCGTCTCGCGCACGAGCGTCCAGCGCGTCGCCGCGGTGAGTTGCGTGAAACGCTCGGACACCTCCTCGGCCGGCGACTGCCCAGCGAGCAGTACGAGCAGTGCCGCGAGCCCGGAGCGATGCGATAGAGTAGGCCGTACTCGGTAGTGCGACATTCGGAGGGGCTCCAGGTGGCGAATCGTGTTTTCAATCCCGTGCAGTCGGCCCGATTTGGCGACGACAAGATGCAGAAGGTGAATCTCTTTGAGTCACAGAATCTGTTCTGCGACGTATATTGCCTCAAGCCCGGCCAATCGCAAAAAGTCCACTCGCACGCGCGAAACGACAAGATCTATCACGCCATCGAGGGGTCTGCGCACGTCACGCTGGGCGACGAAACGTTGGCCCTGCCGCGCGGCCATATCGCGATCGCGCCCGCGGGCGTGCCGCACGGCGTGGAAAACCGCTCTGCGGAGAATTGCGTGTTGATGGTGGTCATGGCGCCGAACCCGAACGCGGGTTGACGCGGATTGCAGGCGTTGGCGGTGGTTACGGGCAACGGAAATCGCTTTGTCGAAAGATCTGCTCCGCGCAGGACCGGGCCGGCGGAGATCTCACGCGGGCGTTGACTCTGGCCGGGGCGGGCGGGATAATCCCGCCGGCACTGACTAACGGGGAGTGGACTTATGCGATGGGTGACGGGCGGCATCTTGGCGGCGGCGTTGGTTATGGTAAGCGCGGCCGGATCGGCGCAAACGCAAGACTACGGATCTTGGATTGACCTGTTCGACGGCCAGACTCTCTTCGGCTGGACGACGCAGGGCGACGCGAACTGGTCTGTGGCTGACGGCGCGATCGCCGCGACCGAGGGCACGGGCGGCGTGATCGCGACGACGTCACGGTTCCAGGACTTTGAATTGACGGCCACCGTCCGGCTCAAACCCGGTTGCACAGCCGGTGTGCTGTTCCGCGGTTCGCTGGAGGGCCATCCGGCTGAGAACGGTTCGAGCGTCGTCTGGCTCTCCAATCCGAAGGACGGCAAGGACGATTGGCGCGGCATCCGCATCGTCGCGCGCGGGAACCAGGTCGAAGTAGGCGGCTGGGACGGCGCGAAGACGGTCGTCGGCACGAACGGCCTGGGCCGCATCGGATTGTTGTACCACCACAACAACGGCACGGCCGTGGCGATGAAGAACGTGACGCTGCGGCCGCTTGGCATGACGCCGCTGTTCAACGGCAAAGACCTCTCCGGCTGGAACATCATTCCCGAGCGCAAGTCGGTGTTCTCCGTGGTGGACGGCGCGCTGAACATCAAGAACGGCAATGGACAGATCGAGACGGCGGGCACGTACCGCAATTTCACATTGCAGCTCGACATCATCTCCAACGGCGATCACCTGAACAGCGGCGTCTTCTTCCGCACACCCCCGGGCGTCTTCTGGAAGGGTTACGAGTCGCAGGTGCGTAACCAGTGGGTCGGCGATGACCGCCTGAAACCCGTTGACTTCGGCACGGGCGGCAACTACGGCAACCAGGCGGCGCGCAAGGTCGTCCCGAGCGACCACGAATGGTTCACGAAGACAGTGGTATGCGACGGGAACCACGCGGCGGTTTGGATCAACGGATACCAGGTGAGCGATTACCTCGACATGCGCGCGATGAGCGACAACGCCGACGGAAAGACCGGCTACGTCGCGGACGCGGGCACGATTAACCTGCAGGGCCACGACCCCACGACGGATCTGTCGTTCAAGAACATCGTCATCCAGGAATACAAGTAACCGAGCGAGGCTGAAGCGGCGCTCGCCGTTGCTACTTCTTCCGAAAGACGATGTCGGGCATCGGGTCGTCGTCGGCGGGGTCGGTTTTGCCGGATTCGATCGGCTGCAGCGAAACGTGTAACTCGTCACCGACGCGCTTTAGCGCGTGGCGGCGAAGCGGCGCGGAATTCTGGTTCAGGCACCGGCCCGTGCGCAGGTTGTACTTCCAGAAGTGGCGCTTGCAGGTGACGATGTCCCCCTCCCACTGGCCCTCGGTGGCGAGGTCGGCGTTCTGGTGTTTGCAGGCGATCTCGGTCGCCCAAAACGTGCCGTCCGGTTCGCGGACGATGGCGATCAAGCGCCCCATTACGCGGAATGACTTCATCCGCTCGCCGCGGAAGTCGTCCACTGTCGCCAGGCGCACGAAATCCATCCCGGTCCCCCTGCGCGTACGATAGCAGGCCGGGCTGCCGGTTGCACCGCGCGTGGCCGGCGGCTATATTTTTCGCGGGGAATGGTTTCGGGGGAAACAGTGCGGCGCTTCGTCTTCGTATACGCCCTCGCGGCTGGGTTCGTGTCCGCGTTCCTGCTCGGGTTCATCGCGCACCGTGACGGCCGGCTCGGGTCGCTCGCCGAACGGGTATTTCGACCGGGCGTCGGCGCCGCGCCAGCGGATCCGGGCCAGCGGCCGGCCGGTGAATGGTATCCGTTCGCGCCGCGCGGTGAGTCCGGCGTGTCCGAGGCCGACCGCGAGATGCTCGCGGCGATCGGGTACACCGGCGCGACCGAGGCCCAATCGACCAGCGGCGGCGTCACTGTTTTTGATTCCCAACACGCGCAACCGGGACTGAATCTCTATAGTTCCGGTCACGCCCCCGAGGCAGTGCTGTCGGACATGCGCGGCGTGGTGCGGCATCGCTGGTTGGTGGACTTCAGGTCCTTGTGGCCGGGATACGAGCCGCCCTCCTACGTGCGCATCACGGGCCACCAGTACTGGCGGCGCGTGCACGCGTTCGCGAATGGGGACCTGATCGCGCTGCACGAGGGGATTGGCCTCGTGAAGCTCTACCGGGACTCCAATGTCGTGTGGAAACGCCGCGACAATTTTCATCACGACTTCGCCGTGACGCACGACGGCCTCATTTACGCGCTGAATCGAACCATGGAGCCGATCACGCCGCCGGCGGGCGGCGAACCGTTCCGAATGGAACCGATTCTCAGCGTGCTCGACGCGGACGGCAATGAACTGCGGCGCGTGCCGCTGATTCCGTGTTTCGAGAATTCCGACTACGCGCCGATGCTCGCGCGATTGCCAGAGTCGGGCGATTTGTTTCACGAGAACACCATCCAGGTATTCGACGGATCGCTCGCGTCCCGGTCGCCCCTGTTTAAGCAGGGCAATGTGCTGCTGTCGATTTGGACCTTGGACGCGCTCGTCATTGTTGACCCTGAACAAGGCCGCGTGTTGTGGGCGATGACCGGGTTGTGGCGGCGGCAGCACGAGTCGCAGCTGCTGCCCTCCGGAAATATGATGGTCTTCGATAACCGTGGAAATCGCGGCGGGTCGCGCATTCTCGAATTCGATCCGTTCACCCAGGACGTGC
>CAYPNI010000009.1:15989-57447 GCA_964411925.1 uncultured Nitrospirales bacterium
GGAAATCGCGGCGGGTCGCGCATTCTCGAATTCGATCCGTTCACCCAGGACGTGCTCTGGAGCTACGCGCCGGAGCGGCCGGAGGATTTTCACAGCGAGTGGTGCGGCGGTGTGCAGCGGCTGGCGAACGGCAATACGCTGATCACGGAGACCAACAACGGGCGCGCGTTCGAGGTCACCCCGGGCGGCGAAATCGTGTGGGAATTCATCAACCCTCACCAGTTGGCGCATGACAATGTATACATGATCGCATCGCTCTGGAAGGTGACGCGATTGCCGGCATCGTTCGGCGCGGACTGGCTGGAATCGGCCGATGGCCGCTAATCCCGGCATTCGCGCGCGGCTGGTCAATTTCCTGATCGCGAGCGTCGCCACGCTCGTTGCGATGGCCGCCGCGGAGCCCGTGCTGCGCATGAGGTACGTCGAGCCCGTCCCGGCCACGCCTCCTGCCGTGCTCGAGGTCCAGCCGTGGCTGCGGCTGGATCCCGACGTGGGCTACACGTGGAAGCCCGACGTGTCCGCGGATCAGCACGTGCTTTTTCACAACGCGGACATCGAGCCTGTGCCGCTTTCCACGGACGAGTTTGGCGTCATCAACGCACCGGATGCCGTTCGGCGGCGCCAGTCGGGCGAGGCGGTGCGTGTGCTGGGACTGGGCGACTCGTTCATGGAAATGGCCGCGCACGGGTTCTATGACGCAATCGGGCCGGGTGGCGGCCTGTATTACAGCCTTGCGATCCATCGTCACGCGCCGCCGCATTACGCGCGGATGTTTGAGACCTACGGCGTGTCGCTCAATCCGGAGGTCGTGGTCGTCGGATTGTTCGAGAATGACTTTGCCGAGACGAAGGATTTCGACGACTGGCAACGGTCGGGTCTGGACTGGTTCACCTACCACTCGGGGACATGGTGCGGGCGGACGGTGCCGGTGACGGCGTTCGGGCGATTTACCCGGACTTATTTTCCGGGATATCAGGGGTTGGCGCGCGTGATCCGTGCGCGCGTTCGGGGCGATCGGATGAGCGTCTCGGGGCCGACGGAGGCGCAGGTGCGCCGCGTGACGGACGAACTCGCGCGGATGGCGGATGCGGCCGAGCGCGGCAGCATCGATATGTGGCTGTTGCTTATCCCGAGTAAGCCGACCGCGCGCGGTGAAACGACCGCGGAGGCCCGGGCGTACGATCGCGTCGCGGACGCGCTACGGCCCAGGCTCGCGGGGATCGTCGACCTGCGCCCCGTGTTTCAAGCGCATCCGGACCCGTCCTCGCTCTATTATCGTGAAGACGGTCATTGGAACGGGGCCGGTGTGGCCCTTGCCGCGCGGGAGTTGCTCGGACGGTTGCCGGTAGCATCGGTGGTGGATGAATCTCGAAGCGATTGAACAGCGCGTGCTGGCGTATCTGGCGCAGGCGGCGAACCCGCTGGTGCGGGTCGAAGTGCTTCATGCGCATCTGGCCGACCATTCGCTCGCCGAGGGCATGAACGCGAGCCAACTCAAGGACTTCCTCTCGAAACACGATCTCGTCCGCGTGATCGAGTCGCCGCCTCAGCCTATTGATACAGCGGCGAAGGGCGAACCCGCCGGCGCGTACGCCATCGCCAAGGACCGCGTGCCGACACAGCGTCAACTCGCGGAAATGATGCGCCAGCAGCTCGACGTTCTGCTCGAGGCGCTGCGCGCGGCCCGCGAGGAGGCACTATCGCTGGGCGAGAGCGGGCGGCTGAGCTCGATCGACGAGGCACAACGCCGGGCAGCCGCGTTGCGCGACAAGCTGGACGGCGCGGCGCCGGACAACGTCGTCGATTTCCGGAAGAACTAACGCGCGAATTCGCGCGTGCGCTCGCCCTCCCGTCCTGTCAGAACAGCGCCAGTTCGCGTGCGGCCTTCTTCGTTTCCTGCCTCGGCTCCTTCGCTGCGCCGGGCCGCGCGTGGAGCGCCACGCGATCGCCCGGAACATCGAGCATGAAACCGCGCTTGGGGACCGTCTTGATCACGTCCTCGTGTCCGGGCGCGTTTTCTCGGATGCGCGCGAGCAGCCTGCGCTTCTGGAAATGCATCTGGTTGTCCTCGACGACGGCAGCGCCCCAGAGTTCCTCATAGATCGTCTCGTACGGCACGCAGTCGCCCGGAGTCGCCGCGAGCAGGCGAATCAGTTTGTACTGCTTATCTTGCAGCGGGACCTCGTTTCCGCCGAGAACGATGCGCCCGGGCCGCCGATCGTCCACGATGAGGATGGGCTCCGGCCCGGACGGTGGGGGCGGAGGGGTGTCGTCCGGGCCGGAGCGGGTCGTGCGGAGGTGTTGGCGGGCCCAGCGCGTGAGCCGGTCCGCCTGTTCGGGAGATATATCGAATCGCGCGAGGGCGTTCGCGGAGGTGTGCGCGAGCGCCTCGGGCGTGTGGAGTCCGGACGAAACGAGGGCCGCGAGTGCGCTTCGGGGGATTCCCGGTTCCCCCAGCCGCGCCAGAGGAACAGCCTCCGCCCGCAGCCCTCGTTGTATGCGTTCGGATAGCAGGCGCAGCCGCTCGACAAACGAGTCCGAGCAGCCTTGCGCCTGCGCTATCGCCGCGGTGGCGTCGACGATCCAGCCAATTTGTTCCGAGGCGGCCAGCACTTGTCCGGTCATGGTCTGGTGTTCCTCCTCGATCGCGCGCAGGGTGTCGTGTTCGATCCAGTCCTTGAGAAACAGCGCGATCTTGATGGCCCGGATTTCCTCGAAGAACGGCGCTATCGCCGCGTCGCGCAACCGGCGCAGCGGAACATCGGCGGTAATCTCGTCGCCGGCCGTCGCCGCCTTGAGCCGGCGCGGATAGTCGCCGGTGTCGTATTCGCGCGCGGTCAGCGCGACGTTGTACATGCGGCCGTCTGGCGTGAGCGCGGCGGCAAGCAGCAGATCGATGTCGGGCCAAAGCCGCGTTTCGGACTCCGCGATCCAGCGCTCGAGTTCGCGCGCGGTACCCAGCGTAATCCCCTTGGAGGCGACCGCCTGGCCGAACGGCGTCGCCTCGACGCGCCCGTCGTCCGCCGGGGCGAGCGCGCCGGCGTCCATCGCGCGGTTCATGGCCGCGCGCACGCGGAACCCGATTTCCTCGACGGTGTACAGTTCCTGCCAGATCCACTGCCCGCTTGGGGTCGATTCGAGAAAACGAATCAGTTCGTCCTCGCTGCCGCACAGGCGCGACGCGACCAGCCGAAGCACGTGGTTCTCGAGCGCGTCTTTGGCGAGGCGCGGCTCGATGGGTTCGCGCGCGCCCTCGATGTAACGCCGCCAGAGCGTCTCCTGGTCAAACGGCGTCGCCGCGATCAGGATCGAGCGTCCGAATTCATGCCCGGCGCCGTAGCGCCCCGCGCGGCCGCCCATGCTCTCGTATTCCGCGCGCAGGATCGGCGCCTTCCATGGCATGCCGAAGCGCCGGTCGTAGCACCACTTCTCCGCGGTGATGAATACGTTGCGCGCGGGCAGGTTCAGCCCGACGGCGAGCGTGCTCGTCGAGACGAGGACGCGGATCTCGCCCGTGCGGAACGCCTCTTCAACGATGCGCCGTTCGTCGGGCGCGAGGTCGGTGCTGTGGAACGCGACGCCCGACTCCAGCGTCTCGAGCAGGGTTTCGCGCGCGCAAGTGTCGTCCAGGTGTTGGAGTGCGTCGATCGCGGCCGACGCCGCCGGGCCGGCGAAGCGTCGCGCGAGCAAGGCGGCGCCCCGGCGCGCTTCGTGCTTGGCCTTCACGAACACGAGGCAGCTCTCCCCCGTTTCGGCGAACTTGCACACATTTTGAGTCAGGGTCTCCCAAGGCGATTCCGCGTGCGTCTCGATCAGAGCCTCTTCGCCCTCGGAATACTCGTTGTACGTGCGGTAGCGGAACGCGCCGGCATGCAACACGCCAAATCGCAGCTCGACCGGGCGCCGTTCGTATTTCACGAGGTCGGCCCGCATCCACTTCGCGAGCCGTTCGGCCTCGCCCAGGACCGCGGACAGGCCAATCAGCCGGCAGGACGAGTGCACGATGCGTGTGAGCAGTATTTCGACCGTGCCGCCGCGCTCGGGGTCGGACAACAATTCGAGTTCGTCCGCGATAATCAGCTCGATTTCGGCGATGCGCTCGGGCCGGCGCACCATAAGTTGCGCGAGCTTCTCGTACACCACCACCGCGATCGAGAAGTTGCCTTCTTCGAGATCCCGGTCGAATTCGCGGTGGTCCCGCGTCGAAATGAGGACCTTGATGCCGTAGGCCTCGTACTTGTCGCGGAAGTCGCGGTACTTTTCCTCCGCAAGGGCCTTGAGCGGGACGAGATAGACCACCTGTTTGCGGCGCAGGGCGGTCTGGACCGCGGCCATCTCGCCGATGAATGTCTTGCCCGAACTGGTCGGGGCCTGGATGAGCAGGTTACCGCGGTCGAACAGCCCGTGGTGCCGTACCGCCAGTTCCTGCAACGGGAGCAGCCGGGTGCCCTCCCGCGTCTTCCACAACTGAATGATGTCCGGCGGCACGTCGTACCGCACGAGGTCGTTCATATTCACCGGACGGCCCTCCGTCCCGACCGCGCGGGAGTCCGGGCATCGCAGGCCCGGCAGGCCTTTCCAGCGCGACGAAAGGCACTATACTGAAAATCTGTTCAGTTGTCAAGAGGGGCCTTTCGATGGCGCAGACCCGGTCCTCCGAGCGAGTAACCAGCGCTTCCGATATTTCATCTCCCCCTGGAGAGAGCGCCGCGGTTCCATTCGAATCTGCAAAACGGTGTAACCGCGAAAACGGAGTAACCACCGCATCCTCAAAGCGGACTCGACCCACACACCATCGGACCGCTCAGGTTCGCGGGGCGCCCGCCATCGTTGGTGCGGCGGTGTTTCCTCACTCCGAAGTATCATGCACCTTCCCACTACACCGTCATCTGCGTCCAATAGTCACAATGACACTGTGGGCAAAAAAGGTTACACCCATAAGGTCCGCCGGATTAGTCCTCTAAGCAAATATTGAAGATCTCCGAAATATGATCTACTTTATTCAAACAATTCGCAGCCGCGGGCGATATGGATCATGCCGCAATTTCAGAATACAAGCTGGTCCTTAATATTTCTCGCGGGCACAGAGACACCTGAAGCAAGGGACGCTCTGCAGAAACTCTGTTCGACCTACCTACCTCCCGTCGTCGCTTTTATTCGGAGCAAGGGTTATCGCGAGGACGAGGCACGCGATCTGGCCCAGGAATTTTTCGCGAAGCTGCTGGAGAAAGACTGGCTTCACGACGCGGATCGAACGCGCGGAAAGTTCCGGACATTTCTGCTGACATCGCTCACGCACTTTCTATCGAACCAGCGGGCGTTCGCATCGGCTCAAAAACGCGGCGGCGGCATTCCCAACATGAGTCTGGACGACGCAGTAGAAGTCATGGACGCTTCGATGCGCCCCGAACTGCTCTATGACCGAAAATGGGCACTCACCATCCTGGAATGCGCTCTGGATCGGCTCAAACGCGAACAAGCATTGAACGGCGGCCTCGATCGATTTGAAGCCCTGAAGGGATGCCTGACGCCGGCCGAGCCCTCGGCGTCGTACCGCGAAATTGCCGCTCGACTGAACACTACGGAAGGCGCGGCGAAAGTCGCTTGTCACCGGCTGAAGAAGGCCTACGGCGCCGCGATACGGGCGGAGATCGAAAACACCCTTCCCGAGGGCGCCAATCCGGACGACGAACTCAAGTATTTGATGCGCGCGCTGAGCAATCCGACCAAGTAACGCTGGATTTCGAACCCTTAATACCTAGTTTGGAAAGCGAGCCGGAGGGGCCGTGCCTGCAACGCCACGCGAATGCCCGAAATGCGGTTCGCCGATACCCGACGACGCTCCAATGGGGATTTGCCCCCGGTGCGCCTTGGAAGGTGCGCTCGATGCTGACGACGCACCTCCTCAGGACGATGACGGAGTGTCTAGCGGTGACGCGGCGCGATTTTCCCGGTCGAAGCCCGAGGGGAGATCGGAGGGCGATTCGACGGCGGGCCCGCCGCGTGAGTCTGACACCGGAACGGCTGGTGCGTTCCGCCGTTGGGCGATTGTAATCCTCTTTGTGATCGCTTCGATCTACGTTCTGTCGCGAGTGCTCTTCGTCTCCCAGCATCCGCGTCCATCACTCGTGCTGACGAAATCGCTGGGCGTCGCCTTTGATCGGGAACAACTGGGGCTCGATCCCGGCGCGAAGCTAGTTGAAGTCAACGGAGTCGAGGTGGTCGATCTGGACGAGGCGCGCGCCGCATACGAGCGCAGTGACGCAGGCATTATGCGCCTGGTATTTCACCAAGGTACAGCGATCGACGACTCAACGATCACTCAGATTTGGGCCACGCGTCCAGCGCCGTTCCGGTTCGACATATCTCCAGAACAGACCCTCCTGCTCGAGGACAACGCCGCACCCTCAGAACTCGGATTCGAGGACGGCGACGTAATCATTGCGATCAACGGAGTACCGATCGAAGGGCTGACAATACCGCCGACGGAAGTGAGAGCTCAGTCAACGGAAGCGATGACATACACAAGATTCACGGTTCAGAGTGGCCAATCCTCGAGAGACATAGTGGTTCAACGACCGTACTTTTCGATACGTGAGTGGGCGCGTCTCACCGCCGGCATCGGGTTCGGGCTGATCGGAATCTTCGTGTATTGGTTGCGCCCGGGAACGCGAAGCGCAGTGGGATTCCTGTTCTTTTGCCTCTATTGCGCCTCGTTTTGGTTGGTCCGATCGATCCCGTTCGTCCACCGGTTTCAGGTCGAAAACGCGGCGTACCTGACACTCCAATGTTTCCTGCCGATGGCCGCGGGGATATTGCTATTCACCTTCACTCCCTTGCGCCTCATAAACCTGCGCGTGGGTATCTGGCTCGGAAGCGGCATCGCCATCGGCGTCGCGTTGCTGGCTGGGAATGCGATTCTTTCGCCGCGCTACGCTGCACACGGCATTCTCACGACTACCGGATTCCGGGTATGGGCCGGCTTGATGCTCGCACTGTTCGTCGTCTCATTGCCGCTCAACTTCTGGGTCAGGCTCGGCAAGGTCAACCTTGGCCCCACCGACCGCATACGCACGCGGGTACTTAGTCTCTCATTCTTGCTGGCCTTTTTCTTGCCGACCGTGTTGGCGATGTCATTTACGATTGTGGGATTCGAACTCGCCAATACGATGACCTATCGGCTATTGAGCGAAGTCAGCATCCTTATCTTTCCATTCTTCATCGGTTACGCCGTCGTTCGTCACAACTTGTTGCGTCTGAACGAGCTCGCCCGCGAGGGGCTGTTGTTCACCTTGCTAATGGCGAGCGTCACAATACTGTATGTGGCGGTGACTGCGGTCGTAGTACCGATCGCCGAGAACTTCATTCCCGAGAGCGAGACCTGGTTTCGTCCGATCGCGTTTGCCGGCGTGCTTGCATTCGTGACACCCATTCACCAGCGGGCGCGCCACTGGACGGAAAAACGGTTTAACCGGCTGCCGTTTGAATTCGAAACTTTCCTGGAGACGCTGTCGAGAATAGAGGAGACCGCGAATTCACCTTTCGATTTCGCGCAGGACGTCGTCGCCGAGGTGGCGCAGCTCGTGAAATCGAAGCGCGTGGCATTTCTTTCCCGGTTCCCAGGTCACGACCAGTGGGTGCTTACGGCGATGGTCCCGCTTCCGGTCACAGGCAATACGACCGACAGTTGCCGATCGCTTCTGGCACTGTTGGAGCAGGAAAAACACGAACTCTACCGCGACGAAATCGTCGACAACATCGAATACCAACACCTCAAACGGGAGGCGCTCGAAGGATTCGTGTCTCTCGATGCCACCGCCATTTTCCCTTTGATGGCGCGGGGCCAAGTCATCGGTGCGCTGACAATCGGAGAAAAATCCAGCGGCGGAAATTTCTCCATGCCCGAGTTGCGCGCGCTGCGGCGAGTCGGCCAACAGGTCGCAGGCGTGTTGTTCAATCTGATGGGAAAACAAATCACTGAACGAAGCCGGCGCATCGTGGACATTTACCCGAACTTCCCGGAAAAAATCGGCGCCTATGCGATCCAACGCGTACTTGGCGAGGGCGGGATGTCTTACGTCTACCTCGGGGAATCACGCAACCGATTGTATGCGATTAAAGTTCCGAACCGGATGATTCAGGCAAGCGTGATGTTGATGGAACGGTTCCAGCGCGAAGCCAGCGCGATACAGCAATTAAAGCATCCCAACATCGTGTCCGTGCGCGAGGTCGGGTGGATGGGTCCCGAACCGTTCATGGTGCTCGAATACTTCGAGAACGGGTCGTTGGACGACGAGGTGAGGCGCAACGGCCCGCTCACCGAACGTGCCGCGCTGTATGTCGTGCAGGATATCGCTCAGGGCCTGAAGTACGCGCGGGAGCATGGCATCATTCATCGCGACATCAAGCCGAAAAACCTGTTTCGCGGGGGAAACGGCATCGTGAAGATCGGAGATTTCGGACTTGCGCAGCTCGCGGACATGACCTCGATCACGGTGACAGGCGAGTTTTTTGGCACGGCGGACTACCTCAGCCCGGAAGTGGTCGAAGGAGAGCCGGCCACGTGGCTCGCGGACCAGTATGCGCTCGGAATCACGCTCTACTTCCTGTTGACCGGCAACGTTCCATTTAAGGCTGCGACGGCGCAGGCGGCGGTCTATCGGCGTGTCAACGAACCTCCGCCGGATCCACGCGATCAGCGACAGGAGGTGAGCGCGGAGGCGTCACGTGTGGTGCAAAGGCTCATGGCCCGGCAGCCAGACCAAAGGTATCCCGACTACGATGAACTCCTTCGTGCGCTTGAATCAGTAATTGAACCTGCCGATCCCCTGTCAGAGAGACAGGTATAGACCCGGGACAAGTTTAGGCGCGATTGACAACCACCAGGAGAAAAAGCAATGGAACCAGAGGCCAACAAGTCTAAATTCGACCAGTTGTTTGAGGAATTCGAATCTGGAGCGCTGTCTCGCCGGGACTTGGCGAAAGGACTAATCGGACTGGTCTCCCTGCCGACACTTCTGAGTGTCGCGGGACTGGCACAGGCCGAGGAAGACAAGAGCGCCGCCGTGGTCAACGGAGCGTACTTCGAGTGGAAGCACGCGTTGTTCGAACGGATCATCAACCAGGCGATCGAAATCGACGGGGACGGTAACATCGTGCTGAAGGACCCCGCGAAGACAAAGCGCCCGTTCGTAACGTACGAAGAACACGTTCATTGGGTGTTCGGATCCGACGGTGTGTACAAGAACAAAGGCCTTGAACAACTTCAAGACAATCTCACGGCTGTCCAAGGAAATACCTACCCCGGTGGACATCAGGGCAAACCGGTTTCCCTGAGCGCACACCAGAACGGTTTACAGTCGGGGATTTCCGGCGTAGATCAGGCCCGAATGTTCGCCGACAATCCCCCAAAGAAGTATCTGGAGTTCCCAAACGACCTCTACGGCTTGTTCAAGGCGAAGCTGGACTTCACCAGCAAACACTGCTGCATACATACCCTGCAGCACATCGCGGGGATTTGGGGCGGACGAGAGATTACAGCGGACTCGCTGCAGGCACTCGTCGCGAAACTCGGACACCCCACGCCGGATACAGTCTTCTGGAAGGAACTCGCCCGAGCGCTCTACCACGATACGGACGTTACCGAAGCGGAACTCGCAGCCATTGGCATCGAACTGAGAGACGCCGCGGGCGAACCCTTGGTCGAGATCAGTTCAGCGCAGGATTCCCCGCTCGCATTCATGTCTACTCACACGGGGTATTGATCTCTCTGGCGAAGAACCGATCAGTCGAGGGTTCGCGAAGTAGTGCCGCGAGAACGTATATCGCATGGATGACTTAACTGCCCGTTTCGAACATCAGATCTGCGCGGACGATCGTCGACTGTTACTGGTATCTTCCGGCCTCTGCCGCAAGCTGTGCATCCGGCCGGAATCACCCCGGAATTGGAGCGACCAGTTCGCAGAGGTAACGCTGCGATACCCTTCGTTGCAATCTGAGAAGCGGCCGGTTTCGATTGCACAAGTGCGCGAGGCGGACCTCGCGCACTTGTGTTTTCTCATCCATACGTTTGCGGAAGATCGATTGCTGGATCGCCAGGCAATATTCGATCGGAGCGAATTCCTGTTCGTCAAGCAGTTGTGTGTCGAGGGGATGAGTATTCTTCAGGGTCTCGCCGCGGGGTGTGGGGCATTCGTTCGCACGCAACTGGTTCAGTCGCGGCGATACTCGCGGGCACAGACGGAGGAGTACGATACGCATGCGGGAGGCGAATCCAAGTTTGAGCGCAGTACCATTCTGCGTATCGCTGCCGGACGCGCCGCGTATGGAATCCTCGCGCCGGTTGCGCTACTCATGGCAGGCGGTGCGACGGAGAAGCAAATCAGAATCGCGGTCAACGCGTTCGACTGCCTGGTCACCGGCATGCAGTACGTGGACGACTTGAAGGACTGGCAGGAAGACTTGCGGACGGGCGACGAGAACTTGTTGCTCGTCGCGCTGCGCCAATCCGGCCGGAACCCGTATTCGCATCCCGCCAATGACGTGCGAGAAGCCAACGTCGGCCATGCCCTGCTGGAGATTGGCGCGGTGGCGGCTGCCGCGTCGGCGGCGAAACGCTGGTTCGCCGCCGCGTTGCGGCGACAGGAGATGCTGGGCTGTCAGGAACTGGCCGAGCTGATTCGCCAACGCATTCAGGCAGTCGATCCCCTGGCAACCAGCATCGAAACGGCGATCGGAGCGGGGCTGGAAGCCACCGCGGCACGACTGGGATTGAACTCGTTCTCGAGGACCTGAATGGGACTCACCCACAACAGCGCGAGGTGTCACTCCTTCCCCTGTCGGACCCACTGCTCGAGCGTCGACGGGGGTTGGGGGGATTGAACGGGGATCTGGTACGCGTCCCTGGTCACCGTGCCGCCCGCGCGGACGATGAGTTGTTCGGTCATGCGGCGGCACGCGGGGATGAGCGTGTTGAATGAGTAGTCGGTGAACGCGAACTTGGTGTCGGCCATCGCGGGGATGCCCGCGGTCGCATCGCCGAGTCCCTTGAAGCCTTTCATGCAACCGAGCACGCCCGCGGCATTGGACGGGTTGCAGTCGGCGTCTTGGCCGCAACGCGTCGAAATTTCGATGGTCTTGAGAAAATCGCCGTTGCCGTAGAGCAGGCCCATGACGATATAGGCACCGTTCAGTTTCGCGTCGATGTTAAACGGATCGCCCGGGCCGCAGTCCACGTCGTCCTGCCATTTGTCCTCGATCTTGCGCCAGGTCGCGAGCCAGTCGTTGGGCTCGGCGGCGTGCCACGCGATGACGTCCGAGATGCACGCATGGTACTGCGACGCCTCGGGGATGCACGCGAGCCCCGCGCGAATCACCGCGAGCACGTCGTCGCGCTCGAAGAATGCGGCGGCGTACATGCCGGAGACGAACATCCCGCCGTAGACGCCGTCGCCGTAATTCATGATGTGGCCGAAGACGTTGCAGAGCCGGTTCGACTCCTGCGGAAGGCCCGGACATAGGATGCCGAACAGGTCCGCCTCGATCTGAAAGTCGATGTCGTCCGCATGGGGATTAAAGTCGGGGTGGCCGGACAGTGGCGGCAGGATGCCCGCGCGGACGTTGTTGCGGCCCTGCTTGTTCGCGTGCCAGAGGTCGTATTGCGATGCGCCGAAGGCCTTCCCCGCCTGCGCGAACGTGATACCCAGCCCGTGGCGCTCAAGCGCTTGTAGAAACGTCATCTCGACATAGCAATCGTCCTGATCGATGGCGCCCGCGACCCGTTCCGGAGACCACGGGTCGATGGCGCCCGTGATCGGCTTGCCGTTCGACCGGAACTCATACGGTGCGCCATACGTCACGCCGATCATTTGCCCCGCCCAGGCGCCTTCGCATCGATCGACGTAATCCTCCACGTTCAGTGTCAGCGTCTCCGCAAAAACGGGCATAGCGATCCAAATTGGAATCAAATATCGAATCATGGTTTGAACTCCGTTGTGGAACGATCGCTCGATGGCGATCCGGCGAGTATACCGCGCCGGAATCTGCTGACAATCGGCGCGTCAATCCGGCGGAAAACTCGCCGCGCAGCTTGACTCCGGTATCCGGTCCAAACTAGTTTATCGGGCAATTCATTGGGGCAGGAGCGGCGTGCCGAACGGTCCACTTGGACCGGCGCCGTGGATTCTGAGGCGACTTCCCTCCCGTCTCGTCAACCAGCGAAGGTGTGTGCGTTCGATCATGAAAGGCGCGGATAACTCGAAAGTCTATACCAGCGGCGACGTCGCGAAAATCTGCGGCGTGTCGCCTGACACCGTCTCTCGCTGGTTCGACATGGGCCACATCGAAGGATACCGGCTGGGGCCGGGCGGCGATCGGCGGATTCCGCACCACGGCCTGCGCGAGTTCATGATCAAGCACGGCATCCCGCTCGATCGGCTCGATGCGGCGCCGCAGTGCATCCTCGTCGTGGATGACGAACCGCATTACCTCGCGGTGATCCCCGCGGCGCTCGCGCGCCTGGACGGGTTCGAGATCATCACGGCATCGACGGGATTCGACGCCGGTGCGCTCGTGGTCGAGCGCGATCCGCGCGTGATGATTCTGGACATTAACCTGACCGACATGGACGGGCGCAAGGTGTGCGCGAAAGTAAAATCGCGGCCCGAGACGCAACACACGCGCGTGCTGGCGATCTCCGGCGTCATATCGGACGCGGAGTTTGCGCAGCTCCGGAACCACGGGTTCGACGACTACCTCAAGAAACCGTTCCGCATGGATGACCTCGTCGAGCGCGTACGGCAGCTGCTGCGCATGCCGGACAACAAGGTTGCGCGCCCGGCGCCGTCGGCCGCCTCGGCCTAACGGCCCACGCGGGATCGTACACGCCAGGCGTTGATGCGGGACTCGACCGAAGCCTCCGGTGCGCCGGCATTCTCAAGTTCGTTCCATGGCACGGATTGAAGCACGTGCACGTTCCCGTCGCCCGCGGTGACAACGGCCTGGTTCCCGTCGTGGCTCCAATCGGCAAAGTACAAGTCGCTCTCGAATTCGAAAACGGCCAACTGGTTCCCGCGCAGGTCCCATACGCGTGCGGTCTTGTCCGTCCCGACGGTCAATACCCGATCGTCCGCCGGATTGAACCGCGCCGTCAGCGCGTTGAGCGCGTGTCCGGACAACTCGGCAACGCGGCTGCCGTCCGCAGTCGCCCAGAGCGTCACCATGCCTGAGATACCGCCAGTGGCGAAGAGCGCGCCGTCACGCGAAAAGTGCACGGGAATCGAGGCGGAATCGCGGGTGGGAATTTGCGGCAACTCGCTCCCGTCCACGAGTTCCCACCGATAGATCACCGGCGCGAGTGCCGTCGCAACGAGCATGGATTCGTCGGGCGAGATGGCCCAACTGATGATCTGCTCGTCGGTTGAAAGCGTGAATCGCTCCTGGCCTGTGCGCGCGTCCCAGACCTTGATAATTTCCTCCTGGTAACCGTGGGTGACGATAAACGTACCCTTCGGGCTGAACGAGGTCTGGATCGAATACGCCTTGAGGCCCGTCAACGTGAATACCGGCGCGAAGGTGGACGTGTCCAACACCTGGACTTCGGTGGGGCTCCTGGTGAGTGCGAGGCGCGTCCCGTCCGGGCTGAAATGACGCTCGGTCAGGATCGACGCCGCGATTCGTACCAGTGGACCCTTGGCGCCGCCCGCGAGCAATTTCGGAATGTTGTTTTCGAACGTCGCGATGGGTTCCGCCGACTCGATTGACCACAACGCGTAGCGCCCATCATAACTGTGCGTAAGCCAATGGCGATAGTCCGGCGATGCTTCGAGTTCAGTGATTCCGTCCTCGTGCCCCCGCCAACGATGGACCAAGGTGCGCGTGTCGAGGTTCCACGCAGAGACGCCTCCGTTCAGGTCCGCCGAGACGACCTGACGATGAAGGGGATCGAAGCGCGCGAGGTACACGGGTGCCTGTTGGTTCATGGCGGTTGCGCTGAACTCATCGCTATCTTCGGGTGTATAGACGTAAATGGACCCGTCAGCTTGGGGGACGGCGAGAAACCTGCCGTCCGGACTCATCGCGAGAGCGTCGATGCCGCTGAACGTCGTAAGTCCACTGATTACCACTGCTTCGGCGGCCAGCGCGGCACGATCCGAGTTCAGGTCGAAGGCCATCACGCTGCCGAAGCCGGTTCGAATCATCGCTACGGTAGCGTCCTGGCTGACCGCAAGGTTGTTGGGCCAGTCGCCCGGCACGGCAACCAACTCAACGTCCGGACGAAGCGACCCGTCGGTCAATTCGAATATTCGATGCGAAGCCACTTTTGCATTGTAGGCCACCACGAAGTCCCGGGTCGGACTCCGGCCCATGGGAACCCATCCATCGGGCAGCCTCATAGGGACCGAGCCGCTCACGTTGCCGGTGGCTGCGTCGAAATACTCGAATCCTCCCGAGCCGTCCGCAAGGATCAGCTTCAACCCGTCCGGAGTAAAGCCGAGACTTCCGTTGTAAGCCCGGCCCTCGAAATTCCTCAGGTAAGTGAGCCGGTTCAGTTCCCAAATCTTGCGGCCCGAATCGGGGTCCCACGCGCAAATCTTGCCGTCGATCGAAGCCGTGACCAAGACCGTGTCGTCGCGATTGAAACCGACCGAACCGAAGGGTTCCGCGTTCCCCACGCCCCGGGCGAGTTCTTCGCCTGTGAGCGCGTCCGCGAACACCACGTCGCGGTCGGCCGGATACACAAGCCGGCGCCCGTCGTGACTGAACAAGGCCATCCCGCCGCCCGCGTACCGTGTCTCCTTGCGCCAAAGCTGCGCGGAATCAGACCACCGTATCACCGAGACGACGCCGTCCTGGCCCAGCGAGGCGATCAACGTGCCGTCGGGCGAGAAATCGAGCGCGGCGACGCCTGTCCTGTGTGGCGTGAACACCCGGAACAGACGCGGCTGGGAACCCGTCCACCGCGCGGCGGCGGACATACCGCCCGGAGACTCCGTAGGTACCGCGGCATTCAGTTCCGGCCAGGCGTCGAGCGCGAGCTTGCCCCATTCCCAGCCGCGGAACTCCGGCGCAGTACGCTCCAAAATCTCTCGTGCCTGCCCCGCGTTGCTCCGCTCCATTGCGATCTCCGCCAGCCGAATGTCCGAGATGTAGTTGCGGTATTCGGAGTCGTGCCGCAGCCGCTCGCTCTCAGCGCGGGCCCGCTCGGTCTCGTCGAGGGCCTTGGCGAGTTCCACGTTCGCATGCTCAGCTTCCTGTCTTGCGCTGGTTTCTTGCCGGCGCAGCCCCGCTTCGCGCACGGCCGCGACGGCCACGGCGATCGTGATCCCCACACCGACGACGGTCGCGGCGACGAACTGTTGCCGGCGGCGGTGCGCCTTTTCCGCTTCGGCCATGAGCCGCTGCTCGCGGTCTCGGTCCGCGCGACGCTCCGCGAGCGAGCGCAGGCGCCGGGCAAGGTCGGCGGCGCTGGCGAGCCGCCGCGACGGGTCCCCATCCACGCACGCGACGACGTCTTCGCGCAGCAGCGCATCGGGCACGTCGCGTTCCCAGCCCGGAGCGAGCGATCGCGAAAAGTCGCCGCTCAACACCTGATACAGGACGACGCCGAGCGCGTACACGTCCGACAAGGTGGAAGCGGCCTTGCCCTCGATGAGTTCGGGCGCCATGTACATCCGCGTGCCGGCACCGCTGCTGGGCGTCGAAGACGAGACCAGCGTGTCGGTCAATCCGGCCGCGGTGATGTTCTTTCCGAGCAACGCGCCTCTGTCTGTGATAAGGCCGATACCAAAATCGGTTAGGCAGGCCTGGGGCCGGCCGCCGGTCGCGGTCATGACGAGGATGTTGCCGGGCTTGATGTCTTTGTGCAGCACGCCCACGCTGTGCGCCGCGCCGAGCGCGTCGGCCGTCTGTGCGATGAGTTCGAGACGCGTATCCAGCGGGACGGCCGCGAGTCCGCCTTGGGCCTCGGCCCACGCGCGCAGGTCGCCGCCCTCGGTGTATTCGGACTCGATGAAGTACGGCGCGTGGTCGAATTCCCAATCCACGATCTGTGCGATATCGGGGCGGGCCCCGAGCGTCTCGCGGAGCAGGCGGAACAGCACGACTTCGCGCCTCAGGCCGCGGATCCGTTCGGGTTCGAAACAGAACTTGAACACGCGCCGTGCACGGGTTTTCTCGTGGGCCGCGAGCCACACCTCGCCGAACCCGCCCTCGCCAAGCGGTTGCTCCAACACCCAGTTCGCGCGGCCGGGCACGTGGAGGCCCACTGCGGGCCGCCACCCGAGCGTGTCTTCGTGCGCGTCGGAGACGCTGCGCCGCGCCTTCTCCGAATCCTGCGGTGCGCTGAGCGGCGACATGCCTTCGCGGCCCGCTTCGCAGATTTCGACCGGCTCATCCGTGCCCTTGATCGCATAGGGCCCGTGCGCGCGCCAGGCGATCGGCTGGCCCGATGCGTCGGCCCGCAGACGTTGCCGCGCGCTGTCGAACGCCGGCCGGGACAGGAGCACTTGCCCGGGCGAGGCCAGCGCGCACACGCGCGCGGCGAGATCGACCGCGAGCCCTTCGACACGGGCGCCCTCGATGGTGACTTCCCCGAGATGAATGCCGATGCGCACGCGCGGCAGATCCGCGTCGCGCGCGTGGGTTTCCTGAAGCGCGAGCGCAAACGAGACCGCCGCACTCGGAGCATCGAAGGTCATGAAACATCCGTCGCCGGCCCAATCGACGATGCGCGCCCCGGCCGATTCGACCAACGATGTAATGACCGCACGGTGCCGGGCAATGAGTTCGCCGGCGGCCTGGTCGCCCCGGTCGCGTTTGAGCGCGGTGGAGCCCGCGAGGTCTGTGAAGACGAGCGCAAGCAGCTCGGAACGGTCCAACGAGGGAACCTCGATGCGGACGCGGGCACGTGGCGCCGCGCGGCGACGCAATGGTCGATCAGTGTACGTAGCCCGGCGTCAGCCGCTCAAACCGGCGATCCGTTGCGGTAGTTCAGTATTCCTTGCGCAGGTTCGTGGCGGGGATGTTCAGGGCTTCACGGTACTTGGTAACGGTACGCCGGGCGATCGTGAGGCCTTCTTTCTTGAGGATGTCCGCGATTTTCTGGTCGGACAGCGGTTTGTGTTTGTCCTCGGCGTCCACGATTTTCTTGACCCGCATCTGCACGCTCTTGGCGGACTGGTCTTCGCCGTGGGCACTCTTGAGTCCGGGCGAGAAGAAGTATTTGAGTTCGAACAGGCCCTGCGGCGTCTGGATGTATTTGCCGCGAGTCGTGCGGCTCACCGTCGCTTCGTGTACACCGACGACGTCGGCCACCTCCTGTAGCGTCAGCGGGCGAATCGCGTCGGGGCCTTTGGACAGGAAGTCCTTCTGGAAATCCATGATCGCCGTACCGACCTTCAGAATCGTCTGGCGGCGCTGTTCGATGTTGCGGATGAGCCATTTGGCCGACTCGAACTTCTCGCGCAGGAACGACTTGTCGTCACGCTCGATCGTCTTGCCTTTCACGAGGGACTTGTACATGTCGTTGATGCTGAGCTTGGGCCCGCCGTCGCTCGTAAGGGAGACGGTCCATTCGCCGTCGTTCTTCTCCGCCACGAGGTCGGGCGCGATGTATTGCGTCGGCGCGGACTCGTATTCCAGGCCCGGCCACGGGTCGAGCGTGGCGAGTTTGCGGCGCAACTCCTCGACCGCCTCGGGCTCGATGCTCATCGCCTTGGCGATCTTGGGGATCTGCCGGTGTTGCAGCGCCTCGAAATGTTCCTGCACGAGTTCGCGCAACTGCGCGTCGTCGGGATAGTCCGCGTTGATCTGCAGCAGCAGGCACTCGACCACGTCGCGCGCGCCCACACCGGCCGGTTCGAACCGCTGGATCCGGTACAGCACGCGCTCGATTTCTTCGAGCGGCTCGTCCAGTTCCACGGCGATCTCTTCGAGCGATCCGGTGAAATAGCCGCGGTCGTCAATGTCGCCAATGATGCGTTCGCCGATCGCGTAGCGCCGGTCGTCTTCGTAGGCCATGCGCAATTGCGTCAGCAAGTGTGACGACAGCGACTCGGCCTTCGTAATCGAGTTTTCGTAGTGGTCGCGCCGGGCGAGCAGTTCACGGTTGACGCTGAGGTCCCGGCCTTCCTTGATCCGCTCTTCCCAGGGACTGACAAAGGCCTCGAATGCGCCCGCGTCGTTAAAATCGACCGCGTCGTGGCCGTTGGTTTCGGGCGCAACCGCCGGGATCTGGTCAACGGGCTCCTCGGGCGCTTGCAGTTCGAGGACCGGGTTGGACTCGAGCTCGTTCTGGATGTGCGTCTCGAGCTCTTGCGCGTTGTACTGCAGAATCTGCAGCGCCTGCTGCATTTTCTGGGTCAGCATCAGACGCTGGGATTGCGTCTGTACCAGCCTGTTGTCCATCCGCATCATTGGCGGTAACTCCCCCCGGAGAGCAAGATATATGCCATTGTAAGATCGATTCCCTGCTTTGTCAATTGACGGCCTACCGAGTGGTTGTTATAGTACGCCCGGCGCTGATCGAGTCGGATCCAAATACTCCCCGATTCGCGGACGCCGGCCGGGGGGCGCCGGGTGATCGAGTTCAGTTTGTTGGGCAGCGGCAGTTCGGGCAACGCCGTGTTCGTCCGGGGACCGTCCGGCAAGTTCCTCATCGACAACGGGTTTAGTCTCAAACAGTTGCAGTCGAGACTCGAACGGATCGGCGAATCGATCGACCGGCTGGCCGCGATCGTCGTCACGCACGAACACCGGGACCACGTGAACGGTATCGGCGTGCTCGCGCGCAAAACGGGCGTCCCGGTCTACCTGACCCGCGAGACCGACGCGCGATTGCCGGATCTCGGGCGTATTCCCGCGAAGGTCTATTTCGAGTCGGGCGACGTTTTGCGGATACTCGACTTCCAGCTCGCGAGTTTTCGGGTCGCGCACGACGCGGCCGACCCGGTCAGTTTCACCGTCTGGCGCGCGGGATGCCAGCTGGGCCTGGCGACCGATCTCGGCCACGCCACGAATCTCGTCCGGGAACGATTGCGCGGGTCGCACGCGCTCGTGCTCGAATCGAACCATTGTCCCGAGATGCTCCGCCGCAGCTCGTATCCGCCGGCGATCATCCAGCGGATCGGGGGCCAGCACGGCCATCTGTCGAACCAGGACATGTGCAAACTGCTCACCTCGTTGTTGCACGCCGATCTGCAGTGGGTCGTGGCGGTGCACGTGAGCCGGGAGAACAACACCGCGGACAAGGCGCGCGAGATGGCCCAGGGCGCGCTCAAGGACCATCCCGCGCGGCTCCATGTTGCCGCGCAGGACGAGCCGACGCCGCTGATGCGCATCGAGTCGCCCGCGGCGATCGCGCTGGGCCGCACGGCCTAGCGCGCGGCCCGTGGACGCCGAGGCGTTTCTCAAACGGGCCACCGCACAACGCGCGTTACGCCGTGCGGGCCGGATCGCGCAGACGGCGATCGCGATCCATGCGCGTGCGGACAACGGCGACGAGTTGCGTCGCGTAACAGGGTGCGGCTCGTGCGCCGAAGCGTGCCGGTACGTGCACAGTCTGCCGTGGGGGCCGCAGGCCTGCCGGAAGTCGCGCGAGACGCCCGCGGGCCAGGCCCTGCAACGCGGCAAACCGGTGCCGTTCATTTGTCACATGGGTTTTGCATGTGTCGCCGCGCCGGTAATCCCCGGCAAGAACGACTCGCTCGCGATGACCCTCGGACCGTTTTGCCCCGCCGAGTCGCCTGACGCTCTCGAGGCGGACGCGTTAAACGGGCTGGCGCGGCTGGAACAGTCGAAACACTCGGCGCTCCCGTTCACATTGCACGACGTACCGCGCGTCCCGGCGGACATGCCGGCGGAGGTCGCGCAGTGGCTCGGCGAAACACTGCTGGAACAGTGGTCCTCGGTGGCGACAAGATCTCTCGTGGACGCGCTCGACAAATCACCGGCTGAAGTGCTCCCCGATCCAAGGCGCAGGCGGCCCGATAAACCCGTCCGGGACGCTTTCGGCGGCCGCGCCATCCTCGCAGCGATGTCTGGCCGGTCGGCTGCGCCCCTGCGCCGCGCGGTGCTCCAGCGACTGGAGTCGGGCAAGGCTCCGTCATCGGCAAACGCGTTGCGGGCACGCGCGATGGCCGTGGCCGGCGCGGCCATTGAGGCGGCGGAACAGGCAGGCGGCGTACCTCCGGAAGCCCGTCGGCGGCTCGCGGCCCTCCCGGGCGCACTGGATCACGTCGAAAGCCCGGAGTCGGCCTGCCGGGCGATCCTCAAGACGCTGTCCCCCGTCCGGCGCGCGCTGTTGCGCCGCGCGGAGTCTGATCGGGACCTCTTCGGAAAACTGGACCAATTCGTGAGCGGACGGCTCGCGGACGGCGTCACGTTGTCGGACGCCGCTGCGCATCTCGAGCTGACCCCGAGCACGTTGACGCGGCGCGTCGAGCGCCGGTTTGGAGTGAAGTTCACGGGGTACGTCGCGCGCAAGCGGGTCGAACGCGCCAGGTCCCTGCTCGAACGTACGCACCTGAGCGTGGACGACATCGCCCGCCGCGTGGGGTTCACGGACGGCGCGCATCTGCGGAAGCAGCTCCAGCGTTTCGAGGGTGTTTCACCGTCCGACATCCGCGGCCGGAAACGCGCCGTGGGTTGAGGAAATCGACCCGCGCCACCTGACCGGTTTTCGAAATCGTCAGTGCCAGGAGTAGGCACGAAGCTTGAACGGCAATCTACTAAAATCGCCAAATTCTTGCGGGATTTGAGCCGCCGTTCCCGTGTGTTATTCTTTCGAGCGGGATGGTGTGCTTGAGTTCAGGCATGGATAAACTCATCTACGAGCGCGATCTACCCAGCACGACGGGCGCGGTTTCTGACGCGCTGACGGACATCCTTGATTTTCTGACCGTTCAACGCTGGATCGCAGGCGGGAATACCTTCTGCATTCGCCTCTGCCTCGAAGAGGCGTTGGTGAACGCCGTCGTCCACGGCAACGCGAACGAGCCGAACCGCCGCGTGCACGTGACCATTTACGACGAAGGCGAAACGTGCCGCGTGTGCGTCCGGGACGAGGGCAAGGGATTCGACGTGGATTCCGTCGAGATGGCGGATTGCTCGAAGCTCGGCGGCCGCGGCGTGTGTTTGATCAAGGAATTCATGGAAGACGTCCGGTTCAACGCGAAGACGAAGTGTCTCGAGATGGTGTTCAACCGCCAGACGTTTTCGCAGGCCTGCGCGTAACCCGCGGCCGGCGCTGGGCGACACTGCTGAATCATGACCGACGCGAAACCGCTGCTCACATACGAAACCATTGACGGCATCGAGGTCGGGACGGTCGTCGGCACCGTGATGCTCGATCAGACGACCGTGTCCGATTTCGGCAACCAGATCGTCGCGCACATCAGCGGCAAACCCGGGCTGCATTTACTGATCGACTTCAAGAACGTGACTTACATGACCAGCCAGGGCATCACGGAGTTGCTGCGCATTAACGAGGTCCTCGGCAAGACCGGCGGCGGCGTGCGCCTGTGCAACGTCGCGCCGGAGATACACCGCGTATTCAAAATCACCAATCTCGAGCGGATGTTCGCGGTGCACGAGGGTGAAGACGCCGCCTCGGCCGTGCGCCGGTTCTCGCGCGCCGTCCGGGTCGCGGCCGACGAAAGCGCCTGGGCCGGCCGGAACACGGGCGGCTGATGGCCCTGCGTTTCCGTACCCGGCTCAACCTCACCATTACCGCCCTCGTGTTTCTCGTGGTCACGGCGATGACCATCGTCATCCTGATCATTTACGGTTTCGACAACTGGACGGCGAACTGGCGCGCGGGCGCGGGGCTGACCACGATTACCACAACGAACCTCAACCATGCGATCAACGTCCCACCGTTCGTGCAGACGCGGCTCGCCGAACAAATGGCGCTCCAGGCCGAACTTGTCGCCGAGGTGACGGAGATTTCCGAGAGCAACGGCGAACAGCCCGAACTGCTCGCGCACCGGCTGGCGCGCGCGCTCGAGAGCGCAAACGCCGGGGATTCCGGGTTCGCGCTGGACGGCATTGTGGTCACCGACGCGCGCGGACAGTCCCTCGCCGAGGCGGGCGCGCCGGTTGCGGCGTCGCGCGACGTCACGCCGATGCAGCCGGGCGAAGCGCCGATGGTCACGACGGGCGGCGCAAAACCGGGCCTGATGCACGACCAGTACGTGTACGCGCCGCTGCCGCACCGGCCTGGGACAGTACAGCTGAGCGTCAGCGGCGAGCGTCTGGCCGAGCTGCTCAAGCCGCTCTCGATCGAGAACGCGCTGCGCAATTTCATGGTCAGCGGCCCCTTCGGCAACCAGTACAAGCGCATGGCCGTGATCGATCGCGAGGGCAACGTGCGCGCATCGCAGACCCGCGAAGACACGTCAACCACGCCGCAGATGCTGCGCGGCATTTCGCGATTTTGCACCGAATTTCTGGCCGATTTGCCCGAGTCCCCCGAAGAACGGTTCGACACACGGTTTGTCGGACGCGACATCGGCGTGGTCACGGTGTTGATGTACGAACCCACGGACGAAGCGTTTGCGCTCTACATCGAGCACGACACGAGCGGTCAGATGACCTACATGCTCGACCGCCTGGGCGTACTCGCCGTGGTCGGCGCGACCATGTTCATGCTCGCCGTCATCACGAGCATCTTCCTGAGCCGCGGGTTGTCGAAGCCGCTGATCGAGCTGGCGCGGGGCGCGCGGGAGTTCGGCGCGGGGAACCTGAACTACCGGCTGCGGATGTCGCGCAAGGACGAGTTCAACGATCTCGCGCAGTCGTTCAACACGATGGCCATCTCGATCCAGGAATACGTCCACGAACTCAGCCAGGAATCGGCCCGGCGCGAGCGGCTCGAGAGCGAGTTCCGCATCGCCGCTGAACTCCAGCAGACGCTGCTGCCCGAGACGCCGCCGCAGGTCGAGGGCGTGCATCTGACCGGGTGGAGCCAGGCCAGCAAGGAAGTCGGGGGCGACTTCTACGATTACTTCGTCACCCCGGACGGCAACGTCGCGATCGTGCTGGGCGACGCGACCGGCAAGGGGCTGTCGGCAGCGCTGTTGAGCACGCAATGCGCGAGCATCCTGCGCACGCTCGCCGGCGAGTCGTTGCCGCCGTCGGTGCTGCTGTCCAAGACCAATGCCGAGTTCCACAAGCGCATCGGCTCGACCCACCGGTTCGTGACGCTGTTTCTGCTCGTGGTTGACCCGCGCGCCGGCACCGCGACGTTCAGTTCCGCGGGACACCCGCCCGCGCTGCTCGCGCACGCGCGCGGCGGGGGCACTGAATGGCTCGAATGTGAGGCGGGCTATCCTCTGGGCATCGTGCCGGAAGCCGATTTCGGGTCGGGCACCGTCACGCTTGAACCCGGCGACACGATCGTGGTGTACAGCGACGGCCTCACCGACGCGCAGAACGCGACGGACGAAATGTTCGGCGATGCGCGGCTCGTCGCGGAAGTGCGCAATTCCGGCGAGCGAACCACGAGCGAGGTGCTCGACGACCTGCGGGCCGGTGCCACGCGGCACATGGCCGGAAAGGAACCGATCGACGACATGACCGTCGTGATTTTCCGGTTCGACGGGGTGGTAGAGTCGGCGGCGCGTTCGGCGTAAACGCACACTCGCGCGAAGCGGGGTAGTGGTACACTTCAGGCAACGGGGGAACTTCGACACGTGATCTGGATCGTCATCGGCTCGGTCGTGCTGCTGCTGGGCGTGGGCGGACTGTTGCTCGCGCGGCGCGACGAAATCGTGCGCTGGAACACGAACCGCCGCAACGCCGAACGACGCGGATGGGAACGGCGCACGGGCAATGACCGCCGCAGCGACCTTCGGCTGGACCACGACCAGAAGGTCAACAACTCCAACCGGCGGCGCACGGATCGCCGGGAAGAAGATCGCCGGCAGGACACCGACTGGAAGAGCCATCTCGAGGAAGTGCGCGAACGCGTCGAAGAAATTCAGCACGACAACCGCAACCGGTGATGCAAATTGCCGGTGCGGCGGGATCGTCCGGACGCAAACCCTCTCCTCGCAAAAACGGATCTTCGGCGGCGTCTAGCCTGTCGATCGGCGGGCTTTCTTGAGGCGATTGTAGACGTCGTTCAGGACACGCATGGCGTCTTCGTCGCCGCCTTTATCGGGATGATGGATCTGGGCCTTGCGTCGATAGGCCTTCTCGATCTCGTCCCACGTGCTGCCGGGCGATAGTCCAAGAATCTTGTAGCACATGTCCATTTCCTGGGCGTTCATGTCGCGGCTGGAAGGCGAATCGCCGCGCAGGTCGCGCAGACCCTGGATGATCCGGGGCCACAGACCGGTCGCGCTCAGCACGCCGATGACCAGGAGCAGCACCAGCAACTCCTGGATTCCAGTCATCCCCAACATGCCCGCGCCCTTGCGCCTCCCTACCGCCGGTCCTTGCCCTGGAACTTGAAGATATTGTCGATCGCATCGGCCAACTTGGACTCGTCGCCGTCCGCGCCGTCCTTGGATTTCGTCTTGGATTTGCGCACCTTGTCGCCCCGGCGCTGCCACGTCCGCTGCAACAAGATTGGCCGCAGCTTCATGTAGCCGAACCCGGCGATCATGCCGCCGAAGTGCGTGGCCACGGCGGTGCCGGAGCCGCCCGAGAGCCCGTTGACCAGATTCAAAATGACAAAGATGATCACGACGCCGCGCGCCGTGATCGGGAACGGGAGCGGCAGCAGGAAAATCTCGCGGTCGGGATCGACTACGGCGAACGCGACCAGCACGCCGAGCACGGCTCCGCTCGCGCCCAGCACCGGCACGTTCGTGCCCCAGACGGCCCACGGAACGAGATTGGCCAGCGCGCCGGCGACGCCGCAGATCAGAAAGAACCGCAGGAACTGCCGCGTGCCCAGCGTACGCTCGACGTCCGGCCCGAAGAAGAAGAGCTGCAGCAGGTTGAAGAACAGATGCGACAGGCCGCCGTGCAGAAACATGTACGTGAACGGCACCCAGACCCACCCCTGGAACAGGCGGCCGGTGGAATACGCGAGCCAGTCGAGCGTGATCGGCCCGCCCGGAGGCATCAGGGAGTAGCCGAACGGGATTTCGAGGAGAAGCTGGCAAACGAAAACAGCGATGTTGACGAAGATCAGGAGCTGGACGTAGTACGTCACTCCGCCCCCGCCAAAACCCATGGTGTACTCGCGAAAATACGGCCGGCTCATAGACGTTTGCGATGCGGCCGGAAGATCAGCCGTCCAGGCCCGTATTGTAGCCGCCCGGCAGGCGCCATGCGAACCGCACCGCGCCACCCATCATGGCTGCAGCAATTCGTCGATGGGGTACGGTTGCACCGGGCCGATCCGTCCGAACGGCAAGTACCGATACCGCACCCGGCCGACGATCGAATCGAGCGCGACCGCGCCCGGCACGACGGCGTTGGTCTTCTTGAACGCCGCGGCCCAATTGTGGCTGTCGGTGCTCCAATTCGCGTTGTCCCCAAGGACAAACACTTCGTTATCGGGCACTTCGTATTCCAATACGTAATCGATCGGCTCGGGACGGTACGGCTCGGAGATGTACACGCCGTTCACGTGCAATGCTCCGCCGTACACCTCGACCGTGTCGCCCGGCATGGCGACAACGCGCTTTATGATGTGGCCGTTCCGCGCGAGCGGGTCTTTCAGGACTACCAGATCGCCCCGCCGATAACTCTTCGACGGCAGCGCCATGACACGGTCCGAATCGTGCAACGTGGGCTCCATCGAAATCGAGGTCACGGCGAAGAACCGCATCCCGAGACCCAGCATCGCGTAGAAGAACCCCCCCGCGCACACCAGCAAGAGGATCCCCGCCGCCTGGCGCGCCGGTGACACACGCACCCTCCACCATGGGATCGGGCCCGCGATCTCGCGTGCTGCGACGTTCACGCCGGCCGCCCCTACTGCGTCCCGCCCCGCGCCTTCGCGAGCAGTTCCTTCGCCACGTCGCTGGCCGAGTTCATCGCGATCGCGTCTTCGAGAGGCCGGACCGCGTTCTGCGGTTTGGACGAGCGAATCCAGGCCCGGCCCTCGTTCAGCAGCGCGTAAAACTTCTCGTCTTCGGTGCGTACATGCGGCAACGCGCGGCGCCAGGCTTCGGCGGCCTCGCTCCAATCCACCTCCACGCCGAAATTCTCCGCGGCGTAAAAGTTGACCGCATAATCCTGCAGGATGTCGAAATCCTCCGGCGCCAGATCGGCCGCCTTCTTCGACATCTTCATGGCTTCCCGGTAAATCTTGTCGTGCGAGAGTTTGAGCGCGCCTTCGAGCACATGAAAGTGGATCAGATACATCTGCGCCATGTTGTACAGGTAATCGGGACTGTCCGGTTCCAGTTCGACCGCGCGCTGAAGGTGCTGGAGACCTTCGGCGTAGTTGCCCGTGTGGAAATACTGGATGCCGAGATTGTTGTGCGCGGGTGCGCAGGTATCGTCCAGTTTCACCGCGGTCAGCCAGTGCTTCAGGCCCGCGGCCTCGTCGCCGCCGTAATCGAACAGGAATTCGCCATAGTAATTGTTCGCGCGGGCGTCGTTCGGATATCGCGCGAGAATCCATTTCCACTGCGCCTCGAGCAGATCGACCCGGCGGTTCAGTTCGCGCTGCTTTTCTTCCGCCAACAGCCGCTCGCCCTGGCGGTTGTAGTCCGTGATCATCCTGAGGTCCCACTCGATCAGCGACTGCTGCTGGAGATGGAACCGCCGCGCGGAATCGACGAGCGCCGTCTGATCGCTTGCGAGCGACTCCAGGTGTTTGAGTTCGGGCGGCAAGTCCTGGGAAGACGCGCCAACGCTCGTGCCGAAAACGAGAATTGCAATCCACCAAAGTTTTCGATTCACGGCGTGCCTCCGATCCGAAGATTGGAACGTTGCAATATAGGGCGGGATTCCCCCGGCACCGGCTGGCCGACGATCCCGAGTCGATCCCCCGCTCGATGCCGCCATTCCGGTCGTTCATCCTAACACAGCGAATTTCTGAAGCCTTCGCGGCGGTTATTAGGTCGCCGCTTTCACTGCGGGCGAATCGAAACCTCGGAACACGAAACCTGGTCTTGGTGTTGAAGTCCCTGTTGTTTAGGCCGTCTAACTTTCCTGCTGTGAATTGCCGTGTCAGAACCGCTTGATAGTTCCATTGTGGACCAGGCCAAGGCGCTGCATCAAACCCTGCGTGAACTCCAGGAGCGCATCCTCGTGCGGAATCCCCGCTCGGCCGCGCGTTCGATGGGACGCCAACGCGAATTCTCGGTCGCGCAACTGACCACGCTTACGGTCATCCGGAACCGGCCCAGCCTGAGCCTCAAAGAACTCGCCGCCGCGACTTTTGTATCCTCTCCGTCCGCATCGGCCATGGTAGACAAGCTCGTGGATCTGGGCCTGGTGGAGCGGCGTTCCAGCGAGACGGATCGCCGCGAGATTCGCATCTCGCTGACGCTCGAAGGCGAAGAGGCCGCGGGCGCCTTCGAAGGTGAATCGTTGCGAACGCTGGTCGAACTGCTCGATCGCGTCGGCCCTGAAACCGCCCGCAAATGGGGTGAAGTCTACATGCGCATTCAGGAATGCCTTGATCGGGATAAAAGCGAAGCACTCGTGGCCAAGTAAGCGAGTGAGCAAGCAGGTTGGGGAGTCCATGAGCGAGAAAAAGGAATCCGGCGAAGCCCGGCGCATACTCGTCAGTCTTGGTCTGGGCCTGGTGGTGATTGTCGTGTCAGTCGTGCTGTCTCTGGGCATGGCCGCGCGCAAGAAACCGCCCGTCCAGGCGGAGATCGCCGAGCGCGCGGTGCGTGTCGATGTGCTCAGCGTGCGCCACGAAGATGTCACGGTGCACATCACCGGCTTCGGCGAGGCCCGCGCGCGCGACGAGGTCACCGTGTCGCCCGAAGTTTCCGGGCGGGTCGAGAGCGTGCATCCGCGCCTGGAAATCGGCGAAGTCATCCCCGCGGGCGAGGCGCTGTTCACAATCGACAGCCGCGACTACCGCGCACGCGTCGCGGAGGCGCAGGCAAACGTGGAACAGTTGTCCGCGGCGATCGCGCGGCTGGAAAAGCAGTACGCAACGGACAAAGAGCGGCTTTCGACGTACGCCAGTTCGCGCGACGTGGCCAAGCGCGATTACGAACGATCCATGCGGCTGTTCAAGGACGAAAACATCGAGTCCGAGACGGCGGTCGGACAGCGGGAAACGCAATACAACCTTGCGCAGGACGCGTACAGCCAGTTCGCGCAGAGCCTGGCGCTCTATCCCCTGCGGATCGAAGAAGCCAGAAGCAATCTGGCCGCGGCGACGGCGGCGCTCGAACGCGCGCAGGCCGATCTCGAGCGGACCGTGGTGCGCGCGCCGTTCGACGGGCGCCTCAAAGACGTGGACGTCGAGACGAACGAATGGATCGCGCCGGGCAACCCGCTGCTGACGCTGGTGGACGACTCGACGCTGCAAATCGCCGTGCCGCTGAACAGCCTGGACGTCAGTCAGTGGATTCAGTTCGCCTCCGACGATGCGCCGCAAGGCCGCGCGTGGTTCCGCGAGACGGCCCACGTGCCCGTGGAAGTCGCGTGGTCCGAATCGCTCACGGCGAACCGGTGGGAAGGCACGCTCGAGCGCGTCGCCCGTTACGACGAAGAGACCCGCACGGTCACGCTCATCGTGAACATCCCCGGCGAGGAAGCGCGCCAGCCTCGCGAAGGCAGCCTGCCGCTCGTGGAGGGCATGTTCTGCCGCGTGCGAATCCCCGGCAAGGTCGCCAAGTCCGTCGTGCGCCTGCCCGCGGAGTCGGTCGGTTTTGACGCGGACGCCTCCGGCATGCGCACGGTCTACGTGGCAGCGCCCGACACCGAAACCTCGGCGGTTCGCCTTGAAACACGCAAGGTGAAAGAGTCACACGTGGACGGGCAGTTTGTCTACGTCTCCGAGGGGCTCGAAGACGGCGAGCAGGTGATCGTGACCCGCCTGATCAATCCGCTCGAACGCACCCTGCTCGACGTCAAGGAAGCGTCCGCGCGATAGCGCGTTAGTTACGCGGGGTTCGGCTCGGGCGTATCCACTTCGGCCGGCTTCTCGTAGTCCTCGGTCCGGTATACGGTAACCTGGTTGCCGCCGGATCGCTTCGCGTCGTACATCATCGAATCCGTGAACTGGATGAACGTCCGCGGCGAATAGCTGTCGTGATAGCTCATCAATCCCACGCTCATCGTGAGCAAGTCGAACCGTCGCGACGCGAACAACTCCCGGATACGCTGCGCGATGCGCAATGACGTTTCCTCCGACGCCTCGGGCAGGATCACCATGAATTCGTCGCCCCCGTAGCGGAACCCCAAGTCGACGTGTTCACGCGTGCATTCGGAGATGACGCGCGCGACCTCGCGCAGCACGCGGTCGCCCTCGAGATGCCCGTGCGCGTCGTTGTACGACTTGAACCGGTCGATGTCGAGCAGGAGCAACGAAAGCGGATGCTTCTGGCGTTTCGCGCGCTCGATTTCGGCCTCGAGCCGCTCATAAAAGTAGCGCAGGTTGTACAACCCGGTCAGCCCGTCCCGGATCGTCATTTCCTTGAGTTCCTGTTCGAGCCGTTTTTGTTCGGTGATGTCCTTGCACATCAGCACGATGGACGCGGGCTTGTCGTCGGCACCCAGCACGACCGAGACCGAAAGATTGACAGGCACCGGCGTGCCCTCGCGGTGCTTGAACTCGGTCTCATAGTTCTGGAGCGGCCGATCGGGCGAGATGACCCGCCGGACGTACTTGGCTTCCTCCGTGCCGCCGATATAGAACTCGCCTATGGGCCGGCCGACCAGGTCTTCTCCCGCGTATCCGAACATATGCTGCGCGCCGCGGTTGGCAAACGTGATCCGGTCATCCTGCGAGACGGTGATGATCCCGTCGACGGTGCTGTTGATGAGATTGCTGAGGTAGCGTTCCGTCTCGCTCAGGCGCTGGTTGGCGCGCTCAAGGTCGGAAGTCGCCTCCTGCACGCGCTCTTCCAGGCGGTCGCGATACGTGCGGTTCTCCCGGACCAGCCTGCGCTTCTCGAGCGCGCGGTCGATACATATCTGCATCTCTTCGAAGTCGAACGGCTTGAGCACGTAGTCATCGGCACCGGCGCGGAGCGCCGCGATCGCGCTGGTCGCGTCCGATTTGCCGGTCATCACGATGACACTCAAATCCGGACAGATGATGCGCGCGGCACGGGCGAGTTCGATGCCGCCCATCTCCGGCATCATGATGTCCGTCAGCAACAGGCAGGCCTCGCGCGTGCGCAACAGCTCAAGCGCCGTGCGCGGCGTATTGGCCACCACACAGTCGTAGCCCTTGGTGCCCAGGTGCTCCTGAAGAATATCGAGAATGATGCTCTCGTCGTCCACAATCAGCAGACAGGCTTCTTCAGTGTGGACAGAGTAATCCCCCACTCGCTGATTGCTCCCTTTGCGCTGGCTGACGGGACCCAAACCGCCTAGAGCCACTTGACGACGATAATCATCACGACGCACGAACCAATGCCGATGGCCATCTGCGACTTGGTGGGCCCGGAGCCTTCTTCGGCGATTTTGCCGCTGGCGAGCGAGCCGCTCACGCCTTTGCGTTGTGCGATTTGCTTGTCCACGGTTTTTGCGGCATCGGAATCGTTCTGGGCGTGCGCCGCGGGAGCCGCGATCCCGATGAAAAGAAGGAGCAACGCGCACAATGCGGCCGTCGCAACGAGTTTTTTGACGTTCATCGGACCATCTCCTTTGTCGAGCGGGCCACGCCACCCCCAGACGCCGTATTGTAATCCCATTGTCCACCAAAGGAAAGGCAACTTGCCACTCCCCTCCACGCGCCTCCTAAGTGCGCGGATTGCAGCACCGTAGACCGCTTTTTGTGAACGCCGGGCCGCCAGACCCGTGGCAATTGCCCGGAATCGCCCGATTCCGTACCATTCAGCGCCAATGCGGTACCGAACCCCATTTGACGTCCGTTTTTTCGAGACGGATCGGGCCGCCCGGCTCACGCCCGTGGCCCTGTTCAACTACCTGCAGGAGGCCGCCGTGTGCCACGGCGACGCGGTGGGCGTGGACGGCGGCGCCCTGTATAAGGCGGGTTACGTCTGGATGATGAATCGCCTGCGGATCGAGGTGGCGCGGTATCCGCTGCGCCGCGAGCGAGTGATCGTCGAGACCTGGGGCTCGCGCTTCAAGGGCATGTTCGCCACGCGAGAATGGCGGGTGACCTCCGAGGACGGCGGGGCCCTGGCCTCGGCGACGGGCCGCTGGGTGATGCTGGGCGGGGAACCCAAGCGCATCGTGCGCATCCCCGCGTTCGTGAGCGAGCACTACGGCGAATATCCCGACCGGGCGCTGGACGACGCCTTTGACCGGATGAACCCGCCGGCGGAGATCCACTGCACCCGCAGCTTCCATGTCCGGTTCAGCGAGCTCGATACGAACCAGCACGCCAATAGCGCGAGTTACGTCGATTGGTGTCTCGAAGCCGTCCCGATCACGGTGCTCGATGCGTACCTTCCGGCGATGTTCGAGATCACGTTCAAGAAGGAATGCCGGCTCGGCGAGGAACTCGCCTCGCGAAGCGAGGAACTTCCCGACAGTACCGCGGGGGTCCGCCGGTTCCGGCACGGCCTGTGGCGATCGTCCGACGATGCGTTGCTCGCGATCGCCGCGAGCGAATGGCGGCCGGCTCCATGAGCACCGGCCCGCGGCTGGTGCTGGTCGGCGGCGGGCACAGCCACGTCGAGGTGCTGCGCCGCTTCGGGATGATGGGTGCGCCGCCGTGCAACCTCACGCTGGTCGCGCGCGACATGCTCGCCCCCTACTCCGGGATGCTGCCCGGATTCATCGCGGGGCACTACAGGCACGCGGAGTGCCACATCGATGTGCGACCGCTCGCGCGAGCAGCCGGCGCGCGGGTTTGCCACGCCGAAGTAACCGGCATCGATTTCGAACGGAGCATCCTGCACTGCGCGGGCCGCCCCGAAGTGCCCTTCGATGTGCTCGCCATCAACGCCGGATCGAGACCGGAATTCGCGGACGTGCCCGGCGCGCGCGAGCACGCGTGGCCGGCCAAGCCGGTTGACGCCCTCATCGCGCGCTGGGAGGCGCTGCTGGATGACCTGGCCCGCGCGCCGCGGGCGCACGGCATCGTCGTCGTTGGCGCGGGGGCCGGCGGCGTGGAGTTGTCGCTCGCCATGCGGCACCGGCTGAACGACGGGCCGACCGCGCTGGCCCGAAGCGTTCAGTTCGCCCTCGTGGAAGCCGGCACGAGCATTCTGCCGTCGCACGCGGAGAGCGTGCGGCGACGTATGTCGCGCGCGCTTCAGCGGCACGGCATCGTGGTGCACTCGGGGGAACGTGTCGCCGAAGTCATTGCGGGCGAACTCCGGTGCGAGTCGGGACGGTCCGTTCCCTTCGACACGCTGATCTGGACGACGCACGCGGCGCCGCTCGAGTGGCTGCGCGGGTGCGGACTCGCCACGGACGAACAGGGTTTCGTCGCGGTGAACGCGTCGCTCCAAAGCATCTCGCACCCGAACGTGTTCGCGTCCGGCGACGCGGCGAGCTTGCAACACGCGCCGCGGCCGAAATCGGGCGTGTTCGCGGTGCGTGAAGGGCCGCCACTGGCGGAGAACCTGCGGCGATGGTTGGCGAACGAACCGCTGGAACGTTACGAACCTCAGGCCCGACACCTGTCACTCATCAGCACGGGAAACCGCCATGCCGTTGCGTCCTGGGGAGGATTCTCCGCCGAGGGCGCGTGGGTCTGGCGTTGGAAGGACCATATCGACCGCACGTGGATGGCGAAGTATCAACGACTCCCGATGGGAGGGCGTATGGGAGGGCGAGCATACCCGCGGGCCGATTCCTCCACGTTGTCATCCCCGCAAAGGCCGGAACCTCGCGACCCCATGCAGTGCGCGGGGTGCGGTGCGAAACTCGGTCACGACGTATTGCAACGCGCGCTTGATCGGCTTCAAACCGTGTCGCGCCCCGACGTGATCATCGGGCTGGACTCGCCCGATGACGCTGCGATCGTTGAGCCGCCCCACGGCATGTTGTCGGTGCACACTATTGACGCGTTCCCCGCTCTTGTCGCCGACCCGTACCTTGCAGGTCGAATCGCCGCGGTCCACTGCCTCTCGGACATCTACGCGATGGGCGCAACGCCGCACACGGCGCTGGCCGTCGCCACGCTGCCCCAGGCACACCCCGGGGTGCAGGAAGACACGCTCGTCGATTTGCTGGCCGGCGCGCTCAGCGTGCTCATGCCCGAGCACGCGGCCCTCATCGGCGGACACACAATCGAAGGCGAGCGCCTCGAGTTTGGCCTGAGCGTCAACGGCGTCATCGCGCGTGAAAGGCTGTTGAACGCCACCAGACCGCAACCAGACGATCGCCTCATCCTGACGAAACCGCTCGGCATCGGCGCAATATTTGCCGCCGATATGCGCGGTGAAGCGCGATCGCCGTGGATCGCCGAGGCTGTCGCCCTCGCGACGCGGTCCAACGCCGATGCCGCGCGCATCCTGTTCGGCCATGACGCGACCGCCTGCACCGACGTGACCGGCTTTGGCCTCGCCGGCCACCTGCTAAATCTTCTGCGCAAGTACAAGGTCGGCGCCGAAGTCGTGCTCGACAGCGTGCCGGTGTTGGAAGGCGCCAGATTCGCCACGCGCGCGGGCATCCGCTCGACGTTGTATCCGGCAAACGCCGCAGCCGCAACCGACATCGATGCGAGCGAACCAACGCGCGACAATGACGCCTATCCCCTGCTCTTCGACCCGCAGACCGGCGGCGGCCTGGTCGCGTCCATTCCCGCCGATCGGGCCGCGTCCTGCGTCGAAGCTCTCCACGCGGCGGGATACGATTGCGCGTCGGACATCGGCAGAATCCAATCCGTATCGGGTACACCGCCAATCCGTGCCGTCTAATTCAGATTCCGTTGGTTTCGCGCCCGGGCTGTGCGAGTCGCAATCGATTCTGATTGCGAACGCTCCATACCGCGCCGATCGCGAGCAGCGCGAAGCCCGCGACGATGTAGCGCCAGCCGCCGGCTTCGCTCGCGCCAAGATAGATGAGACGCGATGCGGGAATGCACAGCAGCAGGCTGCCGATGGTGTCGCGCGTACGCCAGAACGCAACGGCCGCGATACCCGCGAACGATATGGCGGCGTAGACGGCTGCGTCGGTCTCGCGGAATCCGGCGAACGTCGTTGCGCAGATGCCCAGTGCCGCTGCGCCCAGCCACAACAACACGGGCGGCACCTTCCGGCCGAACCATAGGGCAGTGAGCAGGACGCCTATGCCGAAAAACATCCCCTTGAGCGACAGGCGGTCGCCGTCGACCAGTTCGTCGTATCGCAACCAGCCGTTCAGCGGCGGGAGATGCGGACCGATGAGGGCGGTGAGTGTCGCAGCCGCTATCCAAAGTTGCGGTTGGCGATAGAGGAGAAGAACGACTACACCAAGAATCGCCGCGCCCGTTCCGAATACGTCGCCGTCCACCCTCTGCACGCCTCCGCTGCCGGTCACCGGCGTCCAGAACACGACCGCGGCGAACACATACGCTGCCGCAACGGTGGCAAGATCGCGGATTCGATGCCGCAATGCCATCCACATCAGCGCGGCGGCGATCGCGAGCATCGTGAAGGCCGGGCGCAGCATCAGGCCGTAACCGAGGCCCGCTTCGCGATCGTAGGACTCGACGATGACGGCCATCGACATGGCGATCAACGCCAATCCGCCTGCGCCGTACGCGGCTGGGCGCGTCAAGAGGCCGAAGCCACGCGCGATCTCGAGTATGGTCAACGACGCGATACCGATGAGCGGAACGTAATCCACGAAATAGAACGGTATGTCGAAGACGTACCGTGCCGCGTAGACATGGACGGCCGTTCCGGCGACGAGCGTGGCCATAAACGTCCAGGCCATCGCGGGGCTGCGCAGGAAGACCGTTCGCTGCTGTGCGTCGGCCGGTTTCGCCCTCGCGGCATCGACGAAGAGCAACGCTACGGCGACCACCGGAATCCATGCCGAAACGGGCCACACGTCTGAAGCGAGGCGGACCGCTTCGACGTCCGCGCCGATGTAGTACGCGATGCACGGCGATGCAAGAGCATTCCAGAGGAACAGGACGGCAACGCCAGACATCGCCCAGTTGCCGAACTGTGGGCAGATGTGGCTGCGAATGGCCGCCAACTGTGTCAGCGCTACAGCGGCTACGGTCGCGCCCACTCCAAGGACGGCCAGGGGCGCGTCGTTGGCAACCGTGGACACCAGCATGCCCGACGTGACGAGAAAAACGGCGACGAGAATCAACAGCGACACGGAGTCGCGCACAATCGCCCAGCGCACGACCAGCGCGAGCATGACCGCGAACAGGCAGAATTCGTATGCGCCGATGGCGCCAATGGCGGGCAGTGTTTTGCTCAGCGCCGATGTCGTCCCCAACACCGGCCCAACGATCGACGATAATCCGGCGAAGATCGAGACGGCGCTAAGGCAGAACAAAACGCTTCCGCCGGTCGCATGGAAGAAATCACGAAGGGCCTTGAGATCCCTGTCTTCGATCAGTGGTCCAGCGGCGACCCGTCGCCGGGTCCAGTCCGTCTCGATCTCAGGTGGGGCGGCGTTCGGGTTTGGCGTACCGGCTTCGCGTTCGTCCATGGCAATCGCACCTCGCGTGCGACCGCTTCCCGCCCCACCCACGACTCTATACCGTTAATGCCTATTTGTCCAGTAAATCTAGTGTGGGTGTAATGTTGAGCATCCCGAGCGCGCGGGACAGCATTGAATTTTCGATCCGCACCGCCCGAAATCCTCGAGGCGATCGCGCGGCCCGTGAGTGAACGCTCACGTTGGCCACTGCTTACGGCGTCAATTGCACTCCGCGACGAGCGGGCCCGACAACTCGCTCAGGAAAAACAACCGTCCCGCGAGCGTCGGCATGAACGTGCTCGGGATCCAGGGCGTGGGTTTGTGGTGCAGCGTCATCCACAGCGACATGCCCTGCCACATCATGCCGCGGCCGAGCGCGCCGTCGCAGCCGCCGATGATGCGATCGGATTGCAGGAACAGCCCCGGGCCGACCGTGTTCGCGCGCGTGGATACGAGCGTGGTCCGGCTCTTGAAGCTCGTGATCGCGTTTTGTTCGATGGTCATCGGGTGTAGTTTCGCGGCAAGCCGAAAATCGGCGGACTTCCACTCCTTGATCGTCGCGTATTCCTCCGCGAAGTGCGGTTCCCAGAACGCGATGTGACACGCGCGGCCGATGCCGAACACAGTGATCAGTTTCGCGCCGCGGCGCTTGAGCGCGCGGATTCGCCGGCCGAACGTGGGCAGCGCCGCGCGTGTCGCGAAATGGCGCTGCGACTTCGGCGGCGCGAGTTTTCCGAGCGGGCCGTAGAAGGCGCCCTCCATCGCGTTCTGGAATGCGCCGGGGTCGCTCGCCGGCAGAGTGTTGCCCTTCGCGTCGCTCCACTCGTCCATGTTGAAACCGTGGACGTGTTTGCCGCTTACACCCCATTCCTTGAGGAACCAGACCGCCCACCGGTACATCCCCATCGGCCCGACGGGGAGGATGAACGCGATCGGCCGGCGCGCGGCCGCCGCGTCTGCGATCTCGCGGGCGATTTCGTGGCCGAGCATCACGTCGAAATCCTCGAGCGTCTCGCAGGCCACCGGCTCGAAACGCTTGTTCCACCACCGTTCGCGGCGCGTAATCGTCTCCGGCGGCCTCGCGCAGCACTTGTCGATCGCCGCGAGGTCCCAGCCTTTCGGAAAGTAGTCTTCGAGCATGGATCCCTTGAGCGTCGTGAGCAGATTGATCGCCATGTCAGTGTGCATCCCCACAAGGTTGAACCAATGATTCGCCGAGCGCCTCGCGGAGCGGATCGAAATCCCGGCCCGCGAACCCCAGGTGCGAATGCCGCCGCCACCCCTCCGCCAGGGTGAACCGCCCCGACCTTCGGCCGATTTTCCGCGCCGACTCCTCCATCGCGAGCAGGTAGCTGTCGAGTCCCTGGGTCCGATCGAGCCATTCCCTCTGGCTCGCGTGGCACGCGAGCGAGTTCCGCTTGGTCTCGAATGCGGACGCGATGTCCACGAAGAAGTCGGGCGCGATCGCTTCTCGCAGCGGGCCTTCCAGCCCCCAGGGAAGCGCGTGATACACCGCGACGGGGCCGGGCACGGGCGGGCGCGGCGGATCGGTGACGAAATTCGGAAACGATCGCACGAAGGCCGCCGTGACGCCGAGCCGACACGCGTTCGTGTGGTCTTCCATGTAGTCCAGCGGCGATTGCAACAGCACGATGGCCGGCGCGACATCGCGCACCACCGCGGCCACTTTACGCAGGAGCGATTCGTTGTAGAAGATTTCGAGGTCCCGCGCGATCGGCGGGTGCAACATTGCGCCGAGTATCGCGGCAGACGCCTGTGCCTCCGCCAGGCGGCGTCTCGCAGTCTCGGCCGCGGATTGCGTCATCGAGCCGCAGGAACCGTCCGCGATGTTCATCACATGCAGCGCGTACCCCGTTCGCCCCAGAAGCACGAGCGTGCCGGCCATCATCAGTTCGATGTCGTCCGGGTGCGCGGCGATCGCCAGCGCGGCAGGCTGATCCAAAGTGTTTCCTTTCGCGGGAAACCGGAAGTATAGTCTCGGATTCGGATGCAGTCCACGCACGGATCCACCTCGAAAGGAACCACGACTCGATGAGAACCCTTGGCGTAGGCATCGTCGGCACCGGCTGGGTCTCGGGTGAGCACGTTCGCGCATTCGAAACGAACCCGCACACCAAGGTGGTCGCGCTGTGCGGCCGCACGAAAGACGGCGCCCGGGCCAAGGCGGCCGAGTGCGGAATCGACTGCGCGATCTACGACGACTACGCAGCGATGCTCCGGCACGACGGGCTCGACATCGTCGCGATTGCGACCCCGCCAAACCTGCACCGCGACGAAGCGGTCGCCGCCGCGCGCGCGGGCAAGCACCTGATGCTCGAGAAGGCGATGGCGGTCACGCTGCAGGACGCTCGGGACATCCGCGACGCCGTGCGCGAGACGAAGGTCAAGTCGGTCGTGAGCTTCGTGCTCCGGTGGAACCCGCTGTTCGAGATCATCAAGCGACAGCTCGGCGGCGGCGCGATCGGCAACGTGTTTTATGGCGAAGTGGATTATTTCCACGGCATCGGCCCGTGGTACGGCCAATACGGCTGGAACGTCAAAAAGGCGGTCGGCGGCAGTTCGCTGCTCTCCGCGGGGTGTCACGCGATGGACGCGCTGCGGTGGTTCATGGGCGGGGACGTCGCCGAGGTCTATCAACTCGCCACGGCCGGCAAGGGCAAGGACTTCGCGGCCTACGAATATGCGCCGACCACGGTGACCGTGCTGAAGTTCGCGGATGGCCGCATCGGCAAAGTCGCCTCGTGCATCGAGTGCATCCAGCCCTACGTCTTCTCGATCAACCTCGTCGGCACCGAAGGCACGATCCGCAACAACCGAATCTTTTCACGGACGGATTTCCCCGGGCAAACCGGCTGGGTCGAAGTGCCGACTATCCTTCCCGACAGCGGCGACGTCAGCCATCATCCCTTCCAGGGCGAAGTCGATCATCTCGTCGAGTGCATCCGGAACGACGCCGAATCCCACGTCAACGTCGCCGACGCCTACAAAACCCACGAACTCGTGTTCGCCGCTGACCTCTCCGGCCAGACCGGAAAACCCGTGGCCCTGCCGCTGCCGTAGAACGTCACACTGCGCCAAACTCATCGACGGAAAGTGCGACTTAAATCGAGTTCGGTCCTCAATCCAAGTCTTTCTTTGCCTACTTTCTTTCTTCTCAGAAAGAAAGTAGGTGGCGGAGACGGATGGGAATCGAACCCACCAATCCCGCGTGGCGGGATTCACCGGTTTTGAAGACCGGGGGAGCCACCAGGCCCCGTTCGTCTCCGCGCGTACTGTAGCAGACGGCACCCGGTTCAGGATTTCGTGGAACCGCGGTTGCGCGGCGCAAACCACCCCGTCGAATCGATGACTGCGGGTTGCCGCCGGGACGGCGGCGCTACGATAGTGGCGGCGCTACGACTGCGCAGTCGCGTCGCGGCGGACAAACTCGCGCACGTCCCCCCGGCGGCGTGTGAAACGCTCGGCATCCAGGTGTTCGAGGAGCGGAATCAGGAATTTCCGCGAGAGACCCAGCGCGGCCTTGGCGTCCGGCGTCGAGAACCTTCCGCGTTCGCCAAACTCCGACTCCAACGCGGCGCGAGCCTGCGCGAGCGCGTCGCGGTGGAAGACGACGGCATTCGCGGGCGTGTGTGCTTTGCCTTGCGCATAGGTCGGCACGAGCTGACCGCCATCAACCAGGTGCCGATACGCGCGATTGCGCGCGGGATCGCGCCCGACGACGTCGGTCACGGACGGAGGCTCCAGACCGCCGGAGCGAAACGCGGTTTCAATCTCGACCGCCGTGATGCGTGTCGGTTCGTCCAATTCCGGGACCGATGCGCGCGCGGCCGCGAGTTTCTCGGCCTGTGCGCGGGGGATCAGTTGGCCGTCGGCAATCGCGACGAGTCCCAGGCGCTCCGCAGCAGCGGCGACATCGCGCGGCGCGTATCGGTTCAGCGTCGCGAAACGCCGGGAATCCAGCGATTCCGGCGCGGCTTCAGCCACCCGCATCGCCAACACCTCGGCAACGTCGTTCCGCGCGAGCGTGTTCAGCGCAGCGACCGATTCCGGCCTGCGCGGCCGCCGGCGAGTCCTTCCGCCGAGAAACACACCGCCGCCGATGGTCGCCACCGGCGTGATCGTCCTGAGCACGAACCGTTCGCGCGCCAGAAACGGCACGGGCGTGTCCGCGTGCAACTGCGCCACGCACTCGCCACCCGGCTCCAGCGCGTCACGATCGAGCAAGCGAACGCGAACCTGCGCTTCAGTCGTGCCAAAGAGCAGCCGCACACGCTCACCGTCACGCAATGGTGCGTCTGCCGAGGTTAGCAACGTCATCGACACGTCCAGCAATGGTGACGGAGCAATCGAACCCGGCGTCGCGAGCGCCATGCCGCGGCCCAGCGCCGATTTCTCGACGCCGCGCAGGTTGACGGCCGTGCGGCTCCCGGGCAGGCCGCGCGTCACGGATTCAGCGTGCGACTCGATCTGGCGCACACGCGCGCGGCTGTCGCCGGGATAGATCTGTACTTCGTCCCCTTCGCCGAGCGCGCCGCGCCGCAGCGTGCCGGTCACGACCGTGCCGAACCCGGTCATGGAAAACGCGCGGTCAATGGGAAGATACGCCATGCCCTCGTCGGTCTGCGGCAATGCCTCGGCAACGAAACCGCTCAGCGCGGCACGCAGCGGGTCGAGGCCCTGTCCGGTAACGGCTGAGGTTTCAACCACGGGAGCGTTTGCCAGGAACGAGCCGGCGACAAGCTCGGCAATTTCGCCCCGGGCGCGTGTGACTGCCGCGGCATCCGCCGTGTCGCACTTTGTGATCGCCACGATCCCGCCGGGCACGCCGAGGATGCGCGCGATGTCGAAGTGTTCACGCGTCTGAGGCTTAACGCCTTCGTTGGCGTCCACGACGAGCAGGACCGCGCGAATACCCGTCGCACCGGAAATCATCGTGCGCACGAATCGCTCGTGGCCGGGCACGTCGATCAACGCCACGCGGCCCCCGGGCAGGACGACATCTGCGAACCCGAGCACGATCGAAATCCCACGCTCGCGCTCCTCCTTGAGGCGATCCGTTTCGATGCCGGTCAACGCCCGGACCAGCGCGGTCTTGCCGTGGTCCACGTGACCCAGCACGCCCGCGGTCAGGTAGTTCATGAACGCAGGGACGACAGCGCGGCCTGAATGAGCGGAAGATCGTCGTCACTAACCGTCCGCGCGTGCAGCAGAACAGATCCATCGGCGATGCGCGCCACTACCGGCGGATCCGCTCGCCGCAAGGCCGCGTGCAGATCATCGGCCCGGCGCGCAGCATCTGCCACGACCACGGCAATGTCCTCGACGGCTTCACCCGGCAACGACCCGCCACCGGCAAACGCCTTCGCCGAATGGAGCGACACCCCAAATCCGTGGCCGCGAAATACCTCTGCGATACTCCGGGCGCGGGCTTCGACGTGCGCAAGCGGTTCCGAAAGCATCCGACAGACTGGTATGCGCTCGGCGAGCGTCTCCGGGTTCAGGTACGCGCGCAACGTCGCCTCAAGCGCGGCGAGTGTCATCTTGTCCACACGGAGCGCGCGATACAGCGGGTTCTGCTTCATGCGCGCAATGATCTCCGTGCTACCGGCGGCGATTCCGGCCTGCGGACCGCCAAGGAGCTTGTCACCGCTGAACGTGACCACGTCCATCCCCGCAGCAACCGCTTCCTGCACGGTCGGCTCCGCAGGCAGACCGAATCGCGTCAGGTCGATCAACGTGCCGCTGCCGAGGTCTTCAATCGCGACCAGATCGT